>JBCCLR010000194.1:0-7346 GCA_039026755.1 Pseudomonadota bacterium | reverse complement strand
GTCTGGCCCGGCATAAAGCGCAGTAATGCCTTTTCCAATGGCGGCTGGTGTGTTTGGCATCGCACGTACGCAGCCAGCATTGTGTGGAAAGGCTGCTTCAAGCGACCGGACTGGCACGCCCGCCATGATGGAGAGTATAGCCGTTTCACCATCCACTGCTGGGGCCGAGCTAGGCGCTGCTGCGGCAAAGACTTGCGGTTTAATCGCAAGCATAACCAAACCCGCGCGCAGGGCTTGCGGAACGGATTGGCCAACCTGGCTGGCTTCGATATCAAGCTCTGGCACGCCATCGGCGAGCGCCGGGTCGAGAATGAAAATGTGTTCAGCGGGCAGACCATGCGCCCGCCAACCGCTCAAAAGCGCGCGGCCCATATTGCCGCAGCCAAGCAGTACGAGCGGCCGCTCGGCGGAGATGATGCCAAGCTCTAAAAGCTGCACGGGTGCGCGGCGCTATGCCGTCCCAACCGTATCGAGCATTGCCGCTTCAACGGCTTCCGCGGGGCTTTTGCCGGCCCACAGAATGAACTGGAATACGGGGTAAAATCGGTCGCATTCACCAACAGCGGTCTGCACCAGCGCATGGGCATGATCCGCCGTGAGTGCCGCGTGTTCATCTAAAAATGTCGCATGGCGATAGAGCAGAGCATCGCCCTCCGCCCAGCTTTCAAAATGCCCCATCCACAGGCGCTCATTAATCAGCGCAAGCGCTTCCCAAATCTGCTGACGTTTGGCTTCTGGCACTTTGAGGTCAAACATGTTGATGGCCTGCAAGACGCCTTCGCTTTGGCGCCAGAAAAACCGCAATTGATAATCACACCAACCGCTCGGGACAAGAGCGGTCAGTTCATCATCACTTTCGCGTTCAAATGACCATTGATTGGCTTCAAAAAGATGCTCCACCATATCCAGCGGACTATTGGTCTCGCTATAGTGGTATTCACTCTGCGATAGCGTCATAAAGCCGTCTCCCGGTTTCACGGGTTGGCCGAATGCCGGCCAACCCAGCTGTTGGCGCGACGCTGGCAACGTCAACATATAGCGACTAACGACGTACCAGCCACAACATAGCGTTGCACGCCCTTCGCACAAACGCAACAGAGGCGTGTGCGCATCGCAAAAGTTTAATGTGGAAAAGCCGCGATATGACGGGTTTTGTGGTTTTAGCTTAGCTTTTGGTCGGTGTCTTGCGCGCCGGTTTTTTGGCGGTTGTCGATTTCGCTGCTGTTTTGCGCGGCGCTGGCTTGGCTTTCGCCGCCGGTATCTTTGATTTTAACGCTTCTAACTCCGCACGCAGCGCATCATTTTCCTCGCGCGCCTTAATGGCCATGGCCCGCACGGCGTCAAATTCATCACGTGTGATCATGTCCATATCGGCGAGCATGGCATCAAAACGCGCGCGCATCGCTGACTGCGCTTCATCGCGCAGACCACTGAAGGTGCTCATGGCACTTGAGGCGACTTTTGCAAAGTCTTCAACAAAAGGGTTTTTCGTGGACATGTCAGTCTCCTTTTAAAGCTTATGTAAGAGGTATATTGCACAACTTCAACAAGCGCCTATGATCGCGCCGCTTATCTCGCGGACTAAGGACATCATCCCCGCCATGCATGCCTTTGCTGGACTGCTGCCATTTCCTGAAATTGGCCCATTTATTTTTAAGATCACTGATACCTTTGGCCTGCGCTATTACTCAGTCGCCTATATGATCGGGCTCGGCCTTGGCTGGTGGTATATGACCAAATTGGTCAAACGCCCAGGCGCGGCCATGGGCAAGCGGCAAGTGGATGATTTTTTGATGTGGGCCACCATCGGCACCATTCTCGGGGGCCGGATCGGCTCAACCCTGTTTTACAATCTCGACAGCACCCTGGCCGACCCGATTAGCTTTTTTAAAGTATGGGAAGGTGGCATGAGCTTCCATGGCGGATTGATTGGGGTCAGCGTGGGCATCATCGCGTTCGCGCTTAAAAACCGGCTATCCCCACCCGGCGTCGGCGACCTTGCCGCCGCAACGGTCCCGATTGGTTTGTTTTTTGGGCGGATTGCAAACTTCATCAATGGTGAACTCTATGGCCGCCAAACAGACGTGCCATGGGCCATGATCTTCCCAAGTGATCCGTTTAAGCTGCCGCGGCACCCCAGCCAACTCTATGAAGCCGTCCTAGAGGGCGCTGTGCTATTCATTATTTTACGCTGGGTCTATTTATCCACCGGTGCAGGCCGTTGGCACGGCTTTACCACCGGGGTGTTTTTGGTCGGCTATGGCGTGTTTCGGTTCCTGGTAGAGTATGTGCGCACGCCTGATGCGCATATTGGTCTCCTCGCCAGCGGTCTGACCATGGGGCAGACGCTGTGCCTGCCTATGATTGCCTGCGGAATTGGCTTTTTATCTTACGCCAGGCGCACGCGAAATACGGGCGTAAAGCGCGTTAAAAAACCAGCGACATGACACCGCTCAAGCACGTGCTGATTCAACTTATCGAAGAAAACGGACCGCTGCCGCTAAGCCGTTATATGGCAGAATGTCTGTGTCATCCTGAACACGGGTTTTACATGCGCGGCGAACCCTTTGGCCGCGCCGGTCACTTTACGACCGCGCCAGAGATCAGTCAGATGTTTGGCGAACTCATAGGGCTGTGGATCGGCGACCTATGGACCCAGCAAGGCATGCCGAACAGCCCGGCCCTCATTGAACTGGGCCCCGGCCGCGGCACGCTCATGCAAGATGCCCGGCGGGCGCTGCATAAAGTGCCCGGCTGGCCTACCGATGCGCCAATTCACTTTGTTGAAATCAGTCCAGCCTTGCGGGCTGAACAAGCCCAGCGCAATACGGGGGCGCACTGGTGGCATGACGTCACCCAGCTAGCTTATGACGGCCCTGTGTATATCATCGCCAATGAGTTTTTTGATGCACTGCCGATCCGGCAATTTGAAAGCACGCATCAAGGCTGGCAAGAACGCGCCGTATATGCACAAAATGGTGCGCTGGGGCTAAGTCCTAATGGGCTTGATATCAGCGCGATGATCCCGCAGCGGTTCCGCCGCGCAGATGTAGGCGAAATCATTGAAATATGCGCGCCCGCGCAGTCGATTGCGCAGCACTTGGCCGAGCGTGTGGCCCAGTCCGGTGGCGGCGCGCTGGTTATTGATTATGGTTATAGCGAATACGGCCTTGGTGATAGCTTTCAGGCAATCGCAAACCACGCATTTGCCGATCCGTTAGAGGCCCCTGGCGAAGCAGATTTGACTGCACACGTCAATTTCGCTGCTCTGCGCGAGGCTGCAGCTGATCGCTGCGCGGTGCATGGCCCAGTGACACAAGGCGCGTTTCTCACCGAGCTGGGTTTGTTGACCCGCGCCAAAGCCCTTGGCGCTGAGGCAGATGCGCAGCGATTGGCTGGGCCCACCCAGATGGGCGATCTGTTTAAAGTCCTGGCCTTTACGCCGCATGGCAGTGGGGACCCGGCAGGCTTTGGGGCTGCGTGATGTTACAAAGCGATCTGTTAAAGCGCATTCCAGGCATCCAGCATGGGTTCTTCACGCGGCAGGGCGGCGTATCAATTGGTCTCTATAAAAGCCTCAACGTCGGCCGCGGTTCAGACGACGCTGCAGACAACGTTGCGCGCAACCGGCAACGTGTTGCCGACGCTTTGGGCGCGCAATCGCTCAAGACAGTGTATCAGGTGCACAGCGCTCTGGTTGTTGATAGCGCGGATGAGCCAAGCAATGCCGATGGTATCGTCAGCACCAAAGCCGGCGAGGCCGTTGCTGTACTGACGGCGGATTGCGTGCCAGTACTTTTAGCCGCTGTGGATGGCTCTCGCGTTGCCGCCGTGCATGCCGGCTGGAAAGGCGCAACCGGCGGTATTTTAGGCGCAGCTGTCGCGCATTTTAAAGGTGTAGAGGTTGCTGCTGCCGTGGGCCCGGCAATTGCGCAGGCCAGCTACCAGGTCGGTCAGGATGTCTTTGACGCCGCCGCCCGGCCAGCCTTTTTCAAACCAGATGATACGCCCAAAACATACCGATTTGATCTGCCTGGCCTGGTCGCGGCAGCACTCCAAGAGGTGGGCGTGCGCCACATTGATGTGCTGCATGAAGACACGTACGCCCAGCCGGAGCGGTTCTTCAGCTATCGCCGCGCAACTCACCGCCATGAGCCGGATTATGGCCGACAAATCTCTGCTATCCTGCGACTTCCAAGAGCTTCCTAACGCGCCATTTCGCGCCATATGTTGGTTTATGCCAGGATATGGGAGGATGATGTGGCAACAGCTTTTCCAGACGACCCTTATTTGACGGGATATTGGGCGCCGTTCGGGGCCGAAATCGACGCGCCGGATTTGGTGGTCGAAGGCGACCTGCCGGATACACTCAACGGGATTTTCTATCGCAATGGCCCGGACCCGGCCTATGCGCCAAAACCGGGCAATAAATACCACGTCTTTGACGGCGATGGCATGCTCTATGCCCTGCGCATCGAGAATGGCAAAGCCTCACTCAAAAACCGCTGGGTGCAAACAAAAAAGCTTCAGCTTGAGCAAGATGCAGGCCGCCGCTTGTTCGGCGTGTTTGGCAATCCAGCTTTTAATGATCCGAGTATCAACCCAGCGGACTACAACACAGCCAACACGCATATCTGGCCGCACCAAGACAAAATTTATGCACTCATGGAAGGCTGTCCACCGATTGAAATCGATCCGGAAAGCTTAGAAACGCTTGGACCGCAAACCTATGGCGATGCGTTTGCTGGTCCGTTTACGGCGCACCCTAAGAATGATTTTGAAACCGGCGAAATGTTTGCTTTTGGCTATTCCGCCAAGGGGCCAGCATCCACTGCGGTGCGCTATAACATTGTTGATAAAACTCACAAGGTTACCAAAACTGAATGGCTTGAGCAGCCTTACGCATCCATGATGCATGACTTCTTTTTGACTGAAAATTACGTGATTTTTCCATGTCTGCCGCTCACCATGGATCTACAGCGCGCGATGACTGGAAAACCCATGACCGCGTGGGATGACACCAAAGCGGCGGCCTTTGGGGTCATGCCGCGCTATGGCACTGCTGACGACATGAAGTGGATAGAGGTTGATCCCACCTTCATGTTCCATTGCGCAAATGCTTATGAGGCCGACGGCAAACTGCATGTGGAGGTGGGCGGCACCAAGCGTGCGCCGCTGATGCCGAGTGCCGATGGGTCCGACCCGCCTGTTATGGACAGTCGCCAGTTGTTAACGCGCTGGAGCATGGGCACAACGGGTGAAGCAACCGACTTTCAAGAAACCGTGCTTGGCGATCTTGATATGCAATTCCCACGCATTGATGACCGGCTTACCGGTCGGCCTTATCGCTATCTCTTTACCAATGTCGCTGCACCAAACGAATCGGGCCGTACCGATGGCTTTGATTGTTATGCCCGCTATGACATTTCCGATGGCTCCATCAGCAGATTTGCCCCCAAAGAGAAAACCGTGTTTGGCGAAGGCGTCTTTGTGCCGCGCCATGACGGCGCCGATCCAGAGGACGGCTATGTGCTGGTGTTTGGCTGGCGTAAAGAGGCGAATATGTCGGATTTTTATGTTTTTTCTTCGCATGACATTGAATCTGGCCCCATCGCCACCGTGCGTCTTCCATTCCGAGTGCCGGGCGGCTTTCATTGCAGTTGGCGACCGCTTGACGGAGCATAGGCCGGAAACACGATAACCTGGTTTACACGCTGGCAGGTGGTTGCTAAGCGTCGGAAAAAGCGTGGATGAACGCTTGGGGCAATGATATCCAAGCGTCAAAGGGGGCGATGGAACGGCCGTGAAACTTGTTGCTGGAAACAGTAATGCGCCGCTGGCCGAAGCCATTGCCGCATATCTAGATGAGCCGCTATGTGCTGCCGTTGTGCGGCGTTTCTCCGATGAAGAAATCTTCGTTGAAATTCAGGAAAACGTGCGCGGCGAAGACGTTTTTGTGATTCAATCAACTAGCTATCCAGCAAATGATAATTTGATGGAACTGCTGATTTGCATTGATGCGCTGCGGCGTGCATCGGCCCGCCGTATTACCGCTGTGCTGCCATATTTTGGCTATGCGCGGCAGGATAGAAAGCCGGGGCCGCGGACGCCGATCTCTGCGAAGCTGGTGGCTAATTTAATCACCACTGCCGGTGCCAACCGGGTTTTGACGATGGATTTGCATGCTGGTCAAATCCAGGGCTTTTTCGACATCCCAACAGATAACCTCTATGCCGCACCCGTAATGGTGCGGGATATGAAAGAAACATTGAATGGCGATGATCTGGTGATGGTATCACCAGATGTCGGCGGCGTGGTGCGTGCCAGAGCCCTGGCCAAGCGTTTGGATGTGCCGCTGGCCATTGTTGACAAACGTCGCGAGCGCGCTGGCGAATCTGAGGTGATGAACATCATTGGCGATGTGACCGATAAACACTGTATCATGGTCGACGATATCGTCGATTCTGCGGGCACGATGTGTAATGCCGCTGCCGCGCTTATTCAGTCCGGTGCGAGCCAAGTTTCCGGCTATGTGACGCACGGCGTCCTGTCCGGCGGTGCGGTGGCCCGGGTTGGCGCATCGCAGCTTAGTTCTCTGGTGATTACAGACTCCATTTTAGGGACTGAAGCGGTGCGGGTTTCTAAGAAAATTCGGCAACTCACCATTGCGCCGCTGTTTGGCGAAGCGATGCGCCGGGTCGCGGATGAAACGTCGGTTTCCAGCCTGTTTGATTAGCTGTTTCTTCACTTGAATTTTCGGCCCAAACGCTTTACTCAGCGCGGCTTGCGTATGTTTTGTCGGTGCGGCATCCCTGGAGGCGCTCTGTTGCAAGCATATGGATGACAACCCTATTTAAAAACATGAGGATCGAATGTCGGACATCATCAAAATCGACGTCGAGCCGCGGGAACGGGCAGGCAAGGGAGCCTCTCGTGCGGCACGGCGTGAAGGCTTCGTGCCCGCTGTGGTTTATGGCGGCAAGGAAGCACCATCGAACATCAAGATAGAACGGCGCGTTCTGGAAAAACTGCTCAACACAGGCACGTTTTTAACGTCAGTGTGTGAAATCAACGACGGCAAATCTAAGACACGTACCTTCCCGCGTGACGTCCAGTTTCACCCAGTGACCAGCGTACCGCTGCATGTCGATTTTCTGCGGCTGACGAAAGGCGACACCATCGTGCTGGAAGTCCCCGTGAACTTCCTCAATGAAGAGGAAAGCCCAGCGCTGAAACAAGGCGGGGTGTTGAATGTGGTGCGCTATAATATTGAAGTGAATGCGCCGGTCGATGCGATCCCCGATGCGATTGATGTTGACCTCACAGGCCTGGAAATGGGCGCCAGC
>JBCCLR010000193.1:0-7389 GCA_039026755.1 Pseudomonadota bacterium | reverse complement strand
CAGAGATTTCTTGAGGTACTCGATGGCTGACAGCTCACGGTGCTGCATGTCTCCCAACATCTCGTGACTGTGATACATCCATCCTACAACCATCAGCTGGCACTGAGAGACAGCCAGACATTTTATGTAGGTAACTTCTTTCTGCGCGGGCAGGCGGATTTGCAGCCATTTTTCACCTTCCACCCCTGGCTCTATCTGTTTCTCGCGCCAGCGCTGGCCATGAGGCTGTGGGCTGAAGAGCGCCGCAGTGGTACGCTTGAACTGCTTTTAACATTGCCCATCTCGCCGGCTGCTGCAGTTGCTGCAAAATTCGCCGCCGCCTGGGCCATTGCCGGTTTAGCGCTCGCATTCACCGTGCCACTATGGATCACGGTGACCTATTTGGGCAACCCCGATCACGGGGTCATCTTCGCCAGCTACGTGGGCAGTTTTCTTATGCTCGGCGGATATTTGGCTGCAGGCTCGTTCATGTCTGCCCTTACGCGCAATCAAGTCCTAGCGTTCGTGGGCGGGGCGGTTGTGTGTTTCGTGCTCACCATGAGCGGCCTTCCCCTGGTGCTTGGTGCGTTTGAAGGCTGGGCGCCGCAAGTGGTCGTGACCACCCTCGCTAATCTAAGCTTTTTGCAGCACTTCTCCGCAATTCAGCGCGGCGTGCTTGACCTGCGTGACGTCCTATATTTTCTCAGCATTATTGCCGCGTTTTTAGCGGGCAGCTACGTGCTTATTCAGTCTGGTAAGGTGCGCTAGCGATGTCTCCTAAAGTTTCAACCACTGCTGCGCTGAGCGTTATTTTCGCGGCCTTTATCGGGGCGGTGCTGCTGATCAACACGCCGCTGCTTTCACGTGCGCGGATCGACCTGACCGATGATGCGCTTTATTCGCTGTCCAACGGATCGCGGCAAATCGTGGACACGCTGGACATCCCGGTCAAGCTGCGACTGTTCTTCTCCAAACGTGCGGCAACCGGCTTTCCCTCGCTGCAGGCGTTCGCACAGCGCGTTGAAGACCTGCTCTATGAATACGCCGCGCAGTCGGGCGGCACAATATCGGTTGAGGTGATCGACCCGGAAGCCTTTTCAGAACAAGAAGACGAGGCCGTTGGCTTTGGGCTTGAAGGCGCCGGCGGTCAAAATGGCGAGACCATTTATTTTGGTCTGGTTGGCACCAATGCGATCGACGGCCAAGAAGTCATCCCCTTCATTGCGCAGCAGCGCGAAAACTTGCTGGAATATGACATCACGCAGCTGATTGGCCGCCTCGCTAGCGAGAGGGCCTTGCCGAAAATTGCACTGGTGACGGATTTGCCGCTGCAATTTGGGCTCGGCGGGCCGATGGCCATGGCGCAAGGCCGTGCCGAGCCGTTTGTGATTTATGAGCAGCTGGCCCAGGCCTTTGACATAGCCCCTCTAGAGGCTGAATTTACCAGCATCCCAGACGGCACTGACCTGCTCATGCTAGCGCATGCGACAAAGCTTGGCGAGGCCCAGCACTACGCCATCGATCAGTTTATATTGAGCGGCGGCAACGCCATCATTTTTGTTGATCCGCATTCAGAAGTCGCAGCGACAACCCAGCAGCGCGGCCAATTTGGCATGCCGCAGCCCGGCGGCATTGACACCACATCTGACCTCGCGCCGCTGTTTGCCGCATGGGGTGTGTCATATGACCCAAGCCTTGTCATACTTGATCTTGACCAAGCGCAGCGGGTCAACCTGGGCAGTGCTGGCGCCCGTGGCAGGCAAATCGTTGACTACGTGGCATGGATTTCCGCCAACCCCAACAATATCGATGATAATGATATCGTAACCAGCGAACTGGAAGTTCTATCGATCGCTGCCAGTGGGCACTTTACCCTCACCGAGGCTAGCCCCCTGTCGCTGACGCCGCTCATCACCTCCTCATCCGTCGCTGGCGTGACCAATGTGAGCGAGGTGCAAGGCCCGCCCAAGCCTGATCAGCTTATCCAAACCCTACTGCCGACCGGCGAAACCTATGTGCTGGCCGGGCGCCTTACGGGCGATGCAGCGTCCGCATTTCCCGATGGCGCCCCTGGAGAGAGCGCTGCAGGCAAGCATCTGGCAAAGTCAACAACGCCAATCAATGTCATTCTTATAGCCGACACCGACATGCTGGCGGATAATTTCTGGGCGCAAGTGCAGAACATCTTAGGCCAACGCCTGATTGTACCCACGGCTGACAATGGCCGTTTCGTGCTCAACGCAGCAGAAAACATGGCTGGATCTGACGCGCTTATTTCACTGCGCAGTCGCGGCACGTCGGCGCGGCCCTTTCGAGTGATTAATCAGATGCGCAGCCGGGCGGAGCGCGACTTCGCCGCACAGCAGCAAATCCTGCAAAATGAGCTTGCCGCCACAGAAACACGGCTTGCCCAATTACAATCAGAAGCGCCGGAAGGCGATGCTTTTATCAGCGATGAGCAGCTGAGCGAGATCGATAGCTTCCGCACAAAACTGGTGGAAACGCGCAAACAATTGCGCGGTGTGCAGCGCAGCCTTAATGTTGATATTGATCGGCTCAAGGCGTTTATAACCTGGATGAATATTCTTGGCGTGCCGGCGTTGCTGCTGCTTGCTGCTGGCCTTTATGCAGGCGTTAAACGGCGGCGCGCGAAATGAGCCGGACGGTCGCGCTCAGTCTTGGTATATTTGCATTCCTTGCCCTTGCGATGGCAGCGTTGCTGCGCCCGGAAGGCCGACAATCCACTGCTGACGCCAAGCTAGGATTGGCTTTGCCTGGCCTCGCCGCGCAGATCAACACTATTGAGAGCATAGAGTTTTCAGATGCGCAGCGGACGCTCAAGCTCATGCGCGTGGATGGTCGCTGGCAATTTGCCGACCTGCCAGAATTGCCGGTGAAACAAGCGAAGGTGCGCGAAAGCCTGCTTGGTTTAGCAAATATTGAGCTGGTGGAGGCGAAAACAGACAATCCTAAATTTCATTCCGCTTTAGACCTTACAGGCGATGCGACCAAAGTACAGATCGGCGCGGATTTTAATCTGCTGATTGGCAAGGCAACCAATCAATCTGATCGGTTCATTCGCCGCGGTGATGACAGCCAAAGCTACCGCGCCACGTCCATTACATCACCGCCGCTTGGCCGAAAGGCATGGACGGACTTGCGTGTTCCCACCGTGCGCAAAGAGACTGTGGTTAAGGTCACCATAAGCGGTGGAGAGGCGCCCTATAGCGTGACAACCGGCGCAGATGGCCCAACTTTGGACGGCAAGACTCCTGATGAGACGTTGGCCTATGATGGCGTGCTCAATAGCGTATTAGCGGGCGCTGAGTATTTAGACTTTGAAGATGTAAAACTGGCATCAGACATTGAATGGACAGCTGCCGAGACAGCGGTGTTTGCCACGGAAAGTGGCGTCATGACCTATACGGTAGCAACTGCCGGCGAGCGCTTTTGGCTACGCGCCGAGCCAAGCGAGGGCCTAATGCCAAGCGCGCCCAAGGACTTCAATTGGGCGCAATGGGCATTTGAACTGAGCGAATATCGAAAACAGACATTGCTGAAACCGCGGCAGGACCTGATGGCTGCCGCGGCTGATGCACCTTAAGGGCCACCACTTGCCGTTAGAAGGTGTATGCGACGCCGACCGAAATAATCGGATAGTACTGAAAGAAATCGAGTTCATCTTGCAGCTCGTCTTCTTCGCCTTGTACCGCATCAATCAGCAGTTGGTCATTTGAGCGCGACCCGCCGACAGACTGCAAAGAAACCTCGGGCGCGCCTTGGAATATTACCCCAATGTCAGCTTCAAAGGCCCAGTTACTGCCCTTCTTAAAAGGACTGCCCCAGCCAATACCGGCATAGGGTGCAAAATCATTAAAATCGATGCGGCCTTCAAGTTCACCAATTTCCGCTGCAGTAAAGGTATTGTTACCAGACACGAATTCGCCATTGACGGTGCCCGTCGCATCGAGCCGGTTACCATTATACACAAAGCCGCCGGTGAACCGGAAACGCCCTTTAAACGGATGCAGGTCGACATAGCCGCCGCCGCTGAGCAGCCGCAAATCAAGATCGTAATCAAAATCATCCGTGGATGTGTCTACACCGGCAGCAAAGCCATAGGCGCCAGCACGTATCCGAACCAACTCATTTAGACCGTAAGTGACTTCCGCGCCAAGGCCACTGGTTCCAACCTTCGCGGTCAAAGATGGGCCGCGGCGCTCAAGCTCGGCATGCGCCGTATTGGATAAAGTAAAAACGCTAAGTATTACCGGAAGAATGAATTTCTGCATGGGTGTGATCCCTTCAAAAGCGAAACAAGTTCTGACCGGATAGGTAAGAAAATGTCGCTAATGGGGGGTTAAAGCAAGCGTCTTTTAGCTTGATTTTAATCTAAGTCGCCGCGTTGCTGCGCCAATAATTTTGCCTGAGGAATTATCTTGTACCAAGATGGCAAAAGCATCGCAGTTTTGCGCGAACATGCTGGATAAATCGACACGAAAAGCCGCCTTCTGTTCATCTGCATCCAGCACCCTCGAACCGCGCACGACGTTGGTATATCTCAGCGTGCGCCCGCTGTTTTCTCCAGCGCTCACGTCGACGTCGTGAACATCATCATAAAACACCACATGCGCCTGCGCATTGGCGGGCAATGGCGCGCTTAAGCGCACGTTAACCCAGCCTGGCTCAAGATCACTGAACGCGATATCGAGTTGCATGCTGGCATCGCTGCGCTGCTGGGCTATACCGGCTTCAATCTCCGTTTTGTGACTGCCCACATGGGCATTTTGTCCATCAATAAAGACCTGCGGTGTATAGACCATGGCGCTGCCAGCGCGCGCATTATATTGGCTATGGCGCGTATTACTGAGCGGTATTGCCAGTGTATCGCGCCAGCCAGCATAATCCCAAATGCTCACCGACCAGGTCAGCGCAATAACGTTATCTTGCTCTGCAAGCCCGGCGAGCACCGCATCGGCGGCTGGACAAGATGAATCGCCCTGACTGGTGAAAAGCTCGACCACCACCGGTTCATCGGCTGCTGCATCGGCCATCGCGCTCGCGAACATTACAAAGCTGCCGACACAGCACAGCCACGGGGTCAATCTACGAAACATGGCGCTGGTGGTACGCTATGTGATGTGTACAAACAAATCACAAGCGTGTGAAAACAATTCAGCAAACGTTAATACCGATAGCGGCACGCTTATGCGACCACGGCAACAGACCTGCTCCGATGCAGGCTCATCGTAAAGCAAACCTGAGGCGATACATCACAATGCGCAGACACAGTTTCAAGCAGCGGTTAAGCGCAATACTGCTGTGCACACTGACCTTGTCCAGCGTGCCACGTGCCAGCGCTGATGTTGCCCTCTGGTCGCTGCGCAGTGCACAGGGCGGCGAAGCGGTCCTGATGGGCACCATACACCTGCTTCCGCAAACCGATGCTTGGCAAAGCGTTGCGCTTAAAAGCGCGGTGACGAATGCCGAGGTTTTGGTGCTTGAGGCGCTGCTTGACTCCAGTAACGCAGCCCAAATCCAGCAGTTTTCCGTCGCCAATGGGTTTGTGACCGACAGCGCGCAATTTTTACCCAATATGCTTGACCGGGCTGACTTAGCACGCCTGCGCGCTGCGGAAATGCAGCTCCCAGTTCCAGCGCAAGCCTTTGACCGAATGCAGCCCTGGTTTGCCGCGCTTAACATATCAATCGCCTATGCATCGCAAAACGGCTACACCGCGCAAGCGGGTGCTGAACAATGGCTGCGCAGCCGCTTTAGAAACACTGGCCGCTCCATCGGCGCGCTTGAAGGCCCCATTGCGGGATTGACAAAGCTCGCCGCGATGCCGCCATCGATTCAAATGGAAATGCTGCGCGCCACCCTGGCCCAGGTCGAAGCCGGCGGCGATGCGATCGCTGGCCTCTATGACGCTTGGCAAACAGGAAATCTAGAAGACCTAACAACCATCCTGATGGCACCCGAACAGTTCCACCCGGACGTGCATGCAGCGGTCCTTGTCGAGCGCAATGCCGCGTGGGTCACGCCTGTGCTCAACTATCTCGCTACTCCAGAGCGCGAACTCATCGCCGTCGGCGCCGCCCACTTGCTGGGCCCGGGGAACTTGATTGATATGCTGCGGGAGGCCGGGGTGACCGTGGAGCCTTTGGAGTAGCGTAAATCACCAAATAGATTGGTAAGACCTCGCCTCTAACGCGGCGCGATCACCATAATCATTTGGCGGCCTTCCATTTTTGGCATGGCTTCAACTTTGGCGACCTCATCGACATCATCTTGCACCCGCTTAAGCACGTCCATGCCCAGCTCTTGGTGGGCCATTTCGCGGCCTCGGAAGCGAAGCGTGATTTTGACCTTATCGCCATCGCCAATAAAGCGCTGGATGGAGCGCATTTTCACATCATAATCATGGGTATCAATGCCCGGACGCATCTTGATTTCTTTGATGTCCTGGGTCTTTTGTTTTTTGCGGTTTTGATTGGCTTTTTTCTGCGCTTCGTATTTAAACTTGCCGTAGTCAAGTATCTTACACACTGGCGGCTCGGCGTTGGGCGATACTTCAACAAGGTCAAGCCCAGCATCCTTCGCCTGCGCACGCGCGTCTTCGGTTTTTGTAACGCCGATATTTTCTCCATCTGCACCAATCAGTCGGACTTCGCGCGCCAAAATCATCTCATTGGCCCGTGGTCCGTGGCTTGCGCCTGAATTACCCTTGTTTATGTGCGTCTCTCCATCAGTTGCACCGGCACCCGCTCCGGCTTTCGCGGTTGCCTATATAAGGCTGAATCGCGATTCATCCAAGCACTGTCCCACCTGAATCGTAAATTCCAATCCGAAACCAGCAAAAATTACCATATTCGCAGAGGTTTTTACCCCTTATTGCGGTCGCTGCGCTGCATCTGCCAGTTGTTGCACAGCCTCTTCTAGTGGCAAGGTCGACTGTTCCTTAATGCCGAGTTGACGCAAAGTGACTTTGCCCTCTTCGGCTTCGCGTTTGCCAATGACCAGAATATTCGGCACTTTGGTAAGGCTGTGCTCGCGGATCTTGTAATTGATTTTCTCATTACGCAGATCGGTTTCGACGCGCAGGCCTGCGGCCCGAAGCTGCGCGGCAGTTTCCTCGGCGAAGTCATTGGCATCGGAAACAATGGTCGCGACAACCGCTTGGACCGGGGCAAGCCAAAGCGGAACCTTCCCGGCATAATGCTCAATTAAAATGCCGGTGAAGCGTTCTAGTGAGCCAAACAGCGCACGGTGCAGCAGTACCGGGCGATGGCGTTCGCCATCTTCGGCAATGTAGCCAATGTCAAACGCTTCTGGCAGGTTCATATCGACCTGCAAAGTGCCGCATTGCCAGTCTCGGCCAATAGCATCACGCAGCACAAACTCCAGCTT
>JBCCLR010000192.1:0-7403 GCA_039026755.1 Pseudomonadota bacterium | reverse complement strand
CTTGCTGGAAATAGGGTCTGCCTCTGAAAATTTCATCGCCGCAGCCTCTGCACTGCAACCGCTGTTAGGGCCACAATCCGAGCTTGCACAAAAGGTAAAATCCCTACCAAAACCCTAGCGTCAATGGGTCTTTGGCCGAGGGCCTCCGAGACCAAAGCCCCTTACTTGAATGATCCGGATAGGGACAAGCCCCGGACCCTATCATCGAAAACAGCGTGTCCGCTTGCGTCATGCACTTTAAAGCGCACGGCGCGCGGCTGGAAATGTTCATTTGACTGCAGGGATGCAAATGTGGTTTTCAGCGCTTGCTTTTACAAAGTTTAAATCGCAGCCGCGCTAAGCGAGTGCGATACGCTTAACACGACGGGGCAGCAGATGGTGCAGGTTCGGCCAGTTGTAATATGCGGCGGCGGCGGAACGCGTCTATGGCCCTTGTCGACCAGCCAATTACCAAAGCAATTCCTGCCGATTATCAGCGACAAGTCGATGCTCGAGGAGACCTTTGCTCGGCTGAATGATACGGATCTGTTTGCAGAACCTTGGGCCATCGGATCTGCGCGTCACCGCGGCGCGCTCAATCAATGCTTGCCTGCTGAAGACACTGTATTTGAGCCTGTGGGTCGCAATTCCGCGCCTGCGATTGCGATCGCGGCGCTGCGCGCTTCGCCGGATGAACTCCTCTTGATCTTGCCAGCAGACCACCATATCGGAGACGTTCCCGCGTTTCACGCTGCCGTGCGTCAGGCCATTGGCGCTGCTGCCGCAGGGAACATCGTTACATTTGGCATCACGCCCGATTTCCCCGCGACCGGATACGGTTATATCGAGGCGGGCGAAAGCGATGGCCTGGCTGAACCAGCCCTGCGGGTGCAGCAATTTGTCGAAAAACCTGACCAAAAAACTGCCGAAGACTACATCGCCACGGGGCGCTACTACTGGAACGCTGGCATGTTTTTATTCAAAGCAAGGGATATGCTCGCCGCATTCGAGCGTCATGCGCCAGATATTCTAGCAAGCGTGCGCAGTGCATATCGCCCGGACGGCACCTTAGATAGAAGTGCGTTTTTAGCAACACGGGCGGAGTCCATTGACTATGCAGTCATGGAGAAATCGAGCAACATCGCGGTTGTTCCCGTGGCAATGCAATGGAGCGATGTGGGCGATTATCGCGCTGTTCATGCGCTGCGCGCACGTGCGAGCGCAAGCGAGGTCGTAACGACCGGTCCTGTTGCAGCGCCGGGCATGCAGCGCGGTTTGGTGCAGTCCTCAGGGCCGTCCGTGGCAGTGCATGGTCTTAACGATGTTGCAGTTGTTGCGACGCCTCAGTCAGTTCTCGTGACGCGCCTGCAAGACGCTGCGGATATAAAGCCGGCCGTGGAAGCGATTACCGCCTGGCCGCAGTCATGCCTGCGGCCCGAGCAGCGGGCGTTGCTGGCACATTATCTATGGCGAGATGTGCTGCCGCACTGGGCCCGCCATGCCATAGACCCTGCCAGCGGAGGCGCTGTGGAGTGCCTGGATTTGCAGGGTCAGCCGATGCCTGGTGCGCTGCGGCGAGGCAGGGTGGCGCCCCGCCAACTTTACGCGTTCGCCCGCGCCAAGGGGTTTGGCTGGGATCCCGGCGGCGTGGCCAGTGCGCTTATCGAGCGCCTCTACGGGTATTTAGACGGTCCCGCACGTGCACCGCAAGGTGGCTGGAGCCACGTCATGGGCGGGGATGGCAAAGCTGCGGACACGTGCCGCGATCTTTATGATCATGCGTTTGTCGCATTGGCCGGCGCGGAACTTGCCGCACTGGGGGACGTGCGCGGTACGGCGCTTGCTGACGAAGCCTTTGCAACGATAGATACGCTCTTTGCCGACCCCGCGCATGGCGGCTGGGCAGATACACAGACCAAACAAGACGCAGGCAAACTGGCAAACCCGCACATGCATTTACTTGAGGCCAGTTTGCGCCACTATGAAGTCACTGCTGCGCAATCTTCTTTACAGCGTATCGGCGCAATTGCGGCGTTGTTTGAAGGCCATATGTTTGCGCCGGAACACGATTGCCTCATGGAGACCTTTAATACCGATTGGTCGCGCACGCCGCAGCAAGTGATTGAGCCGGGGCATTGCTATGAATGGGCATTTCTCATGACCGAGGTCCAGAGGCTGACGGGGCGCGATTGCGCCAGTTGGCTGCGCCGGCTCACACACTTTGCTGATACACACGGCGTCGTCAGCGGTCTTGTTTGCGACGTTATGGACGCGCCGGGGGTGTCATATAGACTATGGCCGCAGCTTGAGCGTTTGCGGGCCCATGTGACCCTTGGGCTCGATCGCCTGGCGGTGCAGCAGATGTGCGACGGCATTTGGAACAAATACCTCTCGCAAGGGCCGCGAGCCGGCTGGATTGACCAGCTTGATGCATCCCAAACCACCGTCTCAACAGTTGTGCCCGCCAGCATGGTATACCACCTGATGACCAGCCTCGCGCCGTTTATTGATCCACCAAGCGCCGTCGATTAACGCTTCAAAATCCGCCGGCTTGCAGCCCGGCCTGCGCGGCAATTTCATCATTGTCAGGGACGTCACCGCTGACGCCGATTGCGCCGATCACAATCCCTTCCTGTTCAATCAAAAGACCACCGGCTGAAGCTGCCATTTTGCCGTCGGAAATACCGTTCAAGCTCCCCGCAAAATTCGGCCTATCATTTGCCATCTCCGCATAGCTGCGTGACGGCATTTGCAAAGCGAGCGCCGTCCAGGCTTTTGCTTGCGAGATGCCAAGGCGCAAGAAGCTGGCACCATCTTCGCGCTGAAAAGCGATGAGGTGGCCGCCTGCATCCAGCACCGAAACGCCAAGTGGCTTCATGCCATCGGTACGGGCCTTTTTAAGCGCGCTGCCGATCAGTTGGTTGGCCAAATCAAGGCTTAGGGTCATGTTCAATCTCCATGGCGGCCTTCACTAGCGCGTTTTGCGTCAGCGCGGCGCGCATGTAAAATTGGTTCAGTATAGCCGGAGGGTTGTGCGCTGCCCTTGAGCACTAGCGCGCACGCGGCCTTAAAGGCGATAGAGGAGCCAAAGTCAGCGGCCATCGGCCGATAGTTAGGATCATGCGCATTTTGCTGATCGACCCGTTTGGCCATGCGTTGCATCACCTCCACGACTTGGTCTTCGCTGACAACGCCGTGCTTCAACCAATTGGCCATATGCTGGCTAGAGATGCGGCAGGTGGCGCGGTCTTCCATCAAGCCAACGTCATGGATATCAGGCACCTTGGAGCAGCCAACGCCCTGATCAACCCAGCGCACCACATAGCCCAAAATGCCCTGCGCATTATTTTCAAGCTCGGCCGTTATGGTCTCATTTTGCCAATTCACGCCCTGTGCGAGTGGTATTGTTAAAATATCGTCGAGGGCCGCGCGTGGACGGGTTTTAAGCGCTGCTTGGCGGGCTGCCACGTCGACCTTGTGATAATGCAGCGCATGCAGTGTCGCTGCAGTGGGTGAGGGCGCCCAGGCGCAGTTAGCGCCGGCCTGCGGATGACTTATTTTCTGCGCCAACATGTCTGCCATCTTATCCGGCATGGCCCACATGCCCTTGCCAATTTGCGCCCGGCCTGGCAGCCCGCAAGCAATGCCGATGTCGACATTCCACGCTTCGTAGGCCGCAAGCCAGGCGGCATTTTTAATATCGCTCTTGGCCAGCATCGGGCCGGCCGCCATGCTGGTATGGATTTCATCGCCAGTGCGGTCGAGAAAGCCGGTATTGATGAAGATGACCCGGTCTCTCGCGGCACGGATGCACGCTTTTAAGTTGACGGTCGTGCGCCGTTCTTCATCCATGATACCAATTTTTAGCGTATGACGCGCGAGGCCTAAACAGTCCTCAACATGGTCCATGACGCGGCAGGCAAAAGCCACTTCGTCGGGCCCATGCATCTTTGGTTTGACGATATAGACCGAGCCGGTTTTGCTGTTGCGCAGGCCGTCCGTTTTTTGCAGGTCGTGCAGCGCACATAAACTGGTGATGATGCAATCCAGCAAGCCCTCTGGCACCGGCGCGCCATCCAGCAGCACGGCATCTGACAGCATCAAATGGCCTACGTTGCGCACCAGCATCACGCTGCGCCCCGGCAGCGTTATGTCACTGCCATCTGGCGCTTTGTAGTGCCGGTCTGGGTGCAGCGCGCGCGTCACGCTGCGTCCGCTTTTTTCGAAAGTTGCAGTCAGATCGCCGCGCATCAGGCCAAGCCATGTGCGATAAACGCGCACTTTATCGGCAGCATCCACAGCCGCAACGCTATCTTCGCAATCCATGATCGTGGTCACGGCGGCTTCGAGCACGATGTCGGCAAGGCCCGCGGCATCGCTGCTGCCAATAGGATGTTTCGGATCAATCACCAGCTCCACATACAGCCGGTTGTGGCGCAATAAGATGGCGCCATCGCAGTATCCGGCAAAGGCCGCCGGCTTAGCCAAGTGCACAATATCGCGGCTTTTAAGGCTTACCTGCAAGCCGTCGTCACTTGCTGCGTACTCTACTGCATCTGCGTGACTGCCGCGGGTGAGCGGGAAGGTCTCATCTAAGAACGCGCGGCCAAATGCAATCACCTGCGCGCCGCGTTTGGGGTCATAAGCGCCATTGGGGATTTCGCCTGGGATCGCGTCTGTGCCATAAAGAGCATCATAGAGACTGCCCCATCGCGCGTTCGCCGCATTGAGCGCATAGCGCGGGTTATCCACGGGAACGACCAGCTGCGGGCCGGCGATATGCGCGATTTCCGGGTCTACATTCTCTGTGGTCACGGAGAAATCCGGACCTTCAGGGAGCAGGTAGCTGATCTCTTCTAAAAACGCTTTGTAAAGGCCTCGGTCGGGTTTTCCGGGGTGCTCGGTGTGCCATGCATCCAAGCGCCTTTGTAAGGCCTGGCGGGTCTCCAGCAACGCCGCGTTTTCCGCTGCAAACGTTTGCAGAAATGTGCGCAAGGCGGGCCAAAAATCTTGCGCGCTGATGCCGCTACCCGGCAAGGCACACTCATCGATAAATTCTGCAAGCGGCTGCGCAACGGCCAGTCCGCTCTTGTCCACATAATCGTTCATTGATCCGTTCTTAGGTTAGCTGCGCAGTACCGCCGTGACTTCGTCGGCCGTGTAGACATCTCCGAAACTTTGGAAAAACGTCGTGAGGCCAGCTGAATGATCTTCCGGGAAGCGCGCGGCGCAGCAGTCTGAGACCATCACGGCCTTATAATCGAGCATCATGGCATCCCGGCCGGTGGTTTCGCAGCAAAAGTTGGTAACGGTGCCGCCGATGAGCAAAGTATCAATGTCTTTATCTTGCAGCAATTCATGTAAGTTTCCATGGTCTGGCACGAAAGCGCTATGGCGCGATTTCCATGCTCTGATGTCGCCGTCTTGGATATCGAGTTCTTCGCAGACTTCATAGCCCCAATCGCCCGGCGTGAGCTGCGTTTTGTGTGCCTGCGCACCCGTTGGGGAGAAGAAGTAATCGTGATACAGCTGCGCAATGGAATTGCCGTCTTTGTCGCCGGCCTGCAGCTGTACCCAGGCAACCGTGCCGCCCATAGCGCGGATATCGCTGGCTAATCGGTTAATCGTTGGAATAATTGCAAGTGTAGTTTCGGCTTTTACCTTGCCTTTTACGAATGCATTTTGCATGTCGATGACGGCAAAGGCCGTGGTTTTTGGGTCAAGCTCTTCAAACACATGCAGCCGCCCGCGTTTACTGATCACGCGATCTATCACATATTGCGGCATTTCAAAGGTCATGATGGCGGTCCTATTCGGTCTTCCGGTGGTGCACAACATGTCCTCTAGGCAAGTTGTAATGTCAAGCTAGAGCGCGTGAAGACGCGTGCTTCGTTTTGTTGCACAATAAAATGCGGCAACGCGCGCTGTGCGCATACAGTCGCAACAGGAAACCGTGAAAATAGGCACCTGGCGCTCCGCGCTGCCTGGGCATTCTTTTGTTTTTAAGCAAAACCCGATATAGCTGCCCCAACGACGGCGCGGCAAGAGGCCAGGGCATGGCGGCAGATACAAAGAGTTACGGTAAGCGCGGCGCCAACGTCCGTTCATTGCCCCGCTACCAGATCATCAAAAACCATATTCTCAAGCAAATCAACAGCGGCGAGATTGGGCCGCAAGATAAAACTGAATCTGAAAATGAATTGGCGGCGCGCTTTGAGGTTTCGCGCCTAACCGTGCAGCGGGCGATCCGCGATTTGGTATCGGAGGGATATCTTAAACGGCTGCAGGGCGCTGGCACTTTTGTCGCAGATCGGCCGCAACACTTTTCATTATTTGAAGTGCGTGATTTGGCCGAGGAAGCGCGCATGCGCGGCGCGAAACCTGAAACTGACGTGCTTGTGCAGCGCCGCGTCGTTCCCGATGAACGCGTGCGCACGCTTATGGAGCTACCGATTGATACACCAAGTTTTCATGCCGTCTTGTTGCAGCGGGCGGATCAGGCGCCGCTGGCCATCGAGGAACGCTATGCGCGGTGTGATATCTTTACCAATTTCCTCGAGCAAAATTTCGAAAAAGAAAGCATATACAGCTATTTCCAGCGGTACACGGCGCTGGGCGAAGTAGAAACGGTTCTGCATGCCGTCATCCCCAGTAAGCAGTATCAGCAGTGGCTTGAAATTGATGCGGGCGAACCGTGTCTCTTTCTCGAGCGACGCAATCGAGTGAAGGGTGAGATCGTCACGCTTACCCGATTTACCTACGCCGGCGCAGACTTTAGTCTTGGCAGCCGCTATTCTCCGTAAATCCTCTGAGACCCCCAATTTTTTCGCAGCCGCTATTGCCGCGTTGACCTCACGTCAAATCACTTGTAAATACAAGTAAGACGATGGATCAGGTGTTGAAGTGTTCAGCACAGGCATTGAGAGGTCAAAAGTGACATCATGACGGGACAGTCTTTAGAAGAAAAATTGCAATCAAGCGCCAATGCTGTGGATATGATGCGCAACGCACCGCAAGGGCCGTATCAGTTTCCCATCAAAGCGGAGTTTTCCAACTGGCGCGACGAACAAGAAGCATGGCGCAAGACCGCTGTGTTGTTCGATCAGTCCTATCATATGACAGATCATTATTTTGAAGGACCTGACGTTAAACGCCTGCTGGGCGATCTGGCGATCAATTCTTTCAAGACATTTGGCCGGGACAAGGCAAAGCAGTTTGTTGTTTGCAACGACGACGGCTATGTGATTGGCGATGCGATCCTGTTCGGCCTGGAAGAGGAAAAGGTCAGCATTGTCAACCGTCCGGTTGCGGGAAACTGGGTCAAATATCATGCAGAAACAGGTGGCTATGACGTCACCTGCTTCGTGGATGAGCGCTCTCTTGCCAATGCCGGCACGCGCAAAGGCTACCGGCTGGAAGTGCAG
>JBCCLR010000191.1:0-7404 GCA_039026755.1 Pseudomonadota bacterium | reverse complement strand
GAGACTCGCCTCAACCGGCTGGCCAATTGGTGTTTGTTTTTTCCCAAGATGCACGAGCGAAGCCTGACCTGCTGGCGATGAGCAATCGGCTCTATCGGCGTTCTGAAACGATGCAAGCCGCTGGATAATCGAAGTACATGAATGACGTCTGAGGTCGGTGCTTGACCTGCTAAGCATGGCCACGTCATGACTTTGCTGCCGGCCTAAAGACAAAGACGCGATGCCCGTATCGAACGCAAAGCGGCTAAAAGATAAAAAAAGCAGGATTTGGCAGCGCAGTGGTTGTCAATAGCATATTCGGCAAATCGTTGTAATGCCATGTGCTTGTCACATGGCGAGCTGCTGGCCGGTGCCGGCCTGCTTTGCATGACAATAAAGCGTCCAAGCTGCAAACAAGTCCTGGGCCGCATTGCCGAGTGATTTATAGACGGTGATGTCGTCCGGCGTAGTACGCCCTTGGGCTTCACCAGACAGCACCGCACCCAATTCCGCAATAATATGGTCGTGGTTTATAACACCCTCAGCAAGTGGGATAACGATGTCGCCGGCCTCGCTAAGGGCCGCTTCACGCCCATCCACATAAAGCCGAGCCTGGGCCATGGTTTGCGAACACGCTTCGCGTTTGTTGGGGGTATGTGAACCAACCAAGTTTATATGTGCGCCAGGGCAAACGTTGCTATGCTCAATAAGCGGCGTTGGACTGGCTGTTACGGCCGAAACAACATCACACCGCGTTGCATTAGCGCGGTCTTCCACTGCGACCACAGGGCTTTTCAGCGCCTCTTGCAAGCGGTTTGCGGCGGCTTTTGCTTTGTTAAAGTCTCGTCCCCAGATCCGGGTTTCCTGCAGCTGCGGGCAGGCAGTTAAAACTGCTTCAGCATGGCTGAGTGATTGTACGCCGGTCCCCAAAATACCGTGTGTGCGGGCGCCTTTTTTTGCCAACGTTCGCGTTGCCAACCCTGATGCCGCCGCGGTTCGAATGGCGGTCACACTGGCTCCATCTATGATCGCACATGGTGCGCCAGTATGATGGTTAAACAATGCGATGAGACCCTGGATGGCGGGCCGGCCTTCCGCCGGATTGGCGGGTAGGAGGCTTAAGGTCTTTATGCCAAATACGGGAGGGTCTGCAGCTGCTGCAGGCATCATAGCAAGAACGCCGCGCTCACCGGCAAGTGGTGTAAAGCTGCGCAATGGCGCTCCCACGTGCCCCGTGTAGAGCGCTCGCGCAGCCTGCGCCATAGCGTTCATACACATCTCCATGCTGAGATCTGCGCGGACCTCTTTGGCGTTTAAAAACAGCAGGTTTGGCACGATGTCTTACCTTATCGCACCGGCGCGTATGGTGCCATGTCAATCGCCGGCGTTTTGCCCAACACCGCGTCAGTCAGCAATGCGGCCGAACCCATCGCCATGGTCCAGCCCAAATGCCCATGGCCAGCGTTGACCCATAGTCCGCTGCGTTTCGTGCGCCCAATAAAAGGTATTCCATCAGCGCTCATTGGCCGAAATCCCGCCCAGCTGCTGGCGCTTGTGGTATCCGCAGAGCGTTCAAGGTCGGGATACAGGCGTTTGAATAAGGCAAGCAGATTGTCAATCCGGTCTTGTGAGATCTTAGGGTCAAAACCGGTAAACTCAGCCGTGCCGACAACGCGCAAATAATCCCCTAAAGGCGTTACCGCCGCATGCATCGCGTCATCCACAATCGGGATAGTTGGGCGCTGGTTCCACCCATGCATGGCGAGGGTTACGGAATAGCCTTTGGCAGGTTTAATCGGAAAATATAGGCCCGCCTTACGCGCCAAGGCAGGTGTATGCGCGCCCGCGGCAAGTACAATGTGATCAGCAAGATACTGCTGATGAGCAGTTTTCACGCCAACGACGCGGCCGTGCTGTATAACAAATGACATGACAGGGCTTTGGCGGCAAATTTCAACACTCAGGTCAGTTGCTCTTTGCCCAAGTGCATTGGTAAAAAGATGCGCATCGCCCGACAAATCAGATGAATAATAGATACCGTGCCGCAGATTTGTCTGCGCGCCGCCTAAAACGGGTTCACGCTCAACAACCTCTTGCGGTGATAAAACATGGTACTTTAGGCCGCGGCTTCCCAACAGCTTGGCATTTGCAAGTTGGCTTTGAAAGCTCACTTCATCTTCAAACACTTTCAGCACACCGCTATCGTAGATCGGCGCATCGGAGAGCATCTCTTGCGCCAGAGTATGTGTCAGCTGCGCTGAGTAGTCGGCGAGGGCATAATTTGCTTCGATAGCATGGCGATGTCGCGCCGGCATCGAATTACGCAAAAAAGCAAGGCCCCAGCGGGTTAGCCCTGGGATTGCTTTGGGCCGTAGTTTCATCGGCGAAGTGGGGTCAAACAAAGATTGGAAGAGGTGCTTTCCTACACCTGGCCCATTCCACGGATCTGGCATGGATGGCGTAACCATCCCGCCATTGGCGTAGCTTGCGCCTTGGGCGAGCCCGTCCTTTGCTTCCAAAAGCAAAACAGATTGGCCGGCTTTGGCAAGCGTGTATGCGCTGGTCACGCCAGCCAGGCCGCCGCCTATAATGATCGTATCATAGCGCGCGGTCATTGCGGCATACCCCAAAATCCTGCGGTGTCTGGCCAGGTGATCTTGGATCCGGCATAGTCCAGCGTTGCACTGCGGTCCTGTTTAAGCAGCAGCGGCCCATCTAAATCAACGAAATCACTATATTGAGCAATGATAAAGGCTGGCGCCATGGCAAGTGACGTGCCGTGCATGTTGCCTACCATCAGCCCCAGGCCTTTCGCTTTGGCGGCGTGTGTCAGGGCAAGCGCATGTGTCAATCCGCCGGTTTTGTCCAGCTTGATATTGATCATTTGATACCGCTGCGCAGCTATCTCTAGCGCGTCAAGGTCAAGGCAGCTTTCGTCAGCGCACAGCGGAAATGGGCAATCAAGCTCCAGCAACGCGTCGTCGGCGCCGCGCGGTAAGGGTTGTTCCAGCATGGCGATGTTGAGCTCGGCGAACGGCTGAATAAGGTCCTGTAACTGCACTGCGTCAAAGCCTTGGTTTGCATCGACAATTAGCGCGGCGTCTGGACGCGCTGTGCGAACAGCTGACAGACGGGCCAAAGGCGCATGACCATCGAGCTTAATCTTCAAAACCGGGTGGTTTTCATATGACGCTGCAAACTTTGCCATTCGCTCAGGCGTGTCAATGCCGATGGTCATCACCGTGTGTTTCGTATTAGGCACCAAGCCGAGGCTGTTCCAAATACTCTTGCCCTGGTGTTTTGCATCAAGGTCCCATAGCGCACAATCGAGCGCATTGCGTGCTCCGCCATTGGGTAGCAGTGCAACCAAGTCCTGCCGTGTCGCCCCGCTTTCGATTGCCTGCGCCACGCCTTTGGCCTGGGCCGCCATGCTCTCACCCGTTTCGCCCAGATAGAAAATGCCCGCCGCTTCGCCGCGCCCGCAATGGCCGTCCTCTTCAATCGTTGCGATGAGCAGCTCGACGTGCGTCATGGTCTTGCCGGTAATGCTGAAGGGTCGCTTAAGCTGCCAGGTCTCCAATGCCAGGTCTACGTGACGCGCCATGTCATAATGCCTCAACAGCATCAACAAGTGCTGAAACGCCGTATCGCAGCGGGTCAGTACAGGGCAGGCCAGTGCGCCTCGCCAAACCATCTAGCGCCGCGCGCGCTTCGGGATTGCTCATGGCGGACGTGTTGGCGCTCACGCCAATACACTGCACCCGAGGATTGGTCAGCCGCGCCATGGAGAGATTGGCGTCTATAGCCACTCGCACATCAGGCACGGGAAACCCGGATAACCCGAGCATTTGCGCACGCCCAGCGTCGTGGCACAGAACGAAGGCATCAGGCTGTGACCCGTGCAGTAGGCCCAAGCAGACACCCGCATAGCTTGGGTGAAACAATGAGCCTTGCCCTTCAATCACGTCCCAATGATCCGCAGCTGCGCTTGGCGACAGCGTTTCTGCCGCGCCGGCGGTAAAGTCGGACACGACAGCATCAATCGGGATGCCGCTTCCGGCAATCATAATGCCGGTCTGCCCCGTGGCGCGGAAGGTCGTATTCATACCGCGATCCGTCATCTCCTGCGCTAACGCGAGCGCGCTGTACTTTTTGCCAACCGCGCAGTCCGTGCCCACGGTCAGCAGCCGCTTGCCAGTACGTTTTATCCCAGTTGCAATCGGGAGAGTGGCGGGTGGGTCGCGCAAATCCAATAACCGCGCGCCGCCGCTTTGCGCAGCCTCAATGAGCTCGGGAAAGCTTCGCAGCCGGGTGTGCCCACCAGAAGCGATATCAACACCTTGCTTGGCAACAGCAATCAATGCGGGCAGCCACGCTGTTGGAATTTTGCCGCCGCGGCCGGCCACGCCTAAGATAAGGGTCGCGCCGTGTTGCGCGGCCTGTTCTGGTAAAATCGTGCGCAGTCCAAGGTCGACCTGGCAGCCCGGCAAAGTAATCTGGCTCTGACACGCCTCACGCCGCCACTGTAGCAACCCATATGCGGTTTTAGCAAAGCCAGGCTCCACAACGTCGCCAAGGAACAAAATGTAAGGCGCCGTTAGCACGTGAAATGGGCCTTCTTATCCATCGCAAAGCCGTTGAAATGGCGGTAAGGCAAGTGCGAAAAATTAAAGTCAATGGCTCCGGGCGAGGTCACATATTCGCTGCGCCCGGCGATTGGATCAAAAAATGCCCGAAAGTGATTGCTTGATTTAACCACCAGGCAATTGCGCGTCGTAGGATCAAGGCCGAGATGCGCAAATCCATCCGGCGCATACATTTGTAGGCGGAGGGAGGATAATACAACATCGACCCCATTGATGTGGATCCAAGCAGTGTCACCCATCGGAAAATCAACGCCGTCCAGTACAGTCATTCTGGCGGCTTTGGCAAGATTGCGCACTTGCGCTCGGCAATGGAATGGCTTGCCTGATGCCGCGCCATATTTCCCGCCAATGTTCAAGTCCACTGTGTTGCCGACACCGGCGGCATGGCACACTGCAACAGCCTGCGGGTCATACAATAGGCCAATGCCAACATCGCGAATGCCAGCGTCGATGAATGCGGCCAGTAGAAACGTACTGTCAGACGATGCGCCGCCGCCCGGGTTATCTGCCACATCTGCAAGGACAAGTGGCTTCGTCCATGCTTGGCTTGCCAAGCCAACTGCTTCACGCACGTCAATCATCTTTGGGATGGCGCCGTGTTTTATGGTTTGCACATCTTCGTTGAGCCGCTCGGCAATGGACCAGGCATGCGCTTTGCTGATTTTGGAATAAACCAACAGTTTTGCGCCCATGTCTGGCGTATCGCCCCATGGGAAACCATGCACGAACGAGATTGAGGCGACGTCGGGGGCCTGCTCCATATCCTGCATTTTATCGACAAAGCCGCGCATGGGCTCATCGAGCGTCGGGAAAAAGCTGACCAAATCGCAATCGACCTGAACGGCGTGCAGTGTCGCGCTGCCCGGCAACGCTTGATCCAAAATTGCTAGTAACTCTGCCAGGCGGGCTGCGCCGTCCGTATGTGGATACTCCTTCATAAAGATGAGGCAGGTTGCCGCTTCAACCATTGCTGACGTTAAATGCGCGTGTGGGTCGAGGACAGCGCCTATGGGGACGTTGGCGCCAACGATTTCACGGATGGCGCAGAGCAGATCGCCTTCACAGTCAAAGCAAGCGTCTGACTGCATGGCACCGTGCAAATGCAGTATAACGGCCTTGACCGGCAGTGCGTCCCTAAGCGCCTCAAGCAAAAGGCCTTTGAGTGCCAGGTAGTCAGCATGCGGTGTTGGCCCGCCGGGTGCAGCCGACGCACTTAGTCCGCCAACGAGTGTCGCGTCGTGGCGCGCGGCCCAATTCGCAATGGCCTGAGCACCTGATCGGGTCTGGCCTTCGGCTTCAACAACGTCTTGCCCTAGCAAGAAGTCGCCCGCTTTAAAATCGTCAAGTGTCGTGGGCAACGGTGAAAAGCTATTGGTTTCCGTCATCAGGCAGGAATAGAAGATACGCGACATCGCTCAGATGGCCTCTATCGCATCTATAGGCCACATTGGCCGCGGCATCTTCGAGTAAAGCTCTGGACGCATGTTCGACAAGCTGAGTGAACCGGGCGTGTCGCAATACAGAACCTCAGAGGCTAAGTCCTCAAAATGGTCATAGAAATGCTGCGTCGACTTAACCACCACGGCTTTGAGTTTGCGCGGCTCAACGCCCAGATCTGTAAAACAGGACGGATTGAACACCTGGCCACGAATGCTATCAATCAAAACGACATTGCCTGCAACTTCAAGCGCTGCGGATAGGCCCATGGGGTGCTTGTAGCCAAGTCCCAGTTGATACAAGCTATCCCGGACGCAAAGGACTTTAGCGTTCACATCCAGAGGGTCGCCGGCGAGTGGCCCGGTTTTACCGCCAAGGCGCAGGGCGATTTCAGCGCCTTGCCCAGCCGCCGCAGCAAATTGCGCCGCGATCGGATCCCACACAATGCCCACACCATATCCGGTTAGATTGCGGCGGAGAATGTCCGCAAGAATGAACGTTGAATCCGAACCAGCGCCGCCACCGGGGTTGTCACAAACATCGGCAATTACGATCGTTTTGGCGCCTAAAACCGGCGCGGCCTCAACATGATCGAGTACAGTCTCTATGGATTGACGGAGCGACCGCGTTTCCTCGCGGTTCTCAAAAAAGGCCTGCGCAATATCTTCAATGTCGCTTTTTATATCCACCTGGCCAAGCGTTACCGTGAGCACACCAGCACCGATATCTGTGATGTCGGCCCATTGAAAGCCGTGTATCAATGAGACGGACAAAACGTTCGGCCTGTTTTGAAGCGCCAATGCTTTTTCGTTGACGGCGCTCATCCCGGGTTCTGTGGTGTAATGCATGGTCAGCATGGGAATGTGCCGGTAGTGCATGTGCGGCTGTTCGCCGCGATCTACACACGCTATCGCAATGTCGTACAGATGTGACGCGCGGTCATCGAAGTCTGTGTGCGGATAAAACCGGCAAGCAACCAGAGCGGACGCATGTTCGAGCATGCCTGGCGTCACATTTGCATGAAGATCAAGGAGGGCACCAATGAACGCACCCGGCCCCGCAATTGCGCGGGCACGGGCGATTAGGTCGCCCTCGCAGTCGTCATACCCTTGTGCCATTTGTGCGCCATGCAGGAAAAAAAGAACCATATCCACGCCGCCGGCAGCTTTGAGGTCATCTAATATTTCATCACGCATATTCTCGTAATCTGCGCGCACCATCGGCGCGCTCGGTTGGGCGAAGGAATAGCTTGAAACAAGCGTTTCATGCCCGTCCGCAAGCGCGCGGCGTACAAATGTGCCATAGCCGTTTAGGGTCTTGGCGGTTTCGTCAGCTTGGCTTG
>JBCCLR010000190.1:0-7531 GCA_039026755.1 Pseudomonadota bacterium | reverse complement strand
CGCAGCGGCAAGCGCACCGCTAAAGCCGCCATGAAAATTGCGGTCGATATGGCAGCAGAGGGCCTGATTACTGAGGAAGAGGCCATCGCCCGCGTTGACCCCGCTGCGCTTGATCAAATGCTGCACCCAATGCTTGATCCTTCTGCAGAGCGCAGCATCATCACGACTGGGCTGCCTGCGTCGCCAGGGGCAGCATCCGGCAAGATCGTGTTTGATTCCGATGAAGCGGAAGATCGGGCGCATGCAGGTGAAGCTGTCATTCTTGTGCGCGTTGAAACCAGCCCTGAAGACATTCATGGCATGCACGCAGCCAAAGGCATTCTCACCAGCCGCGGCGGCATGACCAGCCATGCTGCGGTGGTCGCGCGCGGTATGGGCCGCCCTTGCGTCTCCGGCGCGGGCTCTTTGCAGATCGATGCCAAAGCCCGCACGCTGCGCTGTGGTCAGATTGAGCTGGCTGACGGCGACATTATCACCATCGATGGCGGCACGGGCGATGTCATCAAGGGCGAAGTGCCGACCATCCAGCCTGAGCTTGCTGGTGATTTTGCGAGGCTCATGGAATGGGCCGATAAAGTGCGCCGGATGGCTGTGCGTACCAATGCCGAAACCCCTGTGGATGCCAAGACCGCGCGTGAATTCGGCGCGGAGGGCATTGGCCTTTGCCGCACCGAACACATGTTTTTTGAAGCCGACCGCATCCTTGCCGTGCGCGAGATGATTTTGGCGGAAGACACTGCCGGGCGGCAAGCGGCGCTGGATAAACTGCTGCCGATCCAGCGCCAGGATTTTGAAGAGATTTTTGATGTGATGGCGGGCCTACCCGTAACGGTGCGCCTGCTCGATCCGCCGCTGCATGAATTTTTGCCGCGCGAGGTGGGCGAGTTTGAAGACTTGGCCGCGTCACTGAGCGTTGAAGTTGATAAAGTGCGTCGCCGCGTGCACGATTTGCATGAATTCAATCCCATGCTGGGCCACCGGGGCTGCCGCCTGGGCATCACCTACCCAGAGATCTATGCCATGCAGGCGCGCGCGATTTTTGAAGCGGCGCTGAATGTGGCAAAACGCACGGGTGAAGCACCCATTCCTGAAATCATGATCCCGCTGGTGGCGACGGAGAAAGAGATCGACACCTTGCGGGTGCTGGTGGATGACACGGCCAAGGCGGTGTTTGGCGAAGTGGGCCGTGAAGTCTCCTACCTCGTCGGTACGATGATTGAGCTGCCGCGCGCAGCGCTTCAGGCCGGCGTCATCGCCAAGCATGCCGAATTTTTCTCTTTTGGCACAAACGACTTAACCCAGACGGCGCTGGGCATTAGCCGCGATGATGCCAGCCGGTTCTTGACCGAGTATGTGGAAAAAGGGATTTACCCGCGCGATCCGTTTGTCAGTATCGATATGGACGGCGTTGGCGAACTCGTGAAACTGGGTGCGGAGCGTGGCCGTTTGCAAAGCAACGCCATCAAGCTCGGCATATGCGGCGAACATGGCGGTGACCCTGATTCCATCACTTTCTGCGAAAGTATTGGGCTTGATTATGTGTCCTGTTCGCCCTTCCGCGTGCCGATTGCCCGGCTTGCCGCTGCGCAGGCCGCGCTTAGGAAAGATGGCTGATCAATTTCGCTAAAAACGCATCGCAGGCTTGGAGCTGGGCGATCGATATAAATTCATTGGGCTGATGCGCCTGGGCGATGTTGCCTGGGCCAAACACCACCGTGTCATACCCGGCGGCTTGAAAAAACCCAGCTTCGGTTGCAAAGGCGACCATACTGCTTTGATTGGCGCCGGAGAGCCGTCGTACCAAGTCTTCAGCCGCATTTTTGCTGCGCACTTCTAAGCCGGGCGCGTTGGCAAAGGCGTTTGTTTTTATGGCAATTGCATGCGGTGACTGCGCTTCATAATGTGCGCAGTGCTGGGCGAAGGCGGCTTCAATGTCCGCTGCATGCGTGCCTGGTAGGCTGCGGATATCCCATAGAAAGCGGCAGTGCTCGGCAAGAATGTTAATCGCCGTGCCGCCATTAATTTGATTGACCGTGAGTGTCGTAAATGGCGGGTCGAAAGCGTCATTTAGATGCTCTGGCGCTTGCAAAGCCGCAGCCTGGGTTTTTAAAAAGCTGATCAAGTCTGCCGCAATCATCACGGCGCTTGCGCCCAGCTGGGTTTGGCTGGAGTGCGCAGGTACACCGATTACTTTGGTTTCAAAGGCAGCAATTCCCTTATGACCGGTGATCAGCTGCATGTTGGTCGGTTCGCCGATGATCACCGCTTCAATCGGCGGCAAATCTCGAACTATTTTTGCAACCATGGAGGATACGCCCGTGCAGCCCACTTCTTCATCATAAGACAAGGCAAGGTGAATGGGGCGCCGCAAGGCGTGCATATGCGGCACAGCAGCGAGGCAGCAAGCGAGGAAGCCCTTCATATCGCTGGTGCCTCGGCCAAACAACTTTGCGTCTTTTTCGGCTATCTGAAATGGATCGCTGTCCCAGCTTTGGCCATCCACCGGCACTACATCTGTATGGCCCGATAGCACAACACCACCAGGCACGGGTGGCCCAATGCTGGCGAAGAAATTGGCCTTGTCTTGTTCTGGGCTAAAGACGCGTGTGCCGGATATGCCAAAACCGCCGAGATAGTCTTCGACCCAGTCGATCAGTGCCAAATTAGAGAGCCGCGATGTGGTGTCAAAGCCAATGAGGTATTCGAGGATTTCAGGCGTTTTCATGCCATTTGCTTAGCGCGTTGGCGGCAACACCGGCAAATAAAAAAGCGGCACCTAAAGTGATAAGAGACCGCGCGCGACAGCCAGTCCCACATAAACCCGCGCGTCAAAGATGCATCCGTTTTGCGTTTTTTCGGCAATCCACGCTTCAGCGCCGTCTCGCGCGACCACGTGCACTGTTATATTTTCGTCATCAACGCCGCCGCCTGGCCCGGTTTTGTAGCAGTTTCTTGCCGCCACAATTGCCGGTGTTTCAGAGGTCAGGCCGGCTGAGGAGGCAGCGCGCATTAAAAATCGCCAATCCTTGCTTTCATAGCCTGTTTCCTCGCGCAGCTCCCGCGCGGCGGCGGTTAAGATGCCTTCATGCTGTTTACCAGCTTCATCCCCGACCAGGCCGGCGGGTAACTCAATCGTGTTGGTGCCAAGCGGATGCCTAAATTGTTCCACAAGGATGAGAGCGCTGTGCGTATCTGTCGCAATAATGCACGCGGCATCATGCTCGGCTGGGCGGCGCGCCCATTCCCAGCGATCATTGGCAACGAGATGGAGGTATTTCCCAGCGCCAAGCGTTTTTAAGTCGGCCATGAAATCGCTCCTCTTTGACAGGTGTGGGTGTGACAGCTGCGCTCGTCATGGCGGCTTTTTCAACCAAAAGAAAGTGCCGCCTTGGCATTTGCATGAAAGCGCGGCATTTTCGGACTTAAGCAGAACGATACAAAGGAGGGGGCCTATGCCACTCAATTCAATGCTTGAGACCATCGGCAAGACGCCGCATGTGCGGATGAACCGGCTGTTTGGGCCTGATGCGAATGTCTGGATTAAGCAGGAGCGGGCCAATCCAGGTGGCTCTATTAAAGACCGGATCGCGCTCGCCATGGTGGAAGATGCTGAACGCTCTGGCGCACTAAAACCTGGCGGTAAGATTATTGAGCCAACCTCCGGCAATACCGGTGTCGGGTTGTCGCTTGTGGCGGCCGTCAAGGGCTATGACCTGGTTTTGGTGATGCCAGAATCCATGTCGATCGAGCGCCGCCGGCTGATGCTGGCCTATGGCGCGCAGTTTGTGCTTACGCCGCGCGAGAAAGGCATGCCGGGGGCAATTGCAAAAGCTGAAGAGCTGGTGGCCGTTGAGCCCGGCGCTTGGATGCCTCAGCAGTTTAAAAATCCAGCCAATGTGGACGTGCACCGGCAGACTTCAGCGGTCGAGATTGCTGAGGACTTTCCCGATGGGCTAGATGCTATGATTACTGGCGTAGGAACTGGCGGGCATATTACAGGCTGCGCAGAAGTTTTAAAACAGCGCTGGCCTGACCTCAAAGTTTTCGCCGTGGAACCGGTACTATCTCCGGTATTGTCAGGCGGGTCACCTGGGCCGCATCCAATCCAAGGTATTGGTGCTGGCTTTGTGCCAGACATTATGGACACGGATATACTTGATGGCGTTATCCAAGTGTCCCCTGAAGACGCCAAAGACATGGCCCGCCGCGCCGCGCGCGAGGAAGGGATGTTGACCGGCATTTCCTCAGGCGCAACGCTTGCGGCGATTGCACAGAAGCTAGGCGGCCTCGGTGACGGTGCGCGCGTGCTTGGCTTCAACTACGATACGGGTGAACGATATTTCTCGGTCCCGGAGTTTTGGCCTGAAGAGTAACCGGATTGTTAAGGACACCGGCTATAAACTGCACGCAACCATGGCATACTAAGTGTTATGCCTATAAAGCGGCAACATAGATGAGTGACGCGCCCGAACAGACCGCAAGCGCAGCGCCGGGCGAAGCCGGCGCGCAGGCCGATCGCGCGAGCCGCAAATCCGTCGAATTGCGGCTTGCCCTAGTTTGCTATGGCGGCGTCTCGCTTGCCGTTTACATCCACGGCGTAACACGCGAGGTGCTTAACCTGGTGCGCGCCTCAAAACAGGTGCGCGACCATGCCGGGCCGATGGATGCCACAAGCACAACCACGCAGCAGGTTTATGCAGAGCTGCTTGATGCGCTGTCGCCGCATGTGCAGCTGCGCGTTGTGGTGGATATCGTCGCTGGTGCATCTGCGGGCGGCATTAATGGCATTATGCTCGCGCGCGCACTGGCCTTTGACTTGTCGCTGGATAGTCACCGCAAGATGTGGCTGGAACTGGCTGACGTGACGGAGCTATTGGACCCGCGCGGCCGGGCGAAGTTTTGGAGTAAGCCATTTATGCGGCCGATGCTCTCGCTGCTGGGTCGCTGGCAGGCCAAACCGTTAGCGCCGCTGGCCAACGATGCGGCACGCAAGCTCGAAGTGCGGCAAAAGATTTCCCTGTTCACGCGGTCACGTTGGTTCCAGCCGCCATTTTCAGGCGAACGTATGTCTGGGATGATGCTCGACGGCTTATTGTCTATGGGCCGGTCTGAGGCCTCCAGCTCTTCGCTGATGCCACCGGGCCATCCACTCGATTTGTTTGTGACCAGCACGGACTTTTGGGGCCATAAGCAGCTCCTAAAACTGCATGACCCGCCGGTGATTACTGAAAGTGAACACCGGCATGTGCTCTCGTTTCGGCATTTGCAATACGCCGACGGGGTGGCCCAGACTGCGTTTTCCGACCACCATGTGCCTAGTTTGGCCTTTGCTGCGCGCGCGACATCTTGCTTTCCCGGTGCGTTTCCGCCGGCGCAGCTGCGTGAAATGGATGTTGTTACGGCGCAAATGGGCCTTAAATGGCCGGGCCGCGCCGCATTTATAGATCGTAGTTTTCGCGCGCAGCTGTTTGAAGGCCAGGATATCGAAAATGCCGCCTTCATTGATGGCAGTGTGTTGATGAATAAGCCGCTTGATCTGGCGATCCGCGCCGTACAACACCGCTCAGCAAGCCGCGAGGTTGACCGGCGCGTTGTCTATATTGACCCAAACCCCGATCGGCGTAGCTTGCGGCGCGCTGGCAAGCCGGGGTTCTTCAATGTACTCAAAGCATCGCTTTCCGATATTCCCCGAAATCAGCCGATCCGCGATGATATTGAATGGCTGAATGCGCACAACGCACGCTCAGAAAACATCAAGCAAATCATCGCCGCACTGACGCCGCGCGTGTTGCAGTCTGTGACCAAAATTCGCGGCGGCTTGTGGGGCCGCGAGCTGAAGCTTGAAAAACTGGCGCAGTGGCGGGAGAAGGCCAACAGTACCGCTGCTGAAAACGCTGGCTTTACGTACGGCGCTTACGCCCGGCTAAAAGTTCTGACCGTACTGGAAGATATTGCAGCGACGCTCAATACGGCAAGCACGGTGTCGCAAGAAACACTGATCAACACCGAACTTGATCAATGGGCCTACCGGCACGCTATCTTGCCGATGAATGATGCAGGCGGGGAGGCCCAACACGATCAGTCAGCGCCTTGGGTGCAGTGCCTTAAAAACTATGATGTGCGATTTCGCATTCGCCGTATTCGCTTTATTTTGCGGCGCATAAACGAACTGTATAGAACGTTAGAAGGCGCGCAGGAGCGTAACCGGGCGTGGCTCAATGAGGCCAAGTCTGTGCTGTATGCAAGCATTCAACGCATTGAACAAGCTGGCGCACTAAGTGGGCTGAAGGACGCGCATGGTCTTGGGGACGTTGCAGCAGCGCCGCCGCCTGAGCATATTGACGCTTTGATGGTGCAGGTTTCACAAGGACTCAATCTGGACGCGCTTGACGATGCTTTTGATCAAAGCTTTGTGGATGTTTACAACGCGGCGCCCGATCGCAAGATGGCGGATAGCTTGCTTGACTGTTATTTAAGCTTTTCTTTTTTCGATGTTGCAACCTTGCCGCTGACCCAATGGCGAGATCTTTATGAACTTGACGAAGTGCGCGTCGACCGTATTTCAGCAAACGATGCCAATAGCTTGGATCGTGGCGGCGCGCGGCAGATCTTAAAAGGCGCGGAACTGGGCAGCTTTGGCGCCTTCTTCTCGCGCACCTACCGTGAAAATGACTATCTGTGGGGCCGCCTCACAGGCGCTGAAAGGCTCATTGATATTGTTCTTAGTGCGGCCCCGAAACAGGCACTTGACGGCCAAGTCCGCAAGTTCAAGCAACGCATTTTTGAAGCGATATTAAATGAAGAGCGCCCATATCTAGAGCGCATCCCCGACGTGTTTGAAGATATTGAAAAACGCGTCCGCGCGATGACGTGATTGGTCGATCAAGTTGGCGCCAAGTGAGCGCGTTTCTGTAAGCCAGTGAATGCTGAACGGTATGGACCGCCAATAGAGCATGTCTTCTCCGATGAGAAGCAATGGACATGCTCTTTCTCTTTGTTTTTTTAGGCGTGTTGATATGCGTGAAGCGGCTCTCGCTTTTCGGAGAAGGCGCTAGCTATTGATGGGCTCGCACCCCTCGATCTCAAAGTTCACAGCCGTGCGTAGATTGCGCCGTTCCAGAAGCGCGCCATCTTTATAAGCCGGTGCATAGCTCCAACGCTTAACAGCGGAGACCGCGGCATCGGCAAGGGCAGGGCTCCCAGCATCGGCCAGCACGCGCACACTATCGTCTTTCACCTTGCCGGAATACGCGACATCATATTCAACCAGGACTGATCCCGCATGACAACTCTTGGCTGCAGCCTCTGGAAAGGCTGGCGGCACATAAACGGAGATTGCAGAATTCTTTTGCTCATCTTCAGTTAAAAGTGCGAGATTACTTGCTGATTGACCACAAGCCGATAATAAGGCTGCTGTAAGTCCAATTGCGATTACTGGATTTGCGATTTTTTTCATCTTTATTCCCCGTCACAAATTCTTTCGTACGACCCATGTCATATTACTGTAATATCCAATTGTGTAACAGAACTG
>JBCCLR010000189.1:0-7548 GCA_039026755.1 Pseudomonadota bacterium | reverse complement strand
GGACCGAAGACACCGGCGACGAACCCGAAGTGATTGGCGATGGAACGCCTGGCGTGAATGGCCATGAAATGGCACATAGTATCGGCGTGCCGGTAAGCACGTATCCGCTTTATGAAAATGCGATTGGCGCGCAGCACGGCCGCACCCCAGATGAGCAGCGACGCTTCTGCGGAGAGGTTTTTGCGCCATTTAGCGCGGTGGCGGCCGCAAACCCACATGCTGCCTTCCCGCAAGCCTATGATGCGGCAGCATTGGCCGAGCCAAGCCCCGGCAACCGCATGCTGTCTTACCCTTACACCAAGCGTTTGGTGGCGCAGATGTATGTCGACCAAGCTGCGGCAGTGTTGCTAACAACCTATGGGACCGCCAAAGCGCTTGGCGTGCATGATACGAAAATCGTGCATTTGCATGGCTGTGCCGACACGAAAGAAAAATGGTTTATTTCTGACCGGGTCAATTACCACAGCTGTCCTGCGATGCGCGTTGGCAGTGTGCATGCCTTTGATATGGCAGGCAAAAGCGTTGCCGATATGGCGTATTTCGACCTCTATAGCTGCTTCCCGTCTGCCGTGGAAGTGGGCTGTGATGCACTCGGCCTTGATCTATTTGATCCGCGCGGCCTTACCGTTACCGGCGGCCTGCCGTTTTTCGGCGGGCCGGGAAACAACTATACCATGCACGGCATTGCTTCGATGGTAGACAAGCTGCGCACCACCCCTGGCAGCTATGGCTACGTTACTGGCAATGGTTGGTACCTGACCAAACACAGCTTTGGGATCTATTCAACCCAAGCGCCTGATGGGCCATTTGAAAGGGCAAACCTCGCAACCTATCAAAGCGAAATTGATGCGCTCACGAGCCCGGTGTTTACCGAAACGCCAAGTGGAAGCGGCCGCGTTGAAACCTACACCGTAATCTACGGCAAGGATGGCCCCACCAAAGCGATTTTCATTGGTCGCCTCGATGATGACGATGCACGGTTTTTGGCGATCTCAAAAGACGCCCAGACGCTTGGCCAGATGATCGACAGGCCGGTGATTGGCCGTCCAATCACCGTATCACAAGGCGAGAAAAGCAATATCGCCGCGTTTCTCTAAGCTGTGCTAGCGGCTGACCATTGACCTGCCATAGTTGATGTTTACATTTCCGGCATGATGCAAAAAACTCTCATCGCGCTTGCGCTGGGTTTTTCCAGCGTTGCTGCAGTGCTCATGCCAGCAGCAGCAAAAGACGTCCCGCAATCACAAAGCCAGGTGCAGCTCAGCTATGCGCCAGTTGTTAAGCAAGTCTCGCCAGCGGTTGTGAATATCTACACAAAAAGGCGCGTGGAGACCCGCAACCGATTTGCCGATGATCCGTTTTTTCGCCGCTTCTTTGGCGAGGGGTTTAATTTTGGCATGCCGCGCGAGCGGGTCGACCGGTCTTTGGGCTCAGGCGTTATCGTCTCTGGGGATGGCCTAATCGTCACAAACTTCCATGTGGCGGGCAAGGCCGATGAGATTAAAGTGGTGCTGAATGACCGGCGCGAGTTCGATGCGGAGATTGTGCTCAATGATGAGCGCACGGATTTAACAATCCTGCGCATTGATGCTGGCAAATCCGCGCTGCCCACCGTGACCCTTGGCGATTCCGATGCGCTTGAAGTGGGCGATCTGGTGCTGGCCATCGGCAATCCTTTCGGTGTCGGCCAGACAGTGACCAGCGGTATCATTTCCGCGCTTGCCCGCACTGGCGTGGGCGTGACCGACTATCAATTCTTCATCCAAACCGATGCCGCTATTAATCCCGGGAATTCTGGCGGCGCATTGGTCGATGTCACAGGCCGGCTGATTGGCGTGAATACGGCCATATATTCCCGCTCGGGCGGCTCCAATGGCATTGGATTTGCCATTCCCGTTGCCATGGTCCAAAGCTTGCTCACGGCTGCAGAAGGTGATGGCAAAGTACGGCGTCCATGGCTGGGTGTCGATGGACAAGCCGTCACCGGCGATATCGCCGCCGCCTTGGGCCTAGACCGGCCCACAGGGGTGCTCATTGACACAATCTTTCCCGGCAGCCCCGCTGATAAAGCCAAGCTACGCTCTGGCGATATTGTGCTGTCGGTGGACAGCGTTGAAATCAATGATTCCAATGCGCTGCGCTTCCGGGTCGGCACTATGCCGGTGGGTAAGCGGGTGCGCCTCGCCTATCTGCGTGATGGCAAGGAACGTGCAGCGGCGATAACTCTTGCCGAGCCGCCGTCTGAGCCAACGAAAAACGAAACAGTGCTTGGTGGCCGCGGCTTTTTGACCGGCGTCAAAGTTGCAAACCTGTCGCCTGCCTATGCAGATGAATTGCGGCTACCGCTCACCACCAGCGGCGTGATCGTGACCGCGCTGGACCAGCGTGCACCGGCGCGCCGGCTGCGGCTGCTGCGCCCTGGGGATATCTTAAAAGAGGTGGCTGGCAAACGCATCGAAGCTGTGAAAGATCTGGTGTCGCTCATCAAGACTGCTGATCCAGGCGCAACCACCTATGAAATTTTGCGAAACGACCGCCTTATTCGCTGCCGCATCAACGCAAACGGCCGCACGGCATGTCGCAGCTAGATCTGCTTGGCGGCGCATCTGAACCACGCCGGCCGCCGGCCGCTCCGACACAGCCCCTCGCCGAGCAGCTGCGCCCGCAAACAATAGATCAGATTTTAGGGCAAGACCATTTGATTGGAACAGATGGGCCAATTGCCAAAATGCTTGCCAGCGGCCAGCTGTCTTCGCTGCTCCTCTGGGGGCCGCCGGGCACGGGGAAAACAACACTGGCGCGACTTTTAGCACGTGCCGCGGGCCTGCATTTCATGCAAATCTCAGCAGTCTTTTCCGGTGTTGCAGACCTTAAGAAATCGTTTGAGGAAGCGCGCCGGTTTGCAGCGGCAGGCAAGCGAACGGCTTTGTTTGTCGATGAAATCCATCGGTTCAATAGAGCGCAGCAAGATGGCTTTTTACCGGTGGTTGAGGATGGCACTGTCACCCTCATTGGCGCCACGACAGAAAACCCGTCTTTTGAGTTAAACGCTGCGCTATTATCGCGCATGCAGGTCTATGTGCTGCGGCGACTGGATGATGCTGCGCTGGAGGCGCTGCTGGCCCGCGCGGAAAGCGCGCGTGAAAAGCCGCTGCCCGTGACCCCGGATGCGCGAATACATCTGCGCACGATGGCAGACGGTGATGGCCGGTTTTTGCTGAATTGCGCTGAAACACTGTGGCATCAGGCCCCAACTGCACCTTTGGATGCGGGAGAGCTTGGCCTGGCTCTGCAAAAACGCGTACCCGTCTACGATAAAAGCCAGGACGACCATTATAATCTGATTTCGGCATTGCATAAGTCGCTGCGAGGGTCTGATGTCGACGCCGCGCTGTACTATACCGCGCGGATGCTCATCGCGGGGGAAGACCCGCTCTACATCCTGCGCCGCGTAGTGCGCTTTGCCAGTGAGGATATCGGCCTTGCCGACCCGCAGGCGCTGGTGCAGGCGCTTGCTGCAAAGGATGCTTATGAATTTCTCGGCAGCCCAGAAGGCGAACTGAGCCTTGTACAAGCTGTCATCTATTGCGCCACCGCGCCGAAATCAAACGCTGCCTATAAAGCGGAAAAAGCCGCAAAGCGCGCAGCCAAAGACACCGGTTCGCTCAGCCCGCCGGCGCATATTTTAAATGCGCCGACGCAGCTCATGAAGGACATCGGCTACGGCGCAGGCTATGCCTATGACCACGACGCCGAAGATGGGTTTTCCGGGCAAAACTATTTCCCAGACGACATGCCGCGCCAGCGCTTTTATGCGCCGAGCGAGAAAGGCTTTGAACCGCAGATCAAAAAGCGCTTGGAGCACTGGGCCGCCTTGCGCGTGGAACGCCAAAGCGGCGCATGACCCCGGGGCCATTTTCAAGATTTATCGCCGTTGATTGGTCGGGCGCTAAAACCGGCTATGCGAAGAAACTGTGCCTTGCGCAATGCGATATCGGCAGCGACGCACCAAAGCTGATCACCCGCGATGGCGGTTGGTCGCGCACCGCCATCGCCGATTTTGTGCTGGCACAGCCGCCAGGCACGCTCACCGGATTTGATTTTTCCTTCGCGCCCCCGTTTTTGGACCAAGGCGGCTATTTACCCAGCGAGGATGTGCCAACCAATGGCCAAGACTTTTGGGCGCATGTTGATGCGGTCTCAGCCAGTGACCCCGACTGTGGAGCGCATTCCTTTATTCAAGCGTATCGCAAGCATTTCTACCTCGGCAAAGCCGATGGTAAGAAAGCGGATTTCATGCGTTGGCGCACCTGCGAAAGGCTGTTTAACGCATCAGGCGGCGGCAAAGCGGCCTGCGTGTTCGATGCCATCGGTGCTGCGCAGGTCTCAAAAGCAAGCTTTGCCGGTATGCGAATTTTGCACCGGCTCAAATCCGCAGACGCGGTAATTTGGCCGTTTGACCAGGCTGCTCCGGGGCAAAGCGTGGTGATCGAAATTTATTGCCGGGCGTTCATTCAGCATGCCGGCCTATCAGGCGGCAAAGTGCGCGATTTAGAGGGGCTGAATGGCGCACTTCATGCCTTGGGCAGCGCGCCATTTCAAACCAGTGAATTTCTGTCAGATGATCAAACCGACGTGCTCATCACAAGTGCAGGTCTGCGAAAATTGGCCAGCGAGCCCGGCGCTTGGGCGCCAGCAGAACTCAATCCAAAAATTTCCCGCACCGAGGGCTGGACCTTTGGCGTGTTTTGATGTCTGTAGGCGAACATTATGAGCCAAGTACAAACCTATCTCCTCGTGGCTTTAGGCGGCGGCGCTGGCGCGTCCTTAAGGTTTTTCACAACCCAATTCGTGGGAAGGCTTATGGGGCCGGGCTTTCCCTACGGCACCATGGCGGTGAATATTGTTGGCAGCTTTGCCATGGGCCTTTTGGTCACGTGGCTGGCTGAAAAAATTGACGGCGGCGCAGGCCTGCGCCTGGCGCTTGCGACCGGCTTTCTGGGCGGCTTTACAACCTTTTCAGCCTTTTCACTTGATGCGCATGCGCTTTATTTGCGCGGCCTTATGCTACAAGCGGGCGGCTATGTGCTCGGCTCTGTGCTGTTATCGCTCATTGCGGTGTTCCTGGGCATTTGGGCTGGACGCCAGATATGGGCCTGAACGCTGCTGATTTTGATAAGGTGCAGCACGTGGCAATTGCCGCTGGCGATGACGGCATTCGCTTGGACCGCTGGTTTAAGCGCTATGTGCCGGCTTTAAGCTTCGGCCAACTGTCTAAGATGCTGCGCAAGGGCGAAGTACGCATCGACGGCAAGCGTGCGGACGGTAAAACCAAAATCGCAGCCGGCCAAGAGCTGCGCATCCCGCCGCTATCAGGGCGTTTGCAGGCCGCGCAACCCAAACCAACGCAGGGCATATCGGATGCGGACCGTGATTTCATGCGCACTCTCATATTGCATGAAGATGACGCGGTGATTGCGCTTAATAAACCGGCGGGCCTTGCCACCCAGGGCGGCTCTGGCATCACCCGCCATGTTGATGGCCTGCTCGCAGGGTTGGTGCAAAAGGGTGCCGCGCGTCCAAAGCTGGTGCACCGGCTGGATAAAGATACATCGGGCGTGTTGCTACTGGGTAAAACAGGGGCGGCGGCAGCGGCCCTAACCCAGGCATTTCGCCAGCGCGATGCGCAAAAGACCTACCATGCTATCGTCAATGGCCTGCCCAATCCGCGCGAAGGGCGCATCACTCAGCCAATTGAAAAGGCCCCAGGCGCGCACGGCGAAAAAATGGTCCCAACGGACACTGGAAAGCCAGCTGTAACGGAATTTGAAGTGCTCGACCATGCTGGCGGCAAGGCCGCCCTGGTTGAACTTTACCCACAAACCGGGCGCACCCATCAGCTGCGCGTGCACATGGCCTATATCGGCTGCCCGATTGTGGGCGACGGGAAATATGGCGGCAAAGATGCGTTTTTAACCGGCGCCATTAGCCGCAAATTGCATCTCCATGCCAAGGCCATCAGCCTATCTCACCCTGATGGTGGCGCGTTCAGCATCGAAGCGCCGCACCCGGAGCATTTTTCTCAAAGCCTCGATGTGCTGGGCCTAGACGCTTCTGCGCGAGACTAACATGCAGGCAGTTGTGTTTGATTGCGATGGCACATTGGCTGATAGCCACCATGTGATTGTCGAGGCGATGACCCGGGCGTTTGAGAAGTCAAACCTGCCGCCACCGGACGATGCAGCCGTCCGCCGCGTTATTGGCTTGTCTTTGCCCATTGCTATTGCGCAGTTAGCGCAGGATATCGCGCCGGACTATCATGCCACTTTGGTGGACGCTTATAAAACCAGCTTTCACGATATGCGCAGCAGCGGCGCAGTGCATGAGGCGCTGTATCCCCGCGTACGCGCGTGTCTTTTAGGCCTACAAAACCTCGGAGTAGCGCTCGGGATTGCCACCGGTAAATCCAAACGCGGGCTGGCCCACCTGCTTGATACGCACGACCTGCGCGGCTTTTTCGGCAGTTTGCAGACCGCGGATGATAACCCGTCAAAACCGAACCCGCATATGCTAGAAGCGGCGATGCTTGAGCTGGGCGCGACGCCGCAAGACACCGTGATGGTTGGCGATAGCCCCTATGATATCGAAATGGCATTGGCCGCAGGGACGCGCGCCATTGGGGTTGCCTGGTCAGATCATGGGGCGCAGGCGCTGATTGCCGCTGGCGCGCATGACATGTTAGCGGGTTATGATGACTGGTCTGTTCTGCTGTAGTCATGAAACGGTTCTTTGATAAGGCAGCATGCACGGCAGCACCGAACGGATTTGCTATCAAGCTCGATGGCAAGCCGGTGCGCACGCCGCGCGGCGAACCGCTTGTGCTGCGCAGCAAACCGCTTGCAACGGCCGTTGCTGCAGAATGGGATGCGGTGCCCGATCCGTTTAACCCTGCGGATTTGCCGCTTACAAAACTCGTCAACACGGCGCTGGACCGGACTGCCACTGTGCAGGCGGACGTGGTTACCGAGCTCGTCAAATATGCTGAAACAGACCTGATTTGCTACCGTGCACAGCATCCAGACGCACTGGTTGCATTACAGAGTCAGCACTGGGACCCAGTGCTCGATTGGCTTGCGCATCATCATGGTATCAAGTTGGAGCCAACCACAGCGCTCATTGGCCATAGCCAGCCTACTGAGGCCCTGAACCACCTTAAAGCGCATCTGCAAACGCTCGACTGCTTTGAATTAACCGGCATGCATAGCCTCAGCACAGCGCTTGGTTCGGTTTCGCTGGCACTCGCACACCGGGCTGGATATCTAAAAGACAGCGAGACGTGGGCGGCAGCAAGCGTGGATGAAGCCTTTCAAATGGCGCACTGGGGCGAAGACAGCGAAGCGCAAATTGCGCTTGATGCGCGTAAAAACGACTTTTTAACCGCCAGTATGTTCTGCAGCCTTTATTCACGCGCAGCGTGATAGATTTTATTGCGCGGTCGTCATTTCCGCTAGGTCCTAGCGTTTTTTGCGCCGTTGGGCCTGTTCAAGT
>JBCCLR010000188.1:0-7563 GCA_039026755.1 Pseudomonadota bacterium | reverse complement strand
CACGGATGAAATGTTGATGATGCGGCCAAAGCGCTGCTTCATCATACCGCGCAAGCAGGCTTGGGCGAGGCGAAAGCCAGCGGTCAAGTTCACCTCGATGACGGTATCCCAATCTTCCGGCTTCATTCGCATCGCCAGATTATCTCGCGTCAGGCCCGCATTATTCACAAGGATATCAAGCCCGCCCAATGCTTCAGCCGCTTGCCCAGGAAGCGCTGCAACGGCCTCTCGGTCAGACAAATTACACGGCAAGATAGCGGGCGCATTGCTAAGGCCTTGAGCCACCTCGGCAAGCTTGTCCTCACGCGTACCGGACAGCGCAACGCGAGCGCCTAATTGATCGAGCAACACTGCAATTGCAGCACCGATATCGCCGCTTGCGCCCGTTACGAGCGCCTTTTTGCCTGTTAAATCGCTAGTCGTCATGCGTTTCGCCTTTATTCCTGCGCTGCCAAAAATGCATCAAGCTCATCGGGCGTGCCAATATTTGACGCTGTGATTGACTTATCGATACGCCGCACAAGGCCGCTGAGCACTTTGCCGGAACCAAGTTCAATTTGACGAGTAACGCCTTGCGCCGCCATCCACATCACACTCTCGCGCCAGCGCACAACGCCGGTAACCTGTTCCACCAGCAGGCGGCGTAGGACTTCAGGGTCTTCAACCGCGCTGGCTGTCACATTTGCCACGACCGGCCGCATGGGCGCATGAAACTCAACCTCCGCCAGCGCTGCTGCCATTTCATCGGCGGCAGGCTGCATCAAGGGGCAATGAAACGGTGCACTGACCGGCAGCAGCATGGCCTTGCGCGCGCCTTTATCTTTGGCGATATCTATGGCGGCCTCGATTGCAGCTTTGGCGCCGCTAATAACCACTTGGCCGGCGGCATTGTCGTTCGCAACGGTGCAAACGCCGTGCTGGCCCGCCGCTTGGGCAACGTCGCTCGCCGCATCCGTATCGAGGCCAAGAAGCGCCGCCATTGCCCCCTCACCCACCGGCACCGCACGCTGCATCGCCTGGCCCCGCAGTTTTAGGAGACGCGCTGTATCTGCTAGCGATAGCGTTCCAGCAGCGCACAATGCGGTGTATTCGCCCAAAGAATGCCCGGCCAAAAACCCAGCATTTTCCATGGCAACGCCGCTTTCTGCAAGTACGCGCACCACCGCAATAGACGCCGCCATGAGTGCTGGTTGCGCGTTTTCCGTAAGCGTTAGATCCTCAATCGGCCCTTCAAACATTAAACCGCTTAGGTTTTGCTCAAGGATGTCATCAACTTCATCCAAGACGGCTTGGGCAGCCGGATGGGCCTCGGCCAAAGCTTGCGCCATGCCAATTGTTTGACTGCCCTGGCCAGGAAAAACAAATGCGTGGCTAATATCGCCCTCCACCGCAACCTTAGTCGATGACGCCTGCCTAAAGAGACTAGAAGCAGTTTGCAAGGCGCAGTATCTTAACGGCAAACTCAAACCGATGCATCAGGGTTCGTTTTCAACACATGACGAAACACAGGCAACTCCAGCGTAAAAAAGACAGACAACAACAGAGTGCAAATCGAAAACACGACAACACATTTGTCGCAGTTTTATGCACATCGATCACGCTCACGGGTCTCGTCATTGGTATTGCTCTGGTCTTGAATAGCAGCTTTGATCTCGCGCCTAATTCACTTGTATTTGGGTTTGCATTTTGCGTTGGAGTGACCCTGTCGTACGTCCTGTCGGGCAAGAGATGGTTCCAAAAATCCATGATACACGCTGCGGACATCGCCATATCGTGGAGTATTATGCGGTTGTTTGATTAGGTATCGCGTTTGCTCAGTTTTCCTTGCATTTAAGCGCCATCTGCGTATAACGCGCACTTAAGAGGGCGGCCGCGGCCGTCCCTTCAAGTTCAGCTGGCTGTGATTGGCATAGTCGGCGTTAACAGCGATGGAGCCTTGCATGCCGTTTTATGAGCATGTCGTCCTCGCGCGCCAAGATATTCCCAGCGCGCAAGTGGATGCAATTAACGAAGAGGTAACACAGACCGTTGAAGAGCTCGGCGGCAAAGTTACCAAGACCGAATACTGGGGCGTAAAGTCCCTCACCTACAAAATTAAAAAAAACCGCAAAGCGCATTTTACGCTGCTTAATATCGACGGTCCGCCGACGGTTATTGCAGAGCTTGAGCGCCGTGCGCGCCTGCATGATGATATTATTCGGTATTTGACGGTGAAGGTGGACGAGTTGGAAGATGGCCCGAGTGCTATGCTGCGCTCAAAAGACCGCGAAAAGCGTAAGCGTCGCCCCTAGGTTGAGGAGAGAATAAAATGCGTAAACCATTCTGGCGCCGCCGTAAATCCTGCCCATTTTCCGGCAAAGACGCGCCCAAAATTGATTACAAAGACGTAAAACTGCTGCAAGGCTTTGTATCAGAGCGCGGCAAGATTGTGCCGAGCCGCATCACTGCCGTGTCTGCCAAGAAGCAGCGTGCTTTAGCAACTGCGGTTAAACGTGCACGCCATCTTGGTTTGCTGCCGTTTATCGTGCGTTAAGCCCATATCGGCACTTGCGCGAACTGGGACTTTGAGATGGCGATCAATGTGAGGATGATCATAGGCGCAGCCTTTGCCGGGCTTTTGTCGTCCTTCGCCTTTATTGCCATTTTTAGTGGGACGCCGCAGGGCTTCTTGCTGGGTATCACCTCACCTATGCCGCTGTTTTATACGGCCTTTACATCAGGCGTATTAGGAACAAGCATTGCCGCTGGGATTGGCTTTTTGCTGCTAGCTCTGCAAACACCGGCACATATTTCCGGCGGTGGTTACTTTGTAGGCCTCTGTCTTGCACCGCTTTTTGTGGCATGGTGGCTTGAACGGGCGAATGGGTTTGTCACCGCTAGGAGCATTAGCGGAAAAGTCTTAGGCGATATGTTGAGCATTATTGCCGTTGCTGGCAGCTTAATAGTCGCGCTTGTTTTACTCACGCTAGATCGCGCACTTGCCGTGCATGGCGGACTTGTCGCCGTGGGTCAGCAATTTCTGGTCGCCGTCATCGATGAATTTGCCGCCGGCAGTAAGATGAAAAGTTCAGACGTTGCACTGTTTAAAGACGACTTACTCAAGCGTGGGCAGTGGCTATTTTCAGACATTGGCGCGCGCTGGCTGCTGTTTATGACCTTTGCCGCCGGTATTGCAGCGCGCACGGCGAAACGATCTGGCAAGTTTGGCGGCGCGAATATGCGAGCGCTGTCTTTACCGCAGTGGTTTGCCATACCCCTCCTCGGCTCTGTGCTTTTAAGCTTGGCTGGTGGGGCAACCGGTTTTGTCATGAGCGTGATTGCTATGACATTGGGAGCCGCGGCAGCACTGCATGGCATGTCGGTTGTGCATGCTATGTCGCGCGGGCTTCGGCTAAGGCCACTTATCTTGGGCAGCATCTATGCAATTTGGATGGTTTATTTCCCAGCCGGCATTTTATTGGCTTTGCTGGGGGTAACCGACAGCCGCATGAACCTGCGCAGTGCAGGCCCATCTTAAATTTTTTTGGATCGAACCAATCAACCCGTTGAGGGAGAGAACATCATGGATATCATTCTTTTAGAGCGCGTGGAAAACTTAGGGCAAATGGGCGATATCGTCACCGTCAAGCCTGGCTATGCGCGTAATTTCCTGCTGCCGCAGGGCAAAGCGCTGCGCGCGAATGAGGCAAACAAGGCGGATTTTGAATCGCGCCGGAAAGACATTGAAGCCGATAACTTGGCTAAGAAAACCGAAGCCGAAGCGGTCGCAAAGACGCTCGAAGGAAAACGTGTGGTGCTGCTGCGACAAGCTGGCGATTCAGGCCAGCTTTATGGCTCTGTTTCCGCGCGCGATATTGCCGCTGCGCTGGTTGAGGACGGCGTCAAAGTCACACGCAACCAAGTCAGCCTAACAGCGCCGATAAAAACGCTGGGTCTGCACGGTGTACGCATCATCCTGCACCCCGAAGTCGACGTAATGATCGAGGGCAATGTCGCTCGCACGGCCGACGAAGCTGACCTGCAAGCCCAGGGCATCGACGTGACTGCTGAGGTGTTTGAAGATGAAGAGCTTGCCGAAGAGGCCCGCGAAGAACTGGGCCTCAACGAGGAGGAAGATGTAGAGGCTGCTGATGGCGATATATCAGACGCTGACGCCGAGGAAACAACGGCGTAGCACCTTTCGTGCAGTCGGAGCTGACCTGAACCTAGCGCACGCCATGCGCGAGGTTGAACGCACGCTTGATCGCGGGCGCGATAGGCCCGCACCTCTATTACCTTTCACATCCGGATTGCTGCATAACCCGAGCCAGCACTTCGCTTCATCATTTTTGTATGATTGAAACGCGAGAGCATTCGCAGCAGAAAAACCGTTGACCAAGCGATATAAGTGGGTATCTCTGATATCAGTAGCGCGGCGCGGTTAGGTGCCGCGTGAGGGCATGTGGCTGGCTCGCCACAAACCTTTTTGGGGCAAAGGTTTTATAGCGATGTATCGTGTTTATTCTTTTCTAAAACTTTGGATTTTCACAGTGGCTTTGGTGGGCACCGGCCTGGCGAGTGCGGATGGTAGAGCAAGTGGGTGTGCGCCTGACACTCTGCAACGCGTTTTCGACGGGCCGATCAGGCTCACCGCCTTTTTCGGCTCAACCACAAACCCATTTTTTGGAGACAGGTTGCGGTTGACCTATGTCCCTTGCCTTGGGGAAACGCAACTGAACGAGGCAAATCTTTTCCGCTGGGACGTCACACTTTTTGGCTCTGGCGGCACGCAGCAACGCTGGACTGACACGGTTATCGATCACAATGAAGTCCAGCCGCTCGCGGGCATTGCGCGGCGCGTTTCGTTTGCCTTTTCAGACCCGGGAGACAATTCCTTCTCGTTCGACTTTAACCCACTCACCTTTGATACCGATCTTGACTTCGCGGTGTTTGATGCGCGCGGTACAGTCTTTGACGCATTCTTCGACGTTTTCACTGGCTCACGTGCCACAGCACCGGGCGAGATTAATCTGGTTGCTATCCCCTATGCTGATGGCACCTCCTTTATTCAGACCAGTATTGATGGGTTCTGGACACCGACGTTTGAGCGCATCGCTTTTATCGATAGTCCAACGCCCGTCCCGCTTCCAGCGCCGGCTATAATGATGCTAGCCGTGTTGGGAATAGGTGCAGCGAATTGGCGCCGCCGAGGCACACAAAACAAGGCTGATGAAACACACTGAAATGAGCGCGGCGGACCGCTACATGAGCACATCCATTTATGAGCCTACGGCCTAGTTCTCGATCGGTTTTACCGTCTGCTTTGGCGCAGCCTTCGCCGCTTGTAGCGCGCGCTCTTTAAGGCCCTGCTTGTCCGCTAACTTTAAGCTGAGTTCCGCCAGTTCCGCATTGCGTTTTTCAAGATCATAGGTGCGGCGCGCAATCAACTCTGCCATGGGTTTGAAGATGAAAAGCAGCTCAACGACGAGAATGACCAGACCCGTAATGAAAAAGCCAAGCTCGAGCTTTTGAAAGCGCTTGATGCGTTGCTTGGCCTCTCGTTCATAGAGTGTAACGGTGGCATTTAAATCCCCTAGAAGGCCTTTGCGGGTCTCAGCGACGTTGCGTTCAGCTTGCACCGCTGATCTGATAACGTTCAAGCCTTGCTCGCGGTAGAGGTCTAGAAAGGCGTTGGCTGCTGCTAGGTATTTGCTGACCCGCTGATCCAGCATTTTCTCGCCTGAGTACATGTCAGACAGATCGGCACTCAGTGCGTAGGACTTGCCATTAGCGAGGCGTCCCGATGTCAATGCGCTGTGATTGCTTGACATTTTATCGACGCTTTTTTGCATTTCACTGGCATATCGATTTGCCAGCGCAGGCGACTGTGCATAGCGCATTTCCTTTGCCATGAGGGCGATGCGCTGTGACAGCATGCGCTGCTGGCCACTGATATTGATAAGATAGGCATCGTTCTCACCGATGCTTGTTTGCCATGTAAATGTTGCAAACGTTGCCACCAAGATGGCGAGGATTAAGCTCAGCGCCAAGCGGTAGCGGCGCGTGAGCGATAAGTGCAAAGACTGCGCTAAGTTGATTGACTTGTTTGGCACTTTTGCCTCTCGCACGTCCGATTTCACCATCTGAGAATGTGGAGAGAACCCTAAAATCTCGTTATCGTTACACCTCTCAGCACAAAGATTTCTGTGGATCAGCCTGTGTGCTGGCCTGTGCATAAGGGCGCCATGAATTGACGCGAAGGCTGGCCTCGACCTACTGTGCCGTATGAACATCCAACCCGATATTTTAGAAAGCCGCAAACCTCCACATAGCATCGAAGCCGAACAGGCTCTGCTTGGCGCTATGTTGATGAACAACGACGTTGTCGACCGCTTACACTTTTTGAGCCCCTATCATTTTTTTGAAGCGGTACATGAACGCATTTATGAACATGTGCTGGTCATGCGCGAAAAGCTGCAAACGGCCAGTCCGATTACGTTAAAACCGTTTTTTGAAAGTGATGAAGCACTCGCGGAAGTGGGCGGCGCGGCCTATCTCGGCAAACTTGCGACCTCTGCAGTCAATATCTTCAACATCGAAGAACTGGCTCAGCTGGTTGTAGACATGCATGATCGGCGCCAGCTGATCAATATTGGCGAAGAGATGGTCAATACCGCCTATGAGGCCGACATTGACATCAGCGCCAATGATCAAATCGAAGGTTCAGAGCAGCGCTTGTTTGATCTGTCAGAAAAACGCGATGTAGAAGGCGGCTTTAAGAGCTTTTCCGCGTCGATGACAGAAGCCATCGACCTCATCGAAAAAGCGCGCAAAAGTGGCGGTAAGGTATCCGGCAAAACGACCGGACTTCGCCTGCTCAACCACAAAATTGGCGGCTTTCACGACTCCGACCTTATTGTGCTCGCCGGGCGGCCGGGGATGGGTAAAAGTGCGCTTGCAACGTCTGTCGGCTTTTATTGCGCGCAGGCACTGCGGCGAGATCTGGACGACGGTGTTTCAGCGGAAGACAGCCGCGGCGCCGTTGTCGGCTTTTTCAGCCTGGAAATGTCGGCTGATCAGCTTGCCACGCGGATTTTATCCCAGCAAAGCGCGGTGAGCTCAGAGGAACTGCGCAAAGGCAACATCAATACCGAAGAATTTCAGCGGGTCGCGGCGGCCTCCACGCGTCTGCAAGAGCTGCCATTTTTTATCGATGATACACCCGGCTTAAGTATCGCAGCTTTACGCGCACGCGCGCGCCGCTTGCACCGGCGGCATAATCTCGGCCTCATTGTGGTGGACTATCTTCAGCTTCTACAGGCCACCAACAGTAAGGGACGGCAGCCAGAAAACCGGGTGCAAGAGATCTCTGAGATCACGCGCGGGCTTAAAAACATTGCAAAGTCACTGCGCGTGCCGGTTATTGCGCTATCCCAGCTCTCGCGTGCCGTTGAGCAGCGGGAAGATAAGAAGCCACAACTTGCTGATCTGCGCGAATCCGGCACCATTGAACAGGATGCAGACATCGTCCTCTTCATTTACCGTGAAGCATATTACCACATGCGCAAAAAGCCCGACGAAGCT
>JBCCLR010000187.1:0-7567 GCA_039026755.1 Pseudomonadota bacterium | reverse complement strand
ATCGGCGACAGCATCGGATTGGTAGCACACGCCAAGATCAAAGCCCGTCATATTAAAGTGCTTGGCTTGACGCTCAACGGCCACTTGCACAGCGGCTTGGCGATCTGGGTCGGCCAATATCGCATCAAAATCTGCCGCCGACGGCACCGCGCCATTATAGCCCAGCGCGGCGTCAACTTCCGTCATCTTCAAGAAGTTTTCATAGCTTTGCTGGGAGTTTGATAGCGCCGAAGGCCGGCGTTCGATCTCATAGGTGTCGAGCAATCCAGCGCCGCAGCCGTTCAGCACCATGGCAATCTTCCAGGTTAAATTGTGGGCATCTTGAAAGCCAGTATTCAGTCCAAGACCCCCCGTCGGTGGGAACCGGTGCGCTGCATCCCCGACCAAAAAGATGCCATCCTTTTGATACTGTTCGGCAACCTGCGCACTCATGCGCCAGGTCGACATGCTTTGAATGTCGATATCCACATCTGCGCCGATTGCGCGCTTCAGCAGCTGTTCGTAATGCGCCTCATCAATCCCCTCAGGCGCTGCATCGGCGCCAAGGGTCTTCATATAGATCCAGTTACCATCAATATTGTGGGCGATGAAGCATCCATAAGCGTCTGGGTCCATCACCCAATAGAGAAGACCCGTCCGGCCCTGTAGTTGACTGCGTAAATTGCCATGGAAATGTACGGTGACGTAGTTCTGGATGGCATCTGGGCCGTCCATATGCACGCCCATGAAGCGGCGCACAGCGCTGCCGGCGCCATCTGCACCAATGATGTATTTCGATTGCACCTGTATGGACGCGCCGCCGCCACCCTCGATGTGAGACAGGTAGCCATGTGCATTTGACGTGGTCGTTTTCCAAGCATGCTCAAACAAGAGTTCAGTCGCGTCACTGAGGTGGCCTGCCAATACCCGCTCAAACTGGTCTTGGCTCACATTGCCGGTTGGTGTCGGCGTCATCGCAAACATCCGGCCAATGTCTTCAGGCCCTTTGACCATCGCGAACACACCCAAATCGCGGCCCAACAAATGATCCACCCAGCGCACATGCGCGGTATCCATTGGGTTGGGCCCAAGCGCCCTGATCTCTCCATCATTAATGCCAAGACCCCGACAAATCTCCATCGTTCGGCTGGAAATCACATGCGCTTGCGGCGCAGTATGGAGCCCCGCCCGGCGCTCAACGACGATGCAGCTGACACCAAGCTTTTGAAACATCAGCGCGGTTGCCAGGCCGACCGGCCCAGCTCCGACGATCAAAACATCTGTGTGCAATAGTGTCATAGGGACTGCTCAACGATAGGATTGCTGAGCGTGCCAATGCCCGCCACATCCACTTCGACAACGTCTCCTGCTTGCAGGAACACCTGCGGATTGCGCAGCGCGCCCGCGCCTTCCGGCGACCCTGTCACGATAACATCGCCCGGCTCGAGCCATGTCACTTCAGAGATATGTGAAATCAAGTCGGCAAAGGAGAAGACCAGGTCATCAATGCCCATATTCTGGCGCACTTCGCCATTGACCCGGGTCTGCAAAACCAAATCCTGCATGGCCACTTCATCGGTCGTCACCATCCAGGGGCCAAAGCCGCCGCTGTGCCAGGCGTTTTTACCCGTGGTGACTTGATGGCTGCGGATTTGATATTGCCGCGCCGACCCATCATTAAAGCAGGCATAGCCGGCGATAACGCCGAGCGCGTCGTCTTTTGAAATATTGCGGCAGCGTTTACCAATGATCAGCGCAATTTCACCTTCATAATCAAAGTCCGGCTCAAGCGCCGGCTTTTCAATGGCTTGGCCCGAGCCCACCAAGGTGTGCCGTGATCGTAAGAAAAACATTGGAACCGGCGGCAGGTCTTTGTGACCAAAGATCGGCTTGGTCTCTTCAAAATGGCTGTGCGTATTCAGCCCGCAGCACCATATTGCGCCAGGGTCTGGAATGACCGGCAACAGCGACACCTGTGCTAGCGCATAATCCGCCGAAGCGGACTGGGCAATATCGTAGGCAGGCTCAAGTCCGCTGGCAATCAGCGCGCGCAACGAGGGCGCCTTGTCTCCCAGTTTTGCGCCTAGGTCGATAATTCCAGTATCAGCGACGATACCATAGGATGCGGCATTCCCAATAAGATAACTCGCAAGTTTCATAACGCTCCCTCCCCCTGTTGTCTTTGAGCGAAAATAACAAATTTGATGCGGCGGATCAGTCGTTGGCCGGTTCTCCAGCCGCCACTGCGGGCGCCGTGTTTCCGGTCAACAAATTGGCCATCGATTCAGCTTGGGCATCGACCATCGCCTCATCAAAAGCATCGCGGCCAGTCAGCAGCGTGAACTCCGCTGCCATCGAAAACATCGCGCCGCTGCCGGTGACAAAATAATAGAAATTCGCGGGCGGAATATTCGGCAAGCTGTGACCTTGCAGGCCGTCCTCAAAGGCCTGTGTCATGGCTGCGTAAAACGGCCTGATGTAATTCTCAACCAGCCATTCAAGCCGCCAGCCCTCGCTGCGTCCCTCGTCAAACATGATGCGAGCAATTTGCGGCAGCGCCGCGCTGGCACGCACATAGCGGCGGATCAGAAAGCGCACGCGCTCACCAGGCTCAATATCCTTCGATTGGTCAAACGCTGGCGCAAGCAGCGCCGCCATCTGACCATTGAGCTCAGTCATGCAGGCTTTCCAAAACTCTTCTTTACCGCCGAAGTGATACGTCATCAGATTGCGCTGCACGCCGGCCAGCGCTTCAACCTGGCGGGTGCTCGTTGCGTCATAGCCTTGCTCAGAGAACAGTTGGATACCAGCCCCTAAGAGCGCGTCACGCGTCTTCTCTGCTTTCCCCCGGCCGTCATTGACAGCTACATGCCCTAAATTTGCTGCCATACAAATTCTCCATAAAATTATTTGACACCTGTCATATAAATAATTATGTATTTTGACAAGCGATAAATTTCTGTCGTGACCGAGGAGGGAGATTACAGCTCATGAATGCACCAGGCGTTGCCCCAAAAGTCCCCAAGCCCGCCAAAGAGCGCGGCAAAATAGCACCCGCAAAATTTGCCCATGTTGCGCTGCGAACCGGAAACTATGAAGCAATGATCGAGTGGTACTCAAAAGTGCTCGAGGCAGAGATCGTGCTCGGCTCACCCATGGCATCGTTCTTGACCTATGATGATGAGCATCACCGCTTAGCCATTTTGAATATGCCCGGCCTGAAGCCGCAAGACCGCAGCCATGCGGGTACGGAGCATATTGCCTACACCTATGAGAGCCTTGATGATTTGTTTGCCACATATGAGCGGCTACAAAGCCTTGGCATCATGCCATTTTGGACGATCCACCATGGCGGCACGCTGTCGCTGTATTATCACGATCCAGATCAAACGCAGGTCGAGTTGCAAGTCGATGTGTTCGACACGCATGAAGCCTTTGCACAGTGGCTAGAGACCAGCGACTTCGCCGTCAACCCGGTTGGCGTGAAAGTCGATTTGCCAGACATGATTGCGCGGTACCGCGCCGGTGAAGACCGCGCGTCTTTGCTGGATCGTCCGCGCATTGATCCGAGCCAAGTCATGGCGCAAATGCCAGGACCTGGGCCTGCTTAACTGCAGGCCAGGCCGGGGGGCATTTGCTCAGGTTTAGGGGGGAACCGACACCATGACACTGACGCTGTGGACTGCGGCGACGCCAAACGGATGGAAAATTTCCATCATGTTGGAAGAGCTAAAGGAGGCGGGCATTGACCTGCCTCCGATCGCCGTCCGCAGCGTCGATCTTTTCGCGGGGGATCAGTTTTCTGATGCCTTCCGCGCCATCTGCCCAAATCAAAAAATCCCAGCGCTTTTGCACAATGGCTGCGCCCTCATGGAAAGCGGCGCGATCTTGCAGTATCTCGCCGAGACTTTTCCGTCACCGCTTATGCCGCAAGGCGATAAAAGGTGGCAGGTCTTGCAATGGCTGATATGGCAAGTGGCCAATATCGGCCCAGTCTTTGGCAACAAGCTGAGCTACACCCGCTATATGGACCATGTGGATACTGCCAAAAAGCAGCACCCTCTAGAGCGCTTTGAAACCGAAGCGCAGCGACTCTTAGCCGTGTTCTCGCACCAATTGGCCGATCAGCCTTATTTGTGCGGGGATGCATTCACCATAGCCGATATCGCCTGCTACCCGTGGATACGCGGCTGGAAGTGGAGCAAAATCGACATTAACGGCTATACCAATATCACCGCATGGCTCAAGCGCGTACGCGCCCGACCCGGCGTTGATCGCGGCCTAAAATACGGCATCGCCGACGCCGAAGTCGACCACTGGAGCGCCGCAACCAAAGCGCAATATGCACAATTGGGCACCGCGATTACGGCGCTGCCAGTGCTGCGCCAAAGCGTCCCGCAATGATCAAAAACAAAACCAAAAGGAATGCATTTAAATGAGTGAACAACCTGCATATGTCGTCGCCAATTTCGTCATCAATGACGCCGACACCTACCGCATTTATGAAAAAGGCTTTTTCCCAATCCTAAAGCGCCATGGCGGCCAATTCATCACCTTTGATGACAGCGTTGCCTCTTTAGAAGATGGCGAAAGGCAAGTCGAAGGGCGCATGGTGATGATCAAGTTTCCCAGCGAGGGGGCAGCACGCGATTGGTATAACGACCCTGATTATCAAAGCCTGTCGGAGCACCGCCGAGCCAGCACCGAGCTGCGGTCCTTATCACTGGTCCACAGTCTGCCGCCGCGCGGCTGATTATTTAGGGGCGCGCGCGGACACAGGAGGTTCGCGCAGCGCGCGCACATCTTTGGGGAGAGAGAAGACATGTTATTTTCAGACGCAACCTGGGCCAATGAAGAGCTCAACGCCTTTGCCGACGGAATTGGCAAATTCCTGGATAAGGAAGTTATTCCGCGGCGCAGCGAATTTGAGAGCGCAGGCGCCGTTCCGCGCGAGGTATGGCAAAAGGCTGGCGATAACGGCCTGCTTGGGATCTCCGTGCCGGAAGAATTTGGCGGCCTAAGCGCGTCACTCGCGCATGAATCCATCCTGCTTGCCGAACTGGGTGTGCGCAACGAAATGGGCTTTGGCTATTATGTGCACTCCATCGCCGTGCACTACGTCATTGCCTATGGCACACCATCGCAAAAAGAACGCTGGCTGCCCAGGCTTGCCTCGGGCGAGCTCATCGGGGCGATTTGCATGAGCGAGCCGGGCGCCGGCTCAGACCTTCAAGGCATTAAAACCACCGCCGTTCCTGACGGTAATGAATATATCATCAATGGCTCCAAGACATTCATCTCCAATGGCCAGATCGCCAATTTCCTGGTCGTTGTTGCCAAAACTGACAAGACCCAAGGCGCAAAAGGCATCTCCTTGATTGGCGTGGAAACCGATGGCTTGGAAGGCTTCTCGCGGGGTCAAAATTTGGAAAAACTAGGCCTCAAATCACAAGACACGTCAGAGCTGTTTTTCAATGACGTGCGCGTGCCGCTCACCGCGCTGATTGGCGATGCAGAAGGCAAAGGATTTGGCCAAATGATGGATCAACTCCCCTGGGAGCGGCTGATCATCGCCATCTTAGGCGTCGGTATTGCCGAAGCGGCGCTCAATGAAGCGCTGAACTACACCCAGCAACGCAAAGCGTTTGGCAAATCCATCGCCGAGTTTCAAAACACCCGCTTTAAGCTGGCCGAAGCGAAAACTAAGATCGAGTTTGCCAAAGCCTATGTGGAAAAATGCATCGGCAAGATCACCGGCGATGCTGGCCTATCTGCCGCGGAAGCCTCCATGGCAAAATATCTCGTCTCAGAAATCCAGAACGAAGTGGTGGATGAATGCCTACAGCTGCACGGCGGCTATGGCTTTATGATGGAATACCCAATAGCGCGCATGTTCGCCGATAGCCGGGTACAAAAAATCTACGGCGGCACCAATGAGATCATGAAAGAGCTGATCGCGCGCAGTTTGCTGCATTAGCAGGCGGGTGGTAAGGCGCGTTTGGGCGCGATGGTTTGAAGTGGGGCAAAGCTGCCATTGAGGCAATCAACTCATACTTGTATGTTCCTAAATAGTCAGCATTCTCCAAGGCATAAGCATGGCCAAAAACGTTGAAAATTTGACAATGTCTGAAACAGGGATCGATACCCTATACGTGCAACTTCCGGGGCACCCTGGAAAAAATACCGAGGCGGCAGTGGGTTGCGTAAAAGAGATGATCCAACTGAATGACTTATTTGCAGATCGGAACATCGCCACAATGGTGAACTTTGACTTCGACGAGAATCGCAATCTGATTGGAATAGAAATTTTATTATAACCCCAGCCCAAGACCCAGAGGTCTCCTTCAGGCTCTTTTTGGCCAAATCGTGAAACCGAAATGCGGCTCTGCAGCCGAGATAGGGCGCTTAACGACCCGCCCAGCGAAGCCAAGCATCGATAATTCACTACCCCTCGCCAGGCCGAGACCTGATACCATCTACCAACATATCTGCGACCATATTTGCGTGGCGCTCAATTGCCGCATCCGACTGCAGAGGTTCCCCTTCAAAATGCGATGCGAGCGCTGGTGCGCAAAACGGTATCGTTCCGCCGAAGGTGATTAAGAAGAACAGCGTTCGCCCATCTGGCGGATTAACCCCTGACTTTTCGCCCAGAGCTTCAATGGCTTCAAACCAAACCCGGCCCGCAGGATCAAGATAGTTGGTCATGAGATAGTCGAGGCGCTCGCCGCCTTGTGCGCCTTCATCAAGCAGGATGCGCACGCAGCCGGGAAACCGCGCTGATAGCATGACGGAAATGCGGATAAATTCGCGCGCTGCCTCCGCTGGCGTCGCGGCAGCATCCCCAACGGGTGCAAGGGCGATCATTTTATCGCGCAGAGCGCGAAAATAGACATCAACACACGCCTCCCACAAGTCGCGCTTGGTACTGAAATAGTGATGAATAAGCCCGTGGCTCACATTCAGGTCGCGGGTGAGCGCGCGGATGGACATCGCCTCAAAACCGGTGTTTGCGAAAGCATTGATGGCAGCATTTAAAATTTGATCACGCGAGACGGCCGCCGCATCGCCGTGCGGGCGGCCGCGCCTGCGCGCTGTTTGTTTTTGTGTCACGTCCGAACCTGAATACCGCGGGCTATCGCGGGATATAACAGGTTCGGCAGTGATTTGAACCATGGCTTTACGGAGCGCCTAAATAGCCTTGCTCAGATGTCCACATGAGCGGAAATTCTGAGCACGCGATGGGGTCGCCGTTTTTAAGCTCCGCGCTTTTGGGCGAATCTGGCGGCGTGCCTGGACGCTCGAGATAGCGCACATCATCACCCAGATACCTAAGGGTCATTGCCCGGCGGTGCCGGGTCGGGCTCGTATTGCCAGTGGAGCCGTGCCAGGTACGCACGTGGTGTACGATGATATCCCCCGGCTCTGCCGGATAATACACTACGTTAAAATCGCTTTCGTTATTCTCTACATCGGGCAATGGCTTACCGTCTGACCCGGGGAAAGCGGTTTGGGTGATAAACATATTGGGTTGATAGAGGTCACCCTTATGCGAGCCGTGCGCGTAGCCCATCATGCCATTTTCTTT
>JBCCLR010000186.1:0-7646 GCA_039026755.1 Pseudomonadota bacterium | reverse complement strand
CGTGGTCGATGACGACGACTTATTTCGCGAATCTTTAAGCCGGAACTTAGTTGCCTTTGGCCACTATGTTCGCAGCTTTTCCGACGGCCAAACTTTCCTTGATCAAGTTGATCCAGCCGAAGGCGGGGTCATACTGCTGGACTGGAAAATGCCGGGGCTAAACGGCATAGAGGTGCTGCAAAACCTGCGTGAAACGGGCAACGAATTGCCGGTGATTTTTTTAACAGTGCTTGGCGATCAGATTTATGAGGAAGCGGCACTTGCGGGCGGCGCCGTTGATTTCATTGAAAAATCGCGAAGCTTCTCCATTGTCCAACGCCGTATTGAGTTGATCTTGCAAGGCAATCGGGTACAACCCGCCGCTGAGAAGGCAAGCCGTGATGACAAGATGGTCATTGGAGATATGGAGATCGACAATATCTCGCGGCGCATCCGCTGGAGCGGAACCGATGTTCCATTAACGCTCACAGAGTTTAAAATGGTGCGTTACATGGCAGAGAAAGATGGCCGGGATGTTGACTATCGCTCACTCTATGATTTGGTTCATGGCGAGGGCTTTACCGCCGGTGATGGCGAACATGGCTATCGTGCAAACGTGCGTGCCTTTATTAAGCGTATTCGGCAAAAATTTCGCGCGGTCGATGACCATTTTGATTGCATCGGGAACTATCCAGGTTTTGGCTACCGCTGGCAAAGCCAAGGCAGCGAAGCAAGCGCTTAAGCCGCCTTCCCGTATAGACCGCGCAGCAGCGCAGGCATTTTAACCGATGAGCCGCGTCAATAGCATTTGGCGTGATATGCCACGTTCGCTCACAGTGCGGCTCGCCGCGTTCCTCCTTGTTTTGTTACTGCTGCCGGTTTTTCTTGGCGGCACGCTGCGTTTGGTGGATCAACAGCGCAACGTCATCTTGCTCGACGCGACGGCGCGCGAAGGCCAAATGCTTGCTGAGGCGCTACGCGATGAGCTTATGGTGTTCACTGAGGAGGGCACCGGACCGCTGGAAGACCAGCTTGACCGCATGGCCAGCGCAGCGCGCTCAGTTCGCGTTTTTTACCGTCCGGATGTGCGCGACGGCGGCTTTTTTTCCATTGCTGCAGAGCCGCGCATGAACAGCGAGGCCATTGCACGCGAGCGCGAGCGCCTGGTCTCCGCCGGTCTGTTCGAACCGCTCAAAACCTCCTGCCAGGGCAATCGGCCCATTGCCGAACGCTATCTCAATCAAAGCGGCAAGGAAGAGCTACTAACGTTTATCCGTCCAATCGCACTGGAAAATGGCTGCTGGATTGTACTGATTTCCCATAATGAGCCCGAGCTCCTGCAGAGCAGCATTGGCCAGTCATTTTGGCAAAGCGCGCCGTTTCGGTATGCGCTGATCACCTACGCCATCATTGCCGTGCTCTCGGCCTGGTTGTTTATAGACATCTATTTGGATATGCGCCGCATTCGGTTGGCAGCAAAAGCAGCTCAAAGCGGCAGCGCTGGCAAAGCGGATTTCACCAAACTCATCCAAGTTCCCGAACTACGCGGGGTCACGCTGGAAATTGATCGACTGATCGCAACCGTTGACGCCGGGCAAGACCTGATGCGCCGTGCGGCTGAAGAAAATGCACATGCCCTTAAAACCCCGATCGCAGTAATTCAACAATCGCTCGAGCCCCTGCGCAGCGCACAGCAAAACATGGATGAACACGCATCCATTTCTATTGATGTGATCGAAAAAGCAACGCAGCGCCTCGACACATTGGTGTCAGCCGCGCGAACGCTAGATACCGTCGCAGCGGACTCCCTTTCCGCCGTGCGTGAGAGCGTCGATGTAACCTTTATTGTGCGCCATATTGTAGACAGCTACGCGCCGGTGGCCGCCAACAAAGGCGTGCGCATTGAGCTTGAAGCAGCTGAGGATGTGCAAGCTTTGGCATCTTCGGAGATGCTGGAGACGGTGCTTGAGAACCTCATCGAAAATGCCTTGAGCTTTGCTCCACATGGCAGCGTGATCGCTGTATCGGCCGTGCAACAGGGCGATAGCGTCACACTCAGTGTCGCCGACGATGGCCCTGGCGTGACTGGTGGCGCAGTTGATAAGATTTTTGACCGCTACTTCAGTCAGCGTCCTGAGGAGGCAGCGGATATCAACGGCCAACTGCATTTTGGTCTGGGCTTATGGATCGTAAAGCGCAATGTGGAATCTATCGGCGGCAGCGTCGTTGCCGAAAATCGAGAGCCACATGGGCTCCTTATGACGGTGTCACTGCCAGCCACGCCGTAAGCGCCCCCGTCTCGTCCTAAAATTATCACATGATGGCCGGTTTATGTCGCGCGCAATCGGTGACCGCTCAGCGCATAGTTAACTCGGCATTTACTAGGGTGGCGGGTTTATCAGATGAAAATATATACGCTCATCGGTTTGTTGGCGGGATATTGGCTGCTGGCAGCGCCAGGGTCTCTCGCACGGTATAATCCTGCCGCAATCCCGATTACAGCAAGCACCGCCAGCCAATTACAGCCGCTGCCAAAAAGCGTGCAGCATTTGCTCGATATAGCCGTTGCTATGCCACGTCCACAGCACATGCTTGCGGTTGGCGCGCCAGTGCGCGAGCGCGGCGGCGCTAAAGTGGGCGAAATCGAAGGGGTAGTTGTGCGCTATGGCCTGGTACAGGCCATTCTGACCATAGCCAACCCATCACTGGTACAGCCGGTTGCTATGGGTGGCGCGGAAGCACGGCCGATGCGGTTGTTTGTACCCTCCACGGCCTTTGAGCGGCTGGACGGCAGCCTCGTGCTGACAATACCAACGCGCAATCTCATCCACATGGAGGAGGCCGCGCCATGATCTGCCGCGCCGCAGTTAAATCACAGTTTCAAGCTTTGCGCGGGAGACCCGTCTTATTGTGAATGGCATAGCATTGTTGAGCTCAGGTAACCTGCCAACCGCCCAAGCCCCTACCTGGGAATTTTTCAGTGACATGCCAGTACGCTTAAAATGGGCCGTCGCAAAGGACCCGGCAAGCCTCTGAGGGGCTTGCCGGGTTTCTTCTTTTACGCTGCGCGGGGGCAAGCCTCTGAGGGGCTTGCCGGGTTTCTTCTTTTACGCTGCGCGGGGGGCAAGCCTCTGAGGGGCTTGCCGGGTTTCTTCTTTTACGCTGCGCGGGGGGCAAGCCTCTGAGGGGCTTGCCGGCGGCTGCAAACATTTGTCAGCTGGCTTTTTTCGCCGCGTCTGCAGCGACAACCGCGCTTCGAAAACTGCGTTCAACCAGATGTGCAACCCAGCGCCTTGGCAGGATCTTTGTCGCCAGCGCCATGAGTTTGTTGGTAGTGCCTGGAATGATGATATGTGCGTCAGCGCGCAACGCGTGGATTGCGATTTCGGCGACTTTGTCCGGTGGCATAAGGTGTTTTGCCTGGCCGGAAAATTCTGGCTTATTTGTCATTTCTGTGGCGATACCGCCAGGCGCCAAGACCACCACGCGCGCTGGACGCGTCGTGTGTTCAGCAGCTAAGCTCTGGCCGAAATTAAGCACAAAAGCTTTGGTGCCAGCGTAGACGGCCTGATACGGCAGCGGCGTAAGCCCTGCCATGCTTGCTACCAGCATCAAACATCCTGAGCGCGCCTGTATCCGCGGCAGCAACACTTGGCTTAACGCAACAACGCTGCTGATATTGAGGTCTACCATCGCTTGATAGTCCTCAGCGCTGGGCGTTGAGAACGCGCCAATTTGTGTAACGCCTGCGTTTAAGATGGCCACATCAAGCGCCAGCTCATCAAGCCCTTCGAGCAGCATGGACCGGCCTTTAGCCGCTGCCAAATCAGCCGCAATGACCTTTACATCGACACCCTTTAGCTCAAGCTGAGCGGCCAAATCCTGCAAGGCATCTTCACGGCGCGCAGCGAGCACCACGTTGTGCGACTGGTCGTGAGCAAGCTGCATGGCCATGGCGCGCCCCAGACCGCTGGACGCACCAGTAACAAGCGCCCAGGGCCGCGCAACCGAGCTCATCTCAAGCAGCGAGGAAGACATGAATTACTGCACTTCAGCAAAGCGCGCCACTGTGGCATCTGGTGCTAGATTGTCCATATCCGCAAATAGCAGCCAGCGCCCGTCATCGGCGCGCTTATACATCAGCATGGACCGCCCAACCACCACGATGGGCTGCCCGGCGCCGACATCTATTTCCATTTTATAGAGGCTAACAAGATTTGCGGCATTGCCAAACACGGTAATGTTCTCAATCTTAAAATCAATTTCAGCGCCTTGGGTGCGCGAAAAGCTCTCTTTAAAAAACGCGCGTATGGCTTCTCGACCCACGCGGCCCGGCTGATTGTGCGCGAACAGCATGGCGTCTGGGTGATACAGCGTCATCAAGCTGTCTAGATCGCGCGCAGCATAAAGTTTCGACCACTGCGCAGCGGAGGCCGCAATCTTCTCTTCCGGCAGATGCCCATCGGCATAGGCCCAAGAGCCCATGCCCAGGACCATAAAGAACGCCAAAATAATTCGCATCATCGCTTCATCCTTTTGTTACATAACAGGCCATAGCATGGCTGCGTTGCACGCCAACAGCGCAGCACGGAGACCTAACTTATGCACCGCCGCTGGATTTTATACACCTTGCTCGCCAGCTGGCTAATAGTGTTTGGCTACTCGTTTTTTGCGCCCACGGGCATTGTGGCAACGGATACGGGGTTTCTGCCCGGCCTCAACAGGTTTCAAGTTTTTATGCGCTGGCACATCAGCGCAATTGCTTTTGCAGTGGCAGCAGCGGTGTTTGGCCGGCAAGCGCGCTCGGACTTTCGCAAATGGCTGAGTAAAATGCCGCTGCTGGTGCATCTCGTGGCCACAGTGGTGCTCACATCCTATGTATTTAGCGCCTATAACGCTGCCACAGCACCGCCGCCCGCGGATCAAATCAGCACTAAATAGGCCGGCCGGTTTTTTCCAGCAGTTGCCGGCGGAATTTACGCATACCACCAACCCAGCGACCGTAATTCTCAACCTTTTTGCGCCAATAGCCGAGCACGGTATCATGCGCTGTCACGAGGAATTCGCCGGCTTCAGCGCCATCAAATGTCATGTCCGCGACATCATTGGGCTCAAGCACGCCGTCAACACTGGCCGCGCCGCCTTCAACCAGCGCAATCAGTGCGGTGTTGACCGCTTGCGGGCACAACAGAGTGACCGATATGCCATCATCGCCATGCGTAATAGCAAGGCTTTCCGCAAAACCCACGGCGGCATGCTTGGTCGTCGAATACACCGCATCGCCGGTTTGGGTAATCAGCCCGGCAGCAGAGGCTGTAATGATAAAGTGCCCTGCCCCACGCTCAAGCATCGCCGGCAGCGCGGCACGGGCGAAATAGACATGGGCAAGCACATTGATGCTCCAGGCCTTGTCCCACTGCGCATTGCTTTGCGAGGTCGCCATCCAGCCAGGCGCGTCGGAAAAGCCGACGCCGGCATTTGAGCAAATCACATCGATGCGGCCATGCTCCTTAACCGCACGGTCAACAAGTGCGGCGCAGGCCTGTTCATCTGTAACGTTGCATTGGACCGGGGTTGCAACACCGCCGGCGATCGCAATGGTCTCTTCTAGGCCATCCATATCAACATCTGCCGCATAGATTGCCTTCGCACCGCGCGCCGCGGCGCGGGTCACAAGCGCCCGGCCAATGCCGCTTGCAGCGCCGGTAACGATGATGACTGCATCTTTGATCTGCATAGCTTAAGCGCTTTTCTTATCCTGCGGTTTATCGACCTGCTTGGGTGCCCCATAGAGCGCGATGAGCTGCTTTTCATAGGCCGCTGAAATGACGTGGCGCCGAATTTTTAAAGACGGTGTCATTTGTGCGTTCTCAATCGTAAAAGCTTCAGGCGCAATGCTGAAACGGCGTACTTTTTCGGTGACGGTCAGCTTCGCATTGATCTTCGCCACCGCTTTATCAAGTGCTGCAATCAGCTCCGCGTCACTGGCTAAGTCTTTCAGTTCGCCTTGGTTACCGGTTTTGCGCTGCCATTCAGCCAGCCATTCAACATCGGGCACAAGCAGCCCAACCAGATACGGCCGCTGGTCGCCATAGACCATAGCTTGGCCAATCTCTGGTTCGAGCGCGAGCATACCCTCAACGCGCTGCGGCGAGACATTATCGCCTTTATCATTCACGATAATGTCTTTCTTGCGATCGGTGATACGAATGTGCCCGTCCGCATCAATTTCGCCTACATCACCGGTGTGCAGCCAGCCATCGGCGATAGCGCGCTGCGTTGCCTCATCATCGCGCCAGTAGCCATGCATAACAAGTTCGCCGCGCACGAGGATCTCGCCGTCTTCAGCGAATTTAATCTCCGTATTGGGGAGCGCCTTGCCAACCGTATCCATTTTGTTTGAGAAGCGTTGGTTCACAGCAATAATTGGCGCGGCCTCTGTCTGACCATAGCCTTGCAGCATGGTGAGCCCCAGCGAGGCAAAAAAATTACCGACCTCTGCATTGAGCGGCGCGCCGCCAGACACCAGCGCTTTAACGCGCCCACCAAAACTCTTGCGCACAGTTTTGCGCACCAGCCGGTCCAGCAGACGATTGTACAGCCGATCGATCAACGTCATTTCATCAGGCCGGTTTAGCGCTTTTTCTCCCAGCGCGAGCGTGCGGTCAAACAGCTTTGCTTTAAGCCCGCCGGATTTGGCGATATCGCGCTGAATTTTCGTGCGTAGGACTTCAAAGAGGCGCGGCACCACAACCATGATGGTTGGCCGCGCTTCGGCCATATTGGTGGCGAGCTTGTCAAGGCCTTCCGCGTAATAGATTTGCCCGCCCAGCATGATCGGGAGAAATTGCCCACCGGTATGTTCATAGGCGTGGCTAAGCGGCAGAAACGACAGAAAACTGTCATTGCCAATGCCAAATTCTTCTACCACCGCTGCCGCCCCGGCGCAGTTATGTAAAATTGCGCCATGATGCTGCTTAACTCCGCGCGGCGCACCGCCAGTGCCGGAGGTATAGATCAGGCACGCAGTATCCTCGCGCGCGAGTTTTGCCGCTTTTTCCGAGATGGTTTTGACCGATGCTTTGGTGTCTTCAACCAGCCCTTGCCAACTGTATATATCGGCGTTCAAACCTTGCGTTATGTGCGGCTGCTCAATGGTAATGACCGCATGCACATGATTGAGCTCGTGCGCGACCGGCAGCACAAGCTTGGCCAGCTTGCGGTCTGAAACGATCACTGCTTTGGCGCCGCTGTCTTCGAGCACATGCGCATAGTCACGCTCGGTATAGGTGGTGTAGACTGGAACACTGATCGCACCGATCGCCATGATGGCTAAGTCAGAGATACACCACTCGGGCCGGTTGCTCGCCACAATCGCCACGCGGTCTCCCGGCGCGATGTTAAGCTTCTCAAGTGCCGCAGCAAGCTTGGCGACCTTCGTCGCCGCATCACGCCAGCTGAGCGCTTTATATTTTCCGTCCTGTTTGTGCCAGAGGAAGGGTTTTTTCTTGCCAGCTTCTGCCTGCTCGAAAAACAGCGTTACGAGATTTGGCCAGTGCTTTTTATGCGCGTCGGTAATCATCCGCTTATGCAAGCCCTTTCACAATAGGATTGCCGTATTAGAGGTTTAAGCCTTGCAGCGCAAAGTGGTATCGTCTTTAGTACTG
>JBCCLR010000185.1:0-7697 GCA_039026755.1 Pseudomonadota bacterium | reverse complement strand
TTACTTGTCTTGCCATTGACCAGGTCATCCGCTGCGAGCACGCTCACCCCAAAGACGTCGGAAATTTCAACCAATGCATTGCCAAGAGGCTGTGCGGGCACATCGATCGTGACCACAGCGGACTTTTGCGCACGTACGGCACTCATGGGTGTTACGGCCAACGCGGCACAAGATACCATACAAAACAGAGCAGTATTTTTCCCGCCCTTCAAGAAACGCCAATTCACTATGCTGCCCCTTTTATAGCATGCCTATGTGCGACTAATTGCTAGTCGCAGACTCATCCTAATGATTGGCGAGAGGCCAAAAGTGACACCCATAGGGTGAAAAAAATTATTTTGTGGCAGGCGCGCGGCCGCGCAGCACAATTCGGCTAGCGTCGCTACGGTCTATGGCGACCGGGTGTATGTCTGTTAGTGTGGCAAGCAAGGCGTCAACATCTCGGCCAATAAAAGCGCCGCTTAGCTTCAGTCTTGCAAGGGTGTTTGAGCTATCTTCAATTTCGATCGGCGTTTTTGAGTATCGATTTGCATCGGCAATGACCTCCGCCAGCGCCGCGCCGGAATAGACCAAACGCCCTTTTCGCCACGCGCCAACTTTTGTAATGGAGACGGCCTCAACCTTGCCCATTCCCTGGGCGCGAACGGCCGCGATTTGTTGACCTGCAACGAGCTTTTGCCGACTGCGCATGCGTGCTGGCGTGCCGTCAATGACGAGCGGATAGCTGACGTCTACGATGCCTTCCGAAACGCCAACGCGCATCACGCCAACGTTGCTGCGCACGTCAAAGGTGGTGCCAATCGCTGTTGCAGTTAGCGCGCCTGCATTGACAGAAAAGGGCTTTTCTGGATCTGGCGCGACGTCGAAGAACGCTGCGCCTTTGGTAAGCTCGATAACGCGACTTTTACCGCTAAACTGAGCACGAAGCTGGCTTGCGGCGCCAAGCGTGACGCGCGTCCCATCTGGCAGGTTAAGCTGTTTTGTTTCGCCAATATTCGTTGCATAGCGTACACTAGTGACGTCGAGTGCTGGTTTGTCGGTGGCCCGCACGCCTGGTAGCACGACGAACACAGCCGTGGCGGCCACAACCGCTCCCGCGAATGCGACGCCTAGTCCAGCCCTAGCGCGCGGCTGAGCTAAAGTATCAAGCAGTGCGGTCAGCCGCTCGCGCAAGGAGGGTGTATTAACACGCGCCGTAAAGTCGGTTTTATCGAGCTGCGTGAGGCCAGCACGAAAAGTTATTGCACTGTCATAAACATCGCTATGGCGCGGATCGGCCAAAAGCCAGTCTTCAAAGCGCTTCTGGTCGGCGCGCGACACCTCAGGGCTTTCCAGCAACAGCATCCAGTCATGTGCGGCCTGAAGTATCGCCTCTGTCTCCGGGCGGAGCCTTTTGCGCATTAGACGTCCGCCTCATCAAAAAATAATGCGTTGATTTGCATTTGCGCTTTACTGACGTGCTTGGTCGCTGCGCTGCGGCTCACGCCAAGCCGGCGCGCCACTTCAATCATCGGCAGTCCCTCAATCCGATATAGCATCAGCGCACGGCGCCGTTTTTCTGGCATCTGTTCAAGCAAATCGTTGATCGCGCGAAGCTGTTGTCTTGCACTTATGATTGTTTCAGGGCTTAAAATGTCACCCTTGAGCGGAAAAAAGAGCTGCTCGACTTCAAAATCCAGCCGCGTGCGCACCTCGTGTTTCTGTTTTGCCATTAAAACAATGTTGCGCGCGGTGCGCCACACAAAGGCTTTTAAGTTTCCTATGGCCTGATAGTTGCCCCGTTCCAAGACTTTGCGAAAGGCTTCCTGCGCCACATCGTCTGGATCAGGCGGCCCCTCGCCAAACATACGGCGAATGCCAGATGCGAGTTCATGCAGATAGTTTTCGTATAGCGCCGTCAGTGCGTCGGTCTTGGGAGAGTGCTTTCGCGTCTCTTCAAAAGTGGTTTCGTGCTGTGCTAAATCACTACGATCGTCCATACCGCAGTGCTTCTAGCACTCATTCTCAGCCCAAGGAATAGTCTCTATGAAGCACAGAATTTGCTGAGGTTTTTGCGAACCCGACGTTGTTTTTGTGCAGCTATTTCAAGCATTAAAAGCCGATCTCAAATTCAGCACCAATGGTGCGCGGTGGGCTGAGGATGGCGAGCCCTACACTCGGCTGTCCAAGGAAAACCTGGGTTTGGTCGTTGATCTCGCCGATGTTCACGGCTTGTGAGTCGCGTGTACTGATAAATTCTTCATTGAACAGGTTCTCAGCGAATATGGAAATGCGCGCCTTGCCGAATTTGTATCCAATGCGGGCATTGGTGAGAAAATAACGATCGGTCTGATCAGCATCGAGATTGGTGAAGTCGGAAAACACACCATCGCTGTAATTGACAACAAATGATCCGAAGAAGCGACCGTCGTCATAATTCGCACCAACGGCACCCGATACACCTGGCGCTTGCGCAAAACTGTTGCCAGCCAGATTGGCAAAGCCCTCGACGCCGGGAAGCGGATTTCTTGTGTCGGGCCCATCAACCGCGAAGGGAAAATCGATAAATTCGGTTTCAAGTAAGGCCAAGTCGGCAAAAATGGTAAGCGCCGGCATTATTTTGTAAGACACCGATAGCTCGGCACCATAGAGTTCAGCTTCAGCGCCGTTGATGATTTCATTCGTAAAGCCCAGTGGTGTGGGCTGCAGGACCTGGATGTCATCATAATTGGCATAAAAGATGTTGGTGTTGACGGTCAGCCTGCGATCAAACCATTGCGAGCGAAAAGCCAGTTCATAATTGGTCAGGAATTCGGGGTCGAACTCCTCAATAACCTCGCTGCCTGGATTAAATCCGCCGGCGCGGTAGCCGCGGGAAACAGAAAAGGAAATCGAGCGATCTTCATCAAAGAGATAGACGACCGAGCCGCGCGGCAGAAACGCTTCATAATCTGCTTCCGCAAACAATCCTTGGCTCACCGGGAACACACTTCTGAGGAGCGTGTCGCACGGTAACAGGACGGTAATGAAGGGCGGACCGGCCATGCAGCTATCATCGCTGAACAGCAAATCGCCATTGTTCCCGGTGTCGCTGACGGACTCCCAATCATAACGCGCTCCAAAGTTGAGACTGAGTTTGTCCGTTAAATCGACAGTAACATCGGCATATATGGCATAGTTTTCGGTTTTGATGTCACGATTGGTGAGTTGGTTGAGAATGACACCCGCCGGCATAGTCGGAATATTTGCTCCATTGAGATCAATCGTTGCATCTACATTGGAATTGAGCGTGTCATCATAAAAATAGCCGCCGACCCAACCGCGGACATTTGGATAATTAAACCGTATGCGCGAATCTACAGTGAACACCTCATCCGTACGGACATCGGAATTATCAATAAAAATTGCATTAGGAAGTGCTGAAAGCGCTCTTTGAGTATCGTCATAGGTGACAAGGGTGACCATCTCCCATTCCGGTGAAAAGGCGTATTGCGCTTCAGCGAAGTAACGGATGTTTTCATTATCAACGAAACCGACGCGCGTTGTCGTACGATCGAATACGTCAAAACCTTCAGGCTCGGAACCGACGGTGGGAAGGTCAAAACGCCGGTTGTTTCCGCTGGTAAAAAAATCGACATACTGAATGCCGAGCTCCAGCCTCAGGCCATCCAGCGCCGTAGGCTCGATCAGCAATTTGGCCCGGACAGTGGTCGCCTCAGTCACGCCTTGGCGCGTGTTTGTGGGAATATCGAGCGTGTTGAAATCCACTTCGCGATAGTCGGCAGCAATACGAAAGGCGATTTGATCGGCCAGGATTGGTCCGGTCACCATGGCCGAGCCCTGAAGGGTATTATCCTCTGCAATAAGGCCTCTCAGCCGCGCGCCGAATTCGTATTCAGGATCGGCGGTCTGAATGACAATCGCCCCGGCAAGCGCATTGCGCCCCTGAATGGTCGATTGCGGCCCTCTTAAAACCTCAATCTGGCTTACATCCCACAAATTGTACGCGCTTTGGCCACCCTCGGAGGTAATTGGCGCGCCATCGAGATAGACATTTGATGTCCGCCCGACCGTGTTATCGCCCCGGACACCGCCGCTCCCGACCCCGCGAATGGCAAAATCGGACAGCCCCTCATTGGCTGTCGTAACACCGGGCGTGCGCAGCAATATGTCGTCAAGCTCATAAATCGCTCGCTCGTCCAGTTGTTGTTGGGTCAGCACCGAAACCGACGTATAGGTCTCTTGCAGCGCAAGAAACTGCTTCGTCCCGGTTACGATGATTGTCTCTGCCACCAATGAGCCCCCTGATGACCGCTCGGCCACGCCGGTCGCTTCATTACGCGCAGTCTCAACCGAGATCACATACGCTCCTGGCCTGGTCTGGCGAAAGCTCAGGCCGGTGCCCTGAAGGCTGCGCCGCAGCGCTTCTGCAACTGTCGAAACACCGGCAATCGCTGGTGCACTTTTTCCTTCAATGACGCCATCGGCGCTGACAAGATCGATGCCGTAGGCTTTTGAAATGGCGAGCAGGGTTTGGCCAAGTGGTCCAGCTGATATGGAGAATTGGGCGACATCCTCCTGCGCGTTGGCTGCTGGTGCAGCGAGCGCGATGGCCAGCGCTGATGCGATTCCAAGGAGTGCGTCCTTCTGCTCTTTTAGCGATTGGAGAAATGTCATAAACGTGCCCCGCATGTGATTTTGAGCGCGAATAGAAATCACTCGCACTTTCTATTCTATGACAGGTGACTTTGGAAAACCGTAGCCATGACCCTTTAAAGAAAGTGGGGCTTTGAGAAGACCAGGCGGTTAGCGACGACGCAGGGCGATGCTCCCGTCCCGGTTTTTTTCGACAACGATGGGGTGAACATCCTGTAGAATGCTCAGCATGCGGTCGATGTTATCGCCACTAAACGAGCCGGTTAGGCGCAGGCCCGCTATATCCTCCGAGCCTTCGGCAATGCGGATATCGCGTGGGTCATAGCGATTTGCATCGGCGACCAGCTCGGCGATGGTGGCGCGGGAATAGACCAGGCGTTTCTCGCGCCAAGCGCCCACCTCGCTGATGTCAATCGGCGTCACGGCCGTCAGCCCGGTGACCATGGAGGCGGCAACCTGCAGGCCCGGCGTCAGCTTCAAGCGCTTGTCCATGGAGAAGGCCTCGCCGTCAACCACCAGCGGATAGCTGACGCCGACCGTGCCCTCAGAAACCGCAACGCGCGCGATGCCAGCACTGCGGCGCACGTCAAAGGATGTGCCAAGCGCCGTCGCCGTCAGGTCTCCGGCAGAGACTGAAAATGGGCGGCCAGCATCAGATACCACGTCAAAAAGCGCAGCGCCCGATAACAGAGTCACCCGCCGGGCATCGCTGGAAAACCCGGTTTCAAGCGCACTGCCCGCACCAAGCGTGACGCGCGACCCATCGCTTAGCAAAAAGGATCGTGTTTCATTCCGGCCAGTCTCATAGGACACAGAGACGGCCGTCTGCTGCGTCGGTACTGTGTTGCTTTGCGGTAAGGTCACGACGCCAATCGCAACACACGCCGCAACCAACGCGCCGCCAATGGCCAGCCGCTCTTTTCGCCTTACAAAAGCGCCGCGCCATGCCGCAAGCAGGCGCTCGCGCAGCAGCGGCTTGAAGTGGCGCTTGGCAAGGGCATCGGTGCCCAGTTCGCCGAGTGCGGAAAACACCGTGACAGCCCGGTCATAGGCATCTTCATGCAGCGGATCGGCGCGGCGCCAGCGTTCAAATTGCGCGCGCTCAGCAGCAGTTGCCTGGTTGCTTGCCAGCAGCGTGCGCCAGTCATGTGCGGCTTGACGGATTTGCTCTGCGCTGTGTGTCGGCTCCACGTTCATGCCTCTTTATGCGTTGCCACAGCGCAGGCCGCATCAATATCGGCTACTGCGCGGGCGATGTGTTTGGATGCGCCCGGCCTGCTGATGCCCATTTGCCGGGCGGTATCGGCCACCGTCAGCCCCTCAATGCGATGCAGAATAAACGCCCGCCGCCGCATCGCCGGCATGGCATCCAGCACAGCGTTGATGGCTGTAATCTGCTGCCTTGCACTGATGACAGTTTCTGGCGACGAACCGTAACCATTGCTCGCAAAAAACAGCTGCTCGACTTCATAGTCGAACCGGCTGCGCGTATGTTCACGGTCTTTCTCATTCAGCACAATGTTACGCGCCGTACGCCACACAAAGGCCTTTAAATTGGCGATGGCGCTTAGATTGTCACGCTCCATAACCTTCTGGAACGCCTGATGCGTCACATCATCGGGGTCCGGAGGCCCATCGCCAAAGGCTTTGCGGATGCTGGCGCTGAGCGGCGCGGCGTAATCGCTATAAAGGTTCGCCAGGGCGCCGTAAGATACAGCCCTTGGCGCACCGTCATAGTCGTCCCGCGTTTCCTGGTCAGGCGACGCAAGGCTCATGTCTGCCGCAGGTGAAAAGTCCTTATCCACAACCGCACACCTTCATTCGTGTTGCGCCCGTTCCTTGAAAATAACTTTAACGTAGCTTCTAACGGGGTTCGCCGATAGCAAGCAAGGGTAGTGTCAGTCTCACGCGACATCGTCTCAGTTTCCAAACAGGGCGGCGTTTTTCATGCAGCCGTTTGGGCAAGCCGGCACCATTCCGAAAGTGCTTCGGATCGGCAGACCTTGAAAACTGGCCGGCTGTTGAGGGGTCTTTCTCCATTAAAATGGTTGTAGAGCGAGGCGTGCATTGAGGCGAACTTTTGCAGGTTATGCATTCGCCGAAATCGCTGCATCGCTCGTTCTAACCGTCGAAACAGGAGGTGGCTGTTTTGTCCTACGCTGCGCGTCGTTCCGCTGCGCGAACAGCTCGATTATTCAAGTGGCGCCCTGTTTCCTGCCGCCGCTTGTTGCCATTTTCACGCATGGCGGCACCGTATTCTGAACTTATCAGTAACGACGGTCTTGGGGTTTCCGTAGCGCTTCATCACCTTTTTCAGGACCTTCAAAGCCGAAGATTTGTTGCGTTTCTTGGTGGCGTAGGCCCCAAGTACTTCGCCCTCGTGACCAACTGCGCGTCATAGGTAATGCGCCTCACCATTGATCTTCATGAACACCTCGTCAAGGTGCCACTGCCATCGCCCCACTTGACGAAGATGGCTCGCTCGGCGCTTACGAATTTGACCCGTCAATAGAGTCCCGAAGCGTTCCACCTAAAAGCCCTGCGCTTTAGTGGCAAATATCGATTCCGCGTTCATGAAGCAGGTCTTCGACATTCCTCAATGAGAGCGGAAAGCGCACCTACATCATCACTGCGAGTTGGGTGATTTCAGGGGACGTTTTGAAATAGCGAAACGGGGTCTTTTTTATCAGAGAGGGCTAGAATTGGGGATACCTATGATCAAGCAGCAGTTCCTTTGACAAGTCCAACGAAAGAAGATCGCGACATTGACCAAATCACAGCCACTGATACCTAGCCAAGGGCGGGTCAAATCTCGTTGAAAATACCAGGTCACTTCTCAATGAAAATCAACATCACAGATCGCTTCACCCCGAATGTGCGCTGAAAATCGGTATTTTTAAAGTCTCCCAGTGGCAACGTTCGCGCGGAAATCACGCAAGGTCATCGCATTCCAGCGTAGCAGCGTTCTGCGGAACGAACGTTCATCAGAACAGCCGGCGATTACTGCAAGTTTTTCCGCTGAAATTGCTGGCTCATACGTGACAACTTCCACGATCCGCGTA
>JBCCLR010000184.1:0-7736 GCA_039026755.1 Pseudomonadota bacterium | reverse complement strand
GGTTGTTTGGGCTCAACACATCGTCCCAAGCTTTCAAAATGGCCTCCATTCGAAGTCCTTCAAAGTATCCGCCCGTACGCAGTTTATCCGTTATCGACGGCAAATGGAATTGTCCGCAAGAGAATGCCTTAAGTGGAATGCCTGAAGCGGCGTTACGCTTTTCTTGTCGCGACTGGGGTGCCGGTATTTTTTTGGATCACGTCGATTGGGAAGAGGCACTTTGTGCTGCTTGCTTTAGTCATGTACTTGTCCGAGAGCTTGCGCCATAAGTCCCTATGACCGCTCAACACGCTGACATAAACGATCAGAAGACCGCAATGGTTGCCATTATCGGCGCGCCAAATGCGGGCAAATCAACGCTGGTCAACCAGCTTATTGGCGTCAAAGTGGCCATTGTTAGCCACAAGGTGCAAACGACCCGCGCGCGCATGATGGGTGTCGTCACACATGATGAGACGCAACTGGTGCTGATTGATACGCCTGGCATCTTTAAACCAAAGCGCCGGCTTGACCGCGCTATGGTGGCGGCCGCTTGGGGCGGACTGGATGACGTTGATGCAGCGATCTTGCTGATTGATGCGGTGAGGGGCCTGGATGAGAACACGCGCAGTATTGTGGCCGCAATGCAAACGCAGGCGCCCAAAACCCTGTTTTTGGCGCTTAATAAGACCGATGCCCTGAAACAGCCGGAAACCCTGCTGGAGCTTACAGCGGCACTGACCGCCGAGCTCAATGCCGACGCGTGTTTCATGATTTCAGCGCTTAAAGGGGATGGTGTTGAGGATTTGCGCCAAGCCTTAGACGCGTGCGCGAAAACAACGCCATGGCTGTTTCCTGAAGACCAGGTCACGGACGTGAATAACCAATTGCTGGCCGCTGAACTCACGCGCGAGCAGATTTACGCGCGGCTGCATCAAGAACTGCCTTATGCGTTGTCCGTTGAGACCGAAGAGTGGCAGGTCGATAAGCAGCGCATTTTTATCCGTCAAGCCATCCTGGTGAGCCGGGATAGCCAAAAAGGCATCGTCATCGGCAAAGGCGGCAGTCAACTTAAAGCCATTGGCTCACAAGCACGCCAGAGCATGCAGCAGCTGTTTGAGCGAAAAGTGCATCTGGAGTTGTTTGTGAAAGTCGAGCCACGCTGGAGTGAAGACCGGCACCACCTTGCCGCACTCGGGCTTGAGTGGGTTCAATAAGCTTGGAGTGGTCGAGCACAGGTGTTTTATGCTCTGCGCAGCGGCATGGCGAGGCTGGCGCGATCGTTAAAGTCCTCACGCCTGACCATGGGCTTTATGCCGGCTTCGTGCCCGGCGGTATGAGCAAGCGCCGGCGCGCGAGCCTAGAGCCAGGAAATGACGTTGCCGTGCGCTGGCGCGCTCGCCTACATGAACACTTAGGCACTATGCAGATTGAGCCCGTTAAAGTGCGGGCGGCGACGGTTATGGCCTCGCCGTTGCGCCTTGCCGCGCTGGCCTGTTTAACCAGTACTGTAGGATCAAGCCTGACTGAGCGCGAAGCCCTGCCGGCAATTGCTGAGGCGCTAAGTGTCACGCTAGATTTGGTGTGTGACGAGGCGATACCCCCTGAAGCCGTTGGCGCAGCGGTGGTGCGCTTTGAGCTGGGTTTGTTAAGTCGGCTTGGCTTTGCGCTCGATTTGTCGCGCTGTGCAAGCACCGGCCAAACAGATGACCTCGCCTATGTCTCGCCTAAAACGGGGCGTGCAGTGTCCAAGGTGGCGGGGCAGCCGTACCACGATAGGCTGCTCGTCTTGCCTGCTTTTCTGCTAGGTAGTCAGGCTGGCGAGGCGCATGCTGAATCTTTGAAAGATGGCTTTCGCTTGACGGGCTATTTCCTTGAAAAATGGGTGATGGAACCCCGGAACGCCGAATTGCCACAGGCGCGCGAAAGGCTCATTCAACAATTGCAAAAACATCTATAAATACGGCATATATGGGTGTCAACAGGCTCCAAGACACAAAGGCTAGTGGTTATGTCCAGCACATCTGATGAGGTGATTAAGGACGTATCGTTCACGCAAAGTCTGTCTGAGAAATATCTCGCTTATGCGCTGTCGACGATTATGTCGCGCTCGCTGCCGGATGTACGCGATGGCCTGAAACCAGTGCACCGGCGGCTGCTCTATGCCATGCGGCAGCTAAAACTTGACCCCACCTCTGGCTATAAAAAATGTGCGCGGGTGGTCGGCGATGTTATCGGTAAATATCACCCGCACGGGGACCAGTCCGTCTATGATGCATTGGTCCGGCTCGCCCAGGACTTTTCCGTGCGCTACCCACTTGTCGATGGCCAGGGAAACTTCGGCAATGTGGATGGCGATAATGCGGCTGCCATGCGCTATACCGAAGCGCGTCTCACTGAGTTTGCGCGCATCCTTATGGATGGCTTGGATGAGGACGCGGTTGATTTTCGCGAGACCTACGATGGGGAGGATTCCGAGCCCGTTGTGTTTCCCGGCGGCTTTCCCAATTTGCTGGCCAATGGCGCGAGCGGCATTGCCGTGGGCATGGCCACGTCTATTCCGCCGCATAATCTTGCGGAATTATGCGACGCGCTCGTTGCGCTGATTGATGCGCCGGACTTGGCGCATGATGCGTTAATGCAGAACGTGCCTGGTCCCGATTTTCCAACCGGCGGCATGATCGTCGAACCGCCGGAATCGATTGCGCACGCGTATGAGACGGGCAGGGGCTCCATCCGCGTGCGTGCACGTTGGGCGAAAGAGGATACCGGGCGCGGCACCTATCAAATCATCGTCACGGAAATTCCATTTCAAGTGGCGAAATCCAAACTCATCGAAAAGATCGCGGATCTCATCAACGCCAAGAAAATCCCCATTCTTGCCGATGTGCGCGATGAATCGACCGAAGATGTGCGCATCGTCTTAGAGCCTAAATCTAAAAACGTGGATGCTGATGTACTCATGGAGGGGTTGTTTCGGCTGACCGAGCTAGAGAACCGTTTCTCGCTTAACCTCAATGTGCTGGATGCCAAACGCACACCGGGCGTGATGAGCCTGCGCGCTGCACTGCTGGCGTTCATCAGCCATCAAATTGAGGTCCTCGTTCGCCGCAGCCAGTTTCGCTTAAATAGAATTGAGCAACGGCTTGAGGTGCTGGGCGGCTATTTAATCGCTTACCTCAATCTTGATGAGGTGATCCGGATTATCCGCGAAGAAGACCATCCCAAACAAGAACTGATACGCGCCTTCGCGCTGAGCGATGTTCAGGCCGAAGCGATTTTGAACATGCGCTTGCGCTCGCTGCGCAAGCTTGAAGAAATGGAGCTGAAGCGCGAAGACAAAGAACTGCGGGCGGAACGTAAAGACATCAAAGCGCTGCTGAAAGATGAAGGCGCGCAGCGTGCCCGCGTGGCGGACGACATTGCCGCGCTTGGCGAGCGTTTTGGCAAGACGACAGATATTGGTCGTCGCCGGACTGGCTTTGGCACCGCACCCGAAGGTGAGCCCCTGCCCATGGAAGCGATGATTGAGCGTGAACCGATCACCGTCGTTTGTTCCCAAAAAGGCTGGATCCGCGCAATGAAAGGACATGGCGTTGCCGAGGCGGATCTGAAGTTCAAGGAAGGCGACGGGCCCAAATTCATGCTGCCGGGCTATACAACGGATAAAGTGCTTTTGTTTGCCAGTGATGGCAGGTTCTTTACGCTCGGCGCTGATAAATTGCCGGGCGGCCGCGGCCATGGCGAGCCGCTGCGCCTGATGATTGAGCTGGATCAGGGCACTGAAATTGTCTCCATGTTTGTGCAGGAGCCAGAGCTGCGCCTGTTGCTGGCATCGACGACGGGACGCGGGTTTGTGGTCGATGCACAAAGAGTCGCCGCGTCAACGCGAACCGGCAAGCAGATTATGACGCTGTCTGGAAGTGCCCGCGCGCTTGTGGCTCTAAAGGTTGATGGCGATCATATTGCGGTGTCGATTAAAAACAAAAAGCTGTTGATTTTTCCGCTGGCCGAGCTGGGCGAATTGGCACGCGGCCAAGGCGTACAGCTTATTAAAGCAAAAGATACCGTAATTTCAGATGTGAAAGTCTTCAAACTCGAAGACGGCTTAAGCTGGCCAATGGGCGGCGATAGCGGGCGCACGCGCACGCAAAGTGAACTCGCTATGTGGCTTGGCAAGCGCGCTCAAGCAGGCAAAACACCGCCGCGCGGTTTCCCGAGCAATGGCAAGATGCGCTAAACTTCAGTTCGGGCTTCTAGAAACCTATTCTTGATGCCTATTCTGCGGCCAAAATCGGCGCTTCAAAGTCGGCAATCCAGCCTAAAATTTCATCACCATGTAGCGCGCGTGAGACGCCATAGCCCTGTGCATAGTCACATTTCATGGCTTGCAGATGCTGAATGTGCTTATCCGTTTCGGCGCCTTCGGCCACAACCGACATGCCAAGATTGTGAGCGAGATTCACGGTCGACTTTACGATCACATCACTGCTTTTTTGGCTAAGCATGTATTTCACAAAACTTTGGTCAATTTTAAGCTCTTGGACGGGCATTTTTTGCAGCGCTGCAAGCGATGAGTAGCCTGTGCCAAAGTCATCGATCGAAAAGCGTACGCCAAGCTCCGTTAACTCTTTAAGCACCAATTGTGCTTTGTCAGGGTCTGCAAGGATCGACTGTTCTGTGATCTCCAGAGTGATCAAATGACCCGGCACATCATAGGTTTGCAGCAGGTCGCGTACATGCTTGGTGAGCAATTGATCGTGCAGCGTGCGCCGCGACATGTTGATCGCAATAGACACGTCTTGGCCAACCGCACGCCACTGGGCGATTTGCGCAATCGCCTTTTCCATAAGCATGGTGGTGAGAGCTAGGATCTGGCCGGTACGCTCAGCATGGGCAATAAATTCATCCGGCTCCACAATGCCAAGCTTTGGATCATTCCACCGGGCCAGCGCCTCTACGCCCGTTATGCGACCGGTTCTTAGGCATAGCTTTGGCTGAAACACCAGCGTAACGCGTTTTGCATCAATGGCCGTTTTGAGCGATGTGGATAATGCTAAGCTGCGCAGGTTGTTGGTGTCTTTTTCTTGGTCGTAGATCACGACTTTTTCCGACCCATCTTTTGCGCAATACATCGCGACATCGGCGCATTGCATTAGACTTACGGCGTCGGGTGCGTTTTCGGGATAGAGGGCGACACCAATTGACGCTCCAACAAATGCCGACAGTCCATCGCGCAGGGCTACAGGCTGCAAAATCGATTGACGCAGCCGCTCTGCCACGCCAAGGGCGCGCTCCATGTCGGTTGCGATGGGCAATAAAATTGCAAATTCATCACCGCCCAGCCGGGCAACCGTATCACTATCGCGCAGCGGCGCTTGCAAGCGCTGGGCGATCTCTACCAGCAACAGGTCACCCACGTGGTGGCCGAGCGTATCATTAACCTCTTTAAAATCATCCAAGTCGATGAGTAGCAGCGCCATCGGTTCATCGGCACGTTCCGCGGTTTTCAAGGCGAGCCGCAAGCGATCATAGAGGAGGGCCCGATTCGGCAGGCCGGTCAATGGATCGTGCAGCGCTTGGTGCTCAAGTTCGCGGCGTCTTTGCTTGCTTTCGGTAACATCGCGCAAAACGATAACGCGCAGATTGTCTTTGCGTATTTTTAGATCGCTGATGCAGGTTTCAACGGAGACGGCAGTCCCTTCAGCATTGACGACAATGGTCTCACGGTAGCCAGCGCCGATGGCATAGTCCTCGCTGGCAGGGTCGGTCAAGCTGCGAAAGCCCGGCATATAATCGTCTGCGGTTTGTGTTTGAAGCTCTTCAGCCGTGTAGCCCAGAATACGCAGCGCTGCATCATTGGCTTGGGCTAAGCTGCCGTCGCTAAAAAGCGTTAGAATTCCGTCGACGTTCGATTCTACGATGCGCCGCATAAGCGCATCGAAGCGCTGGATTTCACGACTTCGCAAAGGGGTAAGGGCGGTGTCACGCTTTGCCAGCGCGTCAGATAAAGCGGCGCCATAGCGATCAAGCAAAGATGGCCTGTCTTCGCCCGCCTTTTTTTTCAGCAATGACAATACCATGAATTCTTCAGCTTAAGCCGCCGCCTCCCGAGAGCTGACACGCTAGCAATCCAAGCCAAACAAGCCGTTAAATCATGTGGTAAATGGCCGATAAATCGGCACTATATCGCGCGTTCCGACGTCTCATTTTGAGGCATAAACACAGCTTTAAAAGCCGTTTCTAAAGCCGCATCGACATCTCCTAGCGACACATGTTCCCCCAGGTCATGCAAGCTGGTCACCCCATACTGCGCCAGGCCACAAGGCACAACTCCGCCAAAATGATCAAGGTTGGGATGCACATTGATGGAAATGCCGTGAAATGACACCCATTTGCGCAAGCGAATGCCAAGCGCGGCTATCTTTTTCTCACCCTCTGGCGTGTCGACCCACACGCCGACCCTGCCTGCACGGCGCTCACCTAAGACGCCGAACGTGCGCAATGTCTCAATGATCACTTGTTCCAAATCTTGGACGAAGCAGCGCACGTCGCGGCGCCGTTTTGTAAGGTCAAACATGGTGTAAACAATGCGCTGGCCTGGACCATGGTAGGTATATTGACCACCGCGACCGGTTTCATACACTGGAAAATCAAACCCGCCCACATAATCGTCTTGGTGGGCGCTGGTTCCAGCTGTAAACAGCGGGGGGTGCTCCAAAAACCAGAGCGTGTCAGGCGCAGTACCGGCGGCGATCGCTTGAACACGGGCCTCCATGCGCGCAATAGCGCCGGGATAATCGATCAACTTTGTATCTCGCCAGATATGCATCTTACGTCCCAAGCGGACAAGCCCGCGCTGTTAACGCTGTCCTAACCAAGCGCCCTGCATAACGCACATATGGAAGATTTCGCCAAAAATTCTGTCGTTATGGAGGCCCTTAACAAGGTCAAAGTAGACATTGACGTTGTCATCGGCAAGTCGAGCATGCCGATCCGCCAGCTGCTCAAAGTTGGTCGCGGCGCGGTTGTTGACCTTGATGCTCGCCATGATGATCCGGTCATGGTCTATGGCAACGGCGAGTTGATCGCCAAAGGCGAAGTGGTGATTGTGGGCGAGCGCATCGGTGTCACGCTGACTGAGATTATCGACGAAAACTCCGACCTCTGACATCGGCTCTAATTGATTTGCATCTTTCCTGCTGCTTTGCTAGTCACCGCGCAGCCAAGGCAGTGCGGTCGTGGCGGAATTGGTAGACGCGCAGCGTTGAGGTCGCTGTGGGAGTTAAATCCCGTGGAAGTTCGAGTCTTCTCGACCGCACCATTTAAAAACGAACAGCAATCCATTCGGCGGCGCCTGCGGTTTAACCGCCACGCGCAACTGTGACGTCTTCGCCATTGCGATGACCACCATAAACACATTAACCCAAGCGCCATGTCAGACGTTTTCGATTACATTATCGTGGGAGCGGGCTCGGCAGGGTGTGTGCTTGCCAATCGCCTGTCTACTGATCCGCGCAATCGCGTGCTGCTGTTAGAAGCGGGTGGGCCTGAAAAGCCGCTGCAGGTGCGCATGCCAGCCGGGCTTATTTCGGCAATTTTTGATGCCAGGTTCAACTGGAATTATCCCACAGTCCCAGACGCATCGCGCAACGACTTAGACTACACGTGGTCAGGCGGCAAAGGGCTAGGCGGGTCGAGTAGCATCAATGGAATGCTCTTCATTCGCGGTGCGGCAGCTGATTATGATGGCTGGG
>JBCCLR010000183.1:0-7805 GCA_039026755.1 Pseudomonadota bacterium | reverse complement strand
CGCCATGCTGTGCGAAGTATTTGGCCGCAGCGCGCTTGATGCAATTTGTTTGGATGCAGAGCACAGTCCGTTTGACCGCGCCGATTTAGACCGCTGCGTGTTCGCGCTCAAGGCCTCAGGCAAACCCGCAATCGTGCGCGTGCCGAGTTGCCAACCTGAACATATTTTAAACGCCTTAGACCTGGGTACAGATGGAATTCTTGCGCCGCATATTATCACCAAATCAGATGCTGAAGCACTGGTGGAGGCGGCAACCTATGGCAAAGGCAGGGGCTATTCCGGCTCCACCCGGGCCGCTGGCTATATGGCGAAAAACATGGCGACACATTTGGCCGAGAGCGACGGCGCTGCGGCTATTATCGCGCAAGTTGAAGATGCCGCAGCGCTGGAACACCTTGACGACATCCTCAGCGTCGCGGGGATTGACTGCGTGTTCATTGGGCGCGCTGATTTAACTGTGTCGCTTGGTTTTAATGATCCGAGTGCGCCAGATGTCGTGCGCGCAGTCGAAGATATCTGCGCGGCGGCAAAAGCCGCTGGCGTACCTAGCGGCATGTTCACCTCAAACATCAGTGAGCTGGGCCATTGGCAGGCGCTTGGCGCGAGCGTCTTCCTGTTAGGCTCGGACCATGGTTTTCTTCTTAGCGGCGCCGCCAAAATGGTTGACGCGGTCAATCAACAGATCAGCCGTTAAATCCAGCGCCGCACGCGGCGTTTGTAGTCGCGGTATTGATCCCTAAAGATCGCCTCCAGCGCATCTTCTTCGGGTTTGATTTGAAACTGCGTTATTGTAAAAATGAACATAGCCACGGGAATGAAGCCAGCGGCTTTGCCGAGCCACAGCGCCCAACCCAGGAGGATGAGCACGAGGCCTAAATACATGGGATTGCGGCTGAACTTATAAAATCCAGAGATGACAAGCGCATTTGATCGCTCTGGCGCCATCGGGTTAATTGTGGTTTTCGATTTTACAAAAGCGGCGGCGCTGGCCAGGTCTAAACAAAGCCCAATGCTGATGAGTGCATAAGCAATCACCTTATGGCCACTGAATGCGATGGTCAGACCAGGTATAAATTCGGCCAGCAGCCAGATCAAAGCGCCAGCAATAAGCGCTTGAACAGGCGGTGGCATGATTGGCTTAGGCATCATCGCCAGCTTCACTTAGCATTATAAGACCAGCGCTAAACAGCCGCGCGGCGCGGCGTCGGCATGACCGCAGCTGCAATAGTGCATATCAGCATCAGCACGGCAAAGCCGGCAAACACTTCTGCGAACCCGCCAAGGCGTTCACCAATGCTGCCAGCCATGATCGGGCCGACCATCGCGACCGTGGTAATCAAATTGAGGACCCCGAGGATCGCCGGGCTGTGCTTTACGCCATAAAATTGAATGAGGAGAATGGTGCTGGAGAACGTGACAATACCAAATCCAAAGCCATCGCCAAACGCAAAGAGCGCAATGAGCAGCGTGCTATCGGCCACGCTGAGGGCGGCCATGCCAAGCACGCCAGCAGCAAGGCCTGTTACAAACAGCATTTTCGCGCCAACGCGATCAGCCACAAAGCCGCCGAAGATCCGTGAAAACGCATTGAAGAGCGCATGTGCGCTTAGCGCGTTTGCCGCAACGACACTTGCAACGCCAAGGTTCTGCATGTGCGTAACCTGCCAGGTGTTCATGGTTAGGGCGCCAAGCAAAGTGGCTGTAACGCCCAGAACAATGATGTAGTATTGCGGATTGTAGAGGACTTCGCGCAACTGCCACATGTCACTGGCATCGCCATCGGCTTCCTCGCCCGTGTTCCCAGCGTCATCGCCGCCGGTCTGCTGCCGGATCCAGCTGGAGCGCATGAAAGCCGCGGTTAGCAGGTTCAGGCCCAGGATGACCGCGGCCACCATCAGCCAATAGCCGCGCCAAGAAGGTGTAAACTCAATATACGCAGAGGCGATTTGCGGACCTGCCACGCTGCCAAGCGCGCCGCAGGTAAAAAACACCCCAATGGTCAGCGAACGCCGCTTGGTAAAAAGACTGCCGAGGAGTTTTACCGCAGGCACGGCGCCAACCTGGCTATAGCCAAGCCCAACCAGCCCAGCACCGATCAGCAAGGTCGTTATATTTTGCGTTATTCCCAGCAAGGCAAAACCAGCGGCAATAACGACGCCGCCTGTGGCATACACCAACGGCAGACCGCCGATCTTGATGGTCGTGGCTGGCACTGTGCTAGACAGACCGGTCAGCAGCGCCAGCACGGTAAAGGATGCACCTGCCTGGGCCCAACTGAGCGATAACTCTTCGATCATAGAGGGGAGCATAACGCCAAGCGATGAGAACGCTCCGCCAGTAGCGACAAAAAATATCGCACAGGCCAGTCCAAGCGCTATCCACCGCTGGGCCGCCGGCTGCGCAGCTCCGGCTGCCGGTGCCTCAAGTTCTGTCATATCGTACCGCGTCCTCACTGAGGTCGCTATAGAACCCCATAGACACCCTTTGCCACAAGGTTCAGGGCATTGCATGTGGCTATTTGTCAAAAGATCGTGCACGTGCTGCCGCGCCAGCCTGCTACGTTTGTCTTATACGTTTTAAACTATGCTGTAAGGTATTGTTTGGACGATATCTGCAAGGAGGGCACACCGTGGCAACTGCAAGAGCACAAGTAGCGGAAGACATTCAACTGGACCGGCAACGCTGGACCCATATGGCGCTACGCGTCGGCGATCTGGATAAGAGCCTAGAGTGGTACAAGGAGTTTACGCATCTTGAGGTGTTCGTGCGCAATGAAGACGATCTAGGCATCAGCGCTTGGATGGTTGATCCAAAGCAGCCTGACCCACCCTTTCTGCTTGTTATGGCTCAGTTTTTTGAAGGCAAAGACCCGTTTGCCGGCACTGAGCATGGCGTGCTTGGTCCGTTTGCACATTTCGGCATCGAAATGACCAGCAAGGAAGATGTTGATGAGATTGCTGAAAAAGGCAAAGCCGCAGGCTGTTTGGCACTTGGCCCGACGATGATGCCGGACCCGGTTGGTTATATTTGCTTTTTAAAAGACCCAGACGGCAACCGGGTTGAGTATTCCTATAACCAAGGCGTTTATGAGACGGTACGAGAAAAGTGGATCGATTCGCAGACCCTGAAAACGATCTCCTAATCCGGCGCTACTTGAACGCATTTTCAAGTGGTGACCCTGAGCAAGTCGCCGCATGTGTTACTGAGGATTTTATCAACCAGCATCTGGGTATGCTTGGCGGCGGCTGTACAGGGCGCGATGCATACCTGAAGCGCCTTGGCAAATTCCTGACCGATTTTGCCGCGCTACGCTATGACGTCCTGGAGACGTGCGCGCATGAAAGCCATGGCAGCGCCCGCTATCTGATGCATTTTCGCCAAGGCGGCGCACAGTTTGAAGTGCCAGGCATGATGTGGTTTGCCTTTAAAGATGGCGCAATTGCGCAGCGCACGGATTGCTGGGATGGCCTGGTCTATCTCAAACAAGCCGGCACCAGCGCCGACGATATCGCCGCGCTGCTTGCCTGAAACACCTGACCGCGTAACCTTGGCGCCATGAACCTCGCACATGCACTGGTCCGCGCAGCGCGGACCTACCCAGCCCGTCCGGCAATTGCGGTCGGTAAAAATATCACCACCACCTACGCGCACCTGGCGCACAGATCAGCAGCACTGGCGACCACATTTAATCGGACCCTCGGCTTAAAGCCAGGCGATCGCGTCGCGCTAATCACGGCAAATTGCGCGGAGTATCTGGAGATCCTGTTTGCCGCCTGGCACGCTGGGCTCATCATCGTGCCAGTCAACGCCAAGCTACACCGCGACGAGTACCGCCATATTCTGGCAGATACCGGCGCGCGTCTGTGTTTTTCGAGTACAGCGCTGATCGACGAGCTTGCAGCAATTAAGCCAGACACCTGCCAGTTAATTGAGATTTGCAGCCCGGACTATGCCGCGCTGTTTGACGCGCCGGCGGCGCCGCTTGCCGATGCGGCGCCAGATGATATTGCCTGGATCTTTTATACCTCCGGCACTACCGGCATGCCAAAGGGTGCGTGCCTGTCCCACCGCAACTTAGCGACCATGTGCTACTGCTATTTCGCTGATGTTGACCCTACGCCGCCCTGGCGCGCGATTTTGCACGCCGCGCCCATGAGCCATGGCTCCGGGCTCTATGGTCTGGCATATGTGATGCAGGCCGGGCTGCATATTATTCCCAGCGGCGCCGGCTTTGACCCCGACGAGATTTTTGATTTGGCCGATTTCTGGCCTGGCACCAGCTTTTTTGCCGCACCAACCATGGTGCGCCGCCTTACCCAGCATAGCCGGGCCGCACCCAGGGCCTTGCGCTCCATCAGCTATGGCGGCGGGCCAATGCATGTGGAAGATTGCTTGGCTGCACTCGATAAATTTGGCCCTAAGCTCACGCAGCTTTACGGCCAAGGCGAAAGCCCGATGACCATTACAGCGCTCAACGCAGCAGCGCATACAGAAGATGGCAAGCCCGCGCCGCGCGCACGGCTTGGCTCAGTGGGCATAGCGCAAAGCGCTGTTCAGGTGCGCACTGTGGGGGCTGATGGGGCGCACTGCGACATTGGCGAAATTGGCGAAATTGGCGAAATCATAGTGCGCGGCGACAGCGTAATGCGAGGCTATTGGCGAAACCCTGAGGCAACAGCAAAAACCATTCGAAACGGCTGGCTCTATACCGGCGACATGGGCAGCTTTGATGCGCATGGCTATCTGACGCTGAAAGACCGCAGCAAAGATGTGATTATTTCCGGCGGGCAAAATATCTACCCGCGGGAAATTGAAGAGGTGCTGCTGCGCCATCCAGGTGTGGCAGAGGTTGCCGTCATCGGCCGCGCTGATCGCGAGTGGGGTGAACGTGTCGAAGCAGTGCTTGTGAAAACGCTAGGCAGTGGCGCTACGGCAGAAGAGCTCGATCAATTCTGCCTGCAACATTTAGCAAGGTTTAAACGCCCGAAGACGTACCGCTTTGTGGACGCCTTGCCAAAAAACAGCACTGGAAAAGTGCTAAAACGGATGCTGCGCGATGGCCCATAAAAAACGCGTTTATGCAAGTTTTTGGTCAGCTTAAGATAAGCCGCCACTGGCCTGTGTCGGGCACATTGCACACACGCAAATAAACCGCCCTGGGGAGGGTCAAGATGACAAAAACCAAACAGCCGGATAAGCCGCGCAAGATAGCCTGGGAGGGATTGCCGCGCGAAGTGGTGCGGCGCGGCGTCGAGCGGGTTGGCTTTCGCGGCGAACAGGTTCTGCTTGTCATGAACTGGCTGGAGCCGGGCATGGAGGTAAACCCGCATAGCCACCCGTTTGAGCAAGTCGCCTACATCGTGCAAGGACGCATCCGCTTTACAATTGAAGGCGAAGTGCATGAAGTGGGCGCCGGTGAGGTCATCCATATTCCCGCCAATGCCGTGCATTGCGGCGAGCCGATTGGCGATGAAATTTGCATGAACCTCGATATCTTCTCGCCGATCCGGGAAGACTATTTGCACCTGGTGGATTATCAGGCGACCGACTTTACTGCGCCAAGCGATTAGGCTGCAGCTTCAATATTGGATTGAGTTATGACGCACGCCTTAGCCATTGATATTGGCGGCACCTTTACCGATGTCGTCTTGCTGTCAAGCACCGGTCAGCGCTGGACCGACAAGACGCTGACCACCCATCATGACCTGCTTGAGGGCTTGTTTCGTGCTGCCGACTTGGTGCTTAGTAAAGCAGGGTTAGGCTATGGCGATATCGATGATATCTTTGCGCACGCGACGACCGTCATCACCAATATGTTGATTGAGCGCAAGGGTGAGCCGACCGGGCTGATCGTCACCGAGGGCTTTAAAGACGTGCTCTATATCCGCGATGAGCACCGCTATGACATGTTCGACCCGCAGATCGAAGTGTCTGAACCCATCATCCCAGATACGGCGACCTGGGGCATTCAAGAACGCACCTACGCCGATAAGAGCATTGGCCAAGAGGTCTCCCACGAGGACGTCAAAGCGCTTGCTGCGGATTTGAAAAGCAAAGGCATTGCGTCTGTCGCCATATGCCTGCTCAACAGCTATGCCAACCCAGCGAACGAGCACCGACTGCGCGATTTATTGGCTGCCGAACTGCCGGACTTGATTATCTCGCTGTCGAGCGATGTGGCGCCGCAAATGCGCGAATATCTGCGCGCCAGCACGACCGCGCTCAACGCTTATGCCGCGCCCACCGCGCTGCCTTACCTGAACAGCTTGGTCAACAGCCTCAACGCCAAAGGCCGTGATGGTGAGCCGCTCATCATGCTGTCAAACGGCGGTGTCATTGGGGCCAAAGTGGCTGGGCGCTATCCGGTGCGGATGATTGAGTCCGGACCCGCCGCTGGCGCGCTGGTGGCCAGCCACTATGCCAAAGAATATGACTTTGAAGGCTTGATGAGTTTTGACATGGGCGGCACGACGGCCAAGGCTTGCCTTATTCAAGACGGTACACCGCTGGTCACCGGCGAATTTGAGGTGGATCGCCGCTACCGGTTTAAACCGGGCAGCGGGATGCCCATTACCGTGCCCTCGATTGATATGATTGAGATTGGCGCCGGTGGCGGCTCTATTGCCCGGGTTGATGCACTTGGGCTTTTAAAAGTTGGGCCAGACAGTGCTGGCTCCAACCCTGGGCCAGCCTGCTATGGCCGTAGCGGCGCGAATGCCTGCGTGACCGATGCGGACCTGGTGCTTGGCATTCTTGATGGCAGTAATTTCCTCGGCGGGGACATGCAGCTCGATATGGCCGCAGCACGAACGGCCATCGGCGCGCTCGGCGATAAGCTGGGCCTATCTATTGAAGCCACCGCCAGCGGTATCTTTGGCGTCGTCGGCGAATCCATGGCAGCGGCAGCCCGCGCCCACGCCACCGATCGCGGCGTCAATTATCGTGGTCTGCCCGTGCTTGCTTTTGGCGGCGCAGGCCCCGTGCATGCCTGTTATGTGGCTGAGCAGCTCGAAAGCACGCAAATCCTCTATCCGCCCATGGCCAGCGTGCTCAGCGCCTATGGCACCCTCGTGACCCCAACCCGGCTTGACCTTGCGCGCAGCAGTTTGGGCATCGTCACCGAAATTGCGGCAGAGACAATCGATACCCTCATCACATCGATGCTTGAGGAAGGCACGGAAGCGCTGTCAGATGCCGGCATAGCGGCGCAGGATATCATCGCCAGTTTCTCCGCGGATATGCGCTATCAAGGCCAGCAGTCGGAAGTGACAGTACTGCTGGAAGGCGACCCGCGCGACGGCTTTGACCCCAGCGATGCCAGCGCGCGCTTTGAAGCGGCATATGAAGCGCTGTACGGCGTGAAGCTGCCGGACATGGCGGTGGAGCTGGTCAACTGGCGGCTCAGCGTATCAGCCGGTGATAAAGGCCGCAGCGCGCAGACGGATCTAGCGGCCTACCCTGGACAGCCAAAAGGCGAGCGGCTGGTCTATCTCAGTGACGCGCCAATGGCTGTGCCGGTTTATGACCGTGACAGCTTGGCGCTTGAACAAGTGATCACCGGCCCTGTGCTGGTTGAAGAACGCGAAACAACGATTTTTATTCTGCCCAATTGGCGCTTGACCGTCGCTGCCGACGGCTGCTTGATTGCGCATCGTGATGAGACGGGAGAAGCCTAATGGACGGCGTCGAACTGGAACTGCGCTGGAGCAACCTCATCAGCATCGTCAGCGAACAAGCACGCGCGTTAAAACGTGTCGCCTTCAGCCCCATCGTGCGCGAAGCAGGCGACTTGGCGACGGCGCTAT
>JBCCLR010000182.1:0-7888 GCA_039026755.1 Pseudomonadota bacterium | reverse complement strand
CTTCAGACAGCACGATTTCAATAAACTCACCGGGCATCTTTTGGATGGGACCGATGACTTGCAGATCGCCCTTACCGCCGCGCCTGAGCGTTTGCAGCGCCTCATAGAAGCGCATAAAAAACCCGGCACTGCGCAAATCAACGCGGCCATTGATGGGCACAATCCGGCCATCGGTAAGCACCAGCTGCCGAAAATCTTCCTTCTTCAGCACGATTGAATGAACGCCGGTGACTTTTAAAAGCTCCATCTGCAGCGGTTCTGACACCATCTTTGCGCCGGCTGCCTCTTGCACGAATGCGGCCACAAGTGCAGCTGCCAGCCGCTCATTCAGGCTATCGCTCCAGCGCGTAACAAACACGGACGACAGCACGGCAAGCTGCACCACTAAGGCAAGTGAAAGCGTAATGGAAAGGGTCCGGCCTGATAGGCCGCGCCAGATCTTTGGCCCCATGTCTCGCATGTTAACTAAGCCCCTGCCCGACTAACTGAAGATATTCAAAAACCGCACCAGGCGGCGCGTTCGCGGCGCAAACAGGCGGTCCTGGAAATAGCTGCTGATAAGCGCTTTGTTAACTTCAGAGAAGGTTGGATAAGGCGCAATATAGCTGGAGATATCGCGCGGCTTGAGGCCCTTGGCGATGGCAAGAGCCCAGAGATGAATAAGTTCACCGGCGTGAGCACCGGTAATGCTGGCGCCCAGCACTTTGCCTTTTGGCGATAAAATCAGTTTCGCAGTGCCGTTGGTTTTGCCTTCCGCAATGGCCCGGTCATTATGGTCATAGCCGGCGCTCAGCACCTCAATATCCTCACCAAATTCCGCCCGTGCCTCTGCTTCGGTGCGGCCGGCTTGGGCAACCTCCGGGTTTGTATATGTCACATGCACCATGCCAGCCCGGGAAATACCAGTGGGGATTTTAAACAACGCGGACTTGATGAACTGGCCAGCTTCATGGCCGGCGGCATGGGTCAATTGATATTCCCCATTGCAATCGCCGACCGCGTAAATGCGTTTGTTTGATGTGCGCAAGCGACTGTCCGCGATGATGCCGCGCTGATTGCGTTCAACGCCCGCGGCGGCAAGGTCGAGAGTATGTGTCTTAACGGTCCGGCCTGCCGCCACCAACACATGCGTACCAACGACGTCGCCGCTATCGCCATTGCGTTGATAGCTTAGCTTGATGCGGCCATCAGCCAGCTTTGTTAGCTGCGTGACCGACGTTTTCTCATGCACATCAATACCATCGGCAACAAATTGGTCGCGCACGATTTGTGCAGCTTCTGGGTCAACCCGGCCAAGCAACGTTCCCATTTCAAACAGCGACACCTGCGCGCCGAGCATGCGGAAGGCTTGGCTCATCTCACAGCCAATGGCGCCGCCGCCAATAATAAGGAGATGTTCGGGCAGGTCTTGCAGACCCCACAACGTTTCGTTGGTCAGGAAATCAATCTCAGAAATTCCGTCAATGGGCGGCACCATGGGCCGAGAGCCCGTGGCGATTACCGCTTTTTTAAAGCGAATGGTCTCGCCGCCGACCTCGACTGCGCGCGGGCCGGTAAATTTCGCCCAGTCACGGATCACGGTGGCGCCAAGGCCTTCAAAGCGTTCCTGGCTGTCGTGTGGCTCAATGGCGCGAATGGCGGACCGCACATGCGTCATCACTTGCTTAAAATCGACCTTTAGATCGCCGGTCTGCGTCACACCCATCTCCGCTTTGCCGCCGGCGCTGCGCGCTGCATGGGCGGCTGATAAAATGGCTTTTGATGGGACGCAGCCACTATTCAAACATTCACCGCCCATTTTATCCGCTTCGATCAGGACGGTGTTAAGGCCGAGTTGCGCCGCGGCGCTGGCGCTGACCAGGCCGGCGGCGCCGGCGCCGATAATGCAGATGTCAACATCTTTGGTCATGGTCTTATGCTCCGGCTTTGCGCTGCTTGAACTTGCGCACGATGATGGGCAGCGTAGAAAAGCCAATCAAGGCAGCAAGCGGCAGGATAACTTTGGGGTTAAGCAAGATCGCACCCAGATTTGGCTCCTGCCCGGTATCCAGCAGCGCGCCAATCCCCGCGCCCACCGAGCAATAAACGGCTACCACCGGAATAATGCCGACAAACGTCGTCCAGGCGAAGGTGCGCGCTTTGACGTCAAAGAATGCGGGCGCCAGGTTGGCAATCCAAAACGGGATAACAGGGATCAGGCGGATCGTGAGCAAATAGGAGATTTGATTGCCCGCCATCTCCGCATCCATTTTATCAAGCCATTTGCCGATCTTGGCCCGCAGCACGTCGGCAAAGGCATATCGCGCGGCCAGAAAAATAGTGACCGCGCCAAGCGTTGCGCCAATCACCACGGTGACGGTGCCGATCAGCGTGCCAAATAAAAAGCCAGCAGCGAGGGTCACCCAAACCATGCCGGGCACGCTAACAGCTGTCCCGATGGCGTAAACGGCAATCACAGCCAGCGGTGCCAGGATGGGGTACTGACCAGCCCAGCTGCGCAAGTCGCCCTGAAATTCCTGCAGCGCTTTAAAGCTGAAATAGTCTGTCGCGCCGGTGATCTTGAGCGCCGCAAGGGCACCAACGATGATGACAATGGGAAGTGCGCGAAGCCATATTGGCTTTTTTTGAGCTGGCGCGCTGCCAGCCAGTGTTTCGTGTTGCACGGCAAAGTGCCTTTCCGCTGTCTTGAGGTCCTGTTTGTATGTTCAGACCCTCAATAGGCGGAACGGACTATAGAAGGCCAATAACGCTTCTATCAACTCCGTGTGAGCGGCAGTTTACTTGACCAGCTCTCGGCACTTCATCAGTTACGATGCCTTGGCTAGATCCGCCTTTGGCTGGGCGCCAGAAAGCAACTGATTGACCATGGGTTCAACACCAAGCTTATCAAGGAAGGACAGCCCTGCGATGTTGTCTTTCATCCAAATCACCAAACAATCAAAGCGCTCATCGTGCCAATGCGCCTGGATGATCTCGCCGACTTTAAATGACGCGGCTTTACCGGTCATATCGATGCTCATGCCGGTCTTAGACAGGTCCTGAAGAGCAACAGAAAAGTCTTCTCCAGCCTCTGTGGTAAAGCTTAGCGACGTCCCTGTTTGCGGCTCGAGCCTCTCGGCGCGGCGGCGTTCTGATTTTGCATTTGTCTCCGCAATCACCGCCATCAGCCGCGTCTGTAGGTCACTGACCCCTTCCTCAATTTTGTTGGTCAGACCAGAAATATCGCTGCTGCTTTCAACCATGGCTGTGTTCTCTTTCGCAACACTATCGATTTGGCCGGCTGCCTTCGTGACATTGTCAAATGCCGATTGAATGGCCTGGGCGATCTCGCGCGTCACATTTGACTGTTCGCTGACTGCATCAGATACAGAATCGCTGCGGTCCGTCAGTTCGGTGATCTGCGAGGCAATGTTCTGCACCCGGCTCACTGCGCCTTGAACCTCATTTTGCATCACGTCAACGCCGGACTGAATTTCCTCTAGCGAGCGCGACGTTTGGTTGGCGAGCGATTTGACTTCAGAGGCCACCACCGCAAAGCCTTTACCGGCCTCTCCAGCGCGCGCCGCCTCAATTGTGGCATTGAGCGCAAGCAAGTTTGTCTGATCTGCAATGTCAGCAATGATGGTGACCATATCAGCGATTTTGTTTGCCGCTGTTGTCAGTCCACTGAGCGAATCGCTAACCGTGGTGGCTTCTGACGATGTTTCGCGGATCAATTCTCGCGTTGCTGCGACCTGATCGGTGACGTCGCTGAGCGAGACGTTCATTTCTTCAGCGGCTGCGGCGATTGATTGCGAACTTTGCGCTGCTGCTTCAGAGGCATCGGATGCACTCGTTACATCGCTGGTCACGCGCTCGGTACAGGCAATCAAAGAGGCACTGCTGCCGCGCGCTTGTTTTGCGGTTGCTGCCAAACCGTCAATCATCTGGGCCAACTCGTCTTTGACCACGTCGGCAAGTTCCTGCAGTGACTTGGAAATGGCATTTTGCTGCTCAGCGGCGGCTTTTTCAGCGCGTACGCGCTCTTCGAGCTCTTTTTGTTTGCGCTCTTCAGAGAGTGCTTGTTCTTCTTGTATGCGCAGTTCACGGGCTGCTTCTTGCTCTTTGCGCAGCTCATCAGTTTCAACCAGACCTTGCTGCAAGGCCGTCAAATTGCGCGCAAACTTTCCAATTTCGCTGTCGCTTTCCTGATACGGGAAATGATTATCATAGCGTCCGTCGCGCATTGCAGACGTCATATTCATGAATTCGGTTACAGGCCGGCGAATGCTCTCGCCAAGCAACACGCCAAGCGCTGCCAGGGCACCGACGCAGAACAGCACCGCGCTGCTGAGCATAATTATGCTTGTCAACGCTTGCGCTTTGGCATCCGCCGCTGTTTGCACTAAAAACTGGGCCAGCGCCTTTTCAATTTCAAACAGCGCATCAATGCGCTCTGTTGCTGCTGCAAACCATTGGGTTGCCTTAACGCGTGAGACCGATGCGTTAGTAGCGGACTCATACCCAGCATCACGCAGCTCATTGACTTGTTTTGACGCATCGGATTTCGCGAAAGTCTGCAGACTGTCATTAAATCTGCTGGGCGCCGCTGCCTTAAAGCCATGGAAGAACGCAGTTTGCTCGGCGACCAATTGGCGTTGCTTAACGGCAATTTCTAAGGAAAATACATCTTGATTGAAGCCTTGGGTCCCTAAAGATCGCTCACGACCAGCGCGTTCTTTTGCCTCCAGCAAAGCAATCAGGGCTGTGCCATCCGACACGATAGAGGCGTTCGGACTGGACAGCAGTGTTTCGGAAAAGAGCGATAGAAGTTCGGTGACGAGCCCCGTGTAAAAAGCGCTCATCCGGCTCGATGAAAAAGCCAAATTATCGACACTGCTGCGAACTGTGGCGATTTCTTTGATTTTTTCCGCAACAGAAAGCGCTATGCGATCAACTTTTGCTAACGCTTCCGCAGTTCCAGACGTGCTTGCGGCATCAACGCCCAGTGCCGTTCGGAATACATTAAGTGCCTTGTCGGTGCGCGCCCGCTGCTCCGCAAGTTGCTGGCGGAAAGCGATGTCACCGTTTGACGAAATAACCCCGGCGCTGTTGCCGCGTTCGCGTTGCAATTCATGCACCAGGGCGCTGGCGGTGCTCGCCAGATTAACTGCCTCTAGCGTGGCACTCGAACTTTGCCGCCGTGAGAAAGAGTCTGTCAGTTGCGGCACACTGAGACACAGCAGCACAATAGACGCAGCTCCCACAATGACCAAGAGCCGGTTGCGGATCGAAAAACGGTTTAAGAATAATAGCATGGCTTACAACTCAAGCTGTTATAGTGCACCTCTAGCGTGTATAATTGCGCAGAATACATGAAAACAGCGTTAATTTTATCGGTATGATTGCAAAATTGTGCACGCATAAGTTTTGCCTGGGGCGTCTGTCGTGTCGCTGGCGAGGTACAATTTTTTTCAAACCTTTTACACCCGGACAGATGGTGCGACGCCGGTAAAGCCAGTCTCCTAAAGATATCGATGCGCTGCTGATTGACAGTTTTACGGCGCTTGGCTATAGCGCAGCAAAAGTTTTTAATAGGTAGTGGCGCAGCGGTGCTGCTTTGCCTAAAGAGGTCAATATGAAAAGAACATTCCAGCCGAATACACTCCGCCGGTCGCGCAAGCACGGCTTTCGGGCGCGCATGGCAACCAAAAACGGTCGCCGCGTTATCAACGCGCGCCGGGCGCGTGGTCGCAAGCGTCTGTCGGCTTAAGGGCATCGCGCTTTGGCGACTGGGTATTTCAAAACATGCCCGGGGTACCGCAAACCCTAAAGAAGCGCAGTGAGTTCATCGCAATGAACCGGGCCTTCAAATGGGTGACACCGGGCTTTATTCTGCAATTCGAACCGCGCGAAGAGGCTGGGCTGCGTATTGGCTACACAGTCAGCAAAAAAGTTGGTAATGCGGTTACCCGCAACGCCGTAAAACGGCGTTTTAGAGCGCTGACATATGCGCACTTGGCCCAAGAGAACGCCAATATTGTTTTGATCGGTCGGCAGGGCGTTGCTACTCTTCCCTTCAAACAGCTGCAAAATGATCTACGCTGGGCACTCAAACGCGTGAAGCAAAAGATCTAAAGGCGATACGCACATGACCATCGCGCAGCGCGCACTCTTCGCACTGATTACAGCCTATAAATACTCCTTCGGCCTGCTGCTCAGGCCAAGCTGCCGGTATACGCCCAGTTGCTCCAGCTATGCAAAAGATGCGGTGCTGAAACATGGCGCTTTAAAAGGCAGTTGGCTTACCCTAAAACGCTTGAGCCGATGTCACCCGTTGGGAGGCCACGGCTACGATCCAGTGCCCGGCGCTGACGGCGAAACCAAACGCCGGTAGCACACTCTAAATCAAACGGGACAGACGAAAGCATGAACGGTCAGGCGGCAGTAGGCTATGGGTGATCAAAAAAATTTAATATTAGCCTTTGGCTTAGCGCTCGGCGTTTTGTTGATTTGGGACATGTTTGTGTTCCAGCCAGAGCGTCAGCGTGCCGAAGCTGAACTGGCCGCACAGGAGGCAGCGCAATCCGCGCAGCAAGCCACCCAAAGCGCCAAGGGCGCGCTTGCTCCGCCCAGCGCCCCCGGCGGCACGGTTTCCGCGCCAGCCCTAGACCGGCAGAGCGTTATTTCGGCAAGCGAAAGGCTGGCATTCTCAAATCGCCGCATTCGTGGCTCAATCGCACTGACCGGCGGCGTTCTCGACGACTTGGTGCTCACTGACTACACACAAACGGTGAGTGGGGATGGCAATGTCGTGCTGCTGTCACCGCGCAATACGCAGAGCCCTTACCTCATCCAAATGGGCTGGATCGCGCCGAGCGGGAATGCTGTTAATGTGCCTACAGCGGGAACCATATGGACCACTTCAGACACGGCATTAACGCCGCAAACACCCGTAACGTTGACATGGGACAATGGCTCAGGCCTACTCTTTAAGCGCACTTTTTCGCTTGATGAAGACTATCTATTTGACATCACTCAGACTGTTGAAAACAGCTCTGGCCAGGACATTCAGCTTTATCCCTATGGCAGAATTTACCGCGAGAACCTGCCGGATTTAGAGAATTTTTTCGTGCTGCACGAAGGCCCACTGGGGGTGTTTGACGGTACGCTTGAAGAAAAAAAATATGATAAAATCCGTGATGACGGAAAGCAGACCTTTACGTCACAAGATGGCTGGGTCGGCATTACAGATAAATATTGGCTCACCACGTTGGTGCCAAATCAAGGGGAGAATTTTCGCGCGGAGATGGAGCAGGTCCAGGGCCGGGACGATGCGTTTAGCGTGAGCTTTGTTGAAGATGCGCGCACCATTCCCGCCGGTGGCAGCGCCAGCGTCACCAACGCAGCGTTTGTCGGCGCAAAAGAAGTCAAGCTCATCGATGCCTACGAACAAAAGCTCGGCATTCGGATGTTTGACCGCACCATCGATTGGGGTTGGTTTTATTTCCTGACCAAGCCGATTTTCTACGCCCTCAACTTTCTCTATGCCTTGGTTGGGAATTTTGGCATCGCCATCATTTTGCTGACCGTGGTGATCAAAGCCATTTTATTTCCGCTGGCCAACAAGCAGTTTGAAAGTTTTGCCAAGATGAAAGTGCTGCAGCCGAAAATTAAAGTGCTGCAAGAGCGGTTTAAAGACGACAAGCAAAAGCTCCAGATGGAGATGATGCAGCTTTATAAGAAAGAGAAGGTCAATCCACTGTCTGGCTGCTTGCCGATCTTTGTACAGATCCCAATCTTCTTCTCACTCTATAAGGTGCTGTTTGTAACAATTGAAATGCGCCATGCGCCGTTTTACGGCTGGATCAAAGACTTGTCAGAGCCAGACCCATTGACCCCGCTCAAT
>JBCCLR010000181.1:0-7950 GCA_039026755.1 Pseudomonadota bacterium | reverse complement strand
TATTAGGTGTATATGGCGTTGCGCTTTTAGGCGGCGAACCGCACACACTTCGCCGGGCAGCGCTTTAGGAACGCAGCCCTACCGCTCGGCCAGCGCTTCTGCCATTTCAAGGACTATTTTTTCAGCCATGGCTTTGGGGTCTTTATCTTGCGTAATGGCCCGGCCGATCACCAGATAGTCTGCACCTGCTTTGATGGCGGCGCCGGGCGTTGACACCCGTTTTTGATCCCCGGCATCCTTGCCAGCCGGGCGAATGCCGGGTGTGACGACCATGAGTTTGCCTTCGGTCTGCTGTTTAATCTGCGAAACTTCCAGCGCTGAGGAAATCACCCCATCCACGCCAATATCGAGCGCTTTTTTCGCCCGGTGGAGCACCAAGTCTTCGACAGCGACAGACGGCGGAAAACCCATCTCCGCAATATCACCCGCATCCATGCTGGTCAGCACAGTCACGCACAGGACTTTCAGGTTAGAGTTACCACGCCCAGCAACCGCACTTTTTAAGATACCAGTCACGCCGTGCACGGTCAGGAAATCAATGTCCATCTCAGCAGCCCGGGCAACAGCATTCTGCACCGTCGCTTCAATGTCGTAGTACTTATAATCAAGAAACACCCGCTTACCGCGCTGCTTCAAATCGCGCGCAAAGCGATCTCCGCCGCCAAGCTGCAAACCAAGCCCCACTTTATAAAAGGTCACGGTGTCACCAAGCGCATCGACCAAAGCACTTGCCTCAACAACGCTGGGAAGGTCCAAAGCAACAATTAGCCTGCCGCGCGCGTCTTCTATGAAAGCGTTGTTCAAGATATCCCCCAAATTGCGTGTGCCTTTATTCTGCAGAGTTGTGAAGCACAGGCCAGCCTTGCGCAAGCCAAACGGCGTAAAAAGACACAGCCTAAAAAGTGGTCTCAGATATGCGCACTGATGAAATGGTCTTGAGGAACGATGATGTTCCTACTGGACATCGACCCCGCACATTACAATCGGAGTATTTTTACGGCGAATTCAGCACCAGATTTCGGCGCAAAAGGCCACGCAAGACGCTGCCAGCCGGCGCGAAATATATTCGGCAAAAGCTGCGTGATCAGGGCGCTTGTATCTGCCGCCTATTGATTTAACTAAACCAGCGTAGAGCGACACATAGGACCCAAATATGACCATGAAATACCGTGTGCTTGGCCTCAGCGGTTTGCGCGTTTCTGAACTCAGCTTAGGCACCATGACTTTTGCGGGCGGCTGGCCAGGCGGCGATATCGGTGCCAATGAAGCAAAGCAGATTTTTGATGACTACCGCGATATTGGCGGCAACTTCATAGATACCGCCAATATGTATGGCCAAGGCGCCAGCGAGAGCATGCTGGCGGATTTTATCCAAACAGACCGGCATGAACTGGTGCTGGCGACAAAATATGGCATGTCCATGGGGACGAATGACCCGAACGCCGGCGGTATGCATCGTAAAAACTTGGTACAAGCGGTCGATGCCAGCTTAAAGCGCCTAAAGACGGATTATATCGACCTGTATTGGGTGCACGCATGGGACCGCTTTACCTCACTTGATGAAATGCTGCGGGCGCTTGATGATCTGGTCAAAGCGGGCAAAATTTTGCACATCGGCGCGTCCAATATTCCCGCTTGGCGTGTCGCCGAAGCCAATACCAAAGCAACCTTGCGCGGACAAACACCATTTTGCGCGCTGCAACTTTCTTACAGCCTAATCGAACGCACCATTGAGCATGACAGCATCGCAATGGCGCAAGCCTTTGACCTCGGCGTTCTGGCATGGAGCCCGCTTGCCGGCGGCCTGTTAACGGGTAAATATCAAAATGGCGGCGGCGAGGATGGCCGGCTAAAGGTGTCCCCCTGGGGCGATGATAACTTCAATCCCCGTAATGATGCGATCGTTGCCAAGGTGGTTGAAGTTGCCGCAGAGATCGAGACAACACCGGGGCAAGTGGCCCTTGCTTGGCTGCTTGCAAAGCGGGCGATACCGATCATTGGTGGTAGCCGCAAAACCCATTTTGATGAAGCCTTGGGCGCAGTCTCTGTCAAATTAACGCCTGAGCAAATCGCTACCCTCGATGCGATTAGCGTCCCGGCGCCCGTAAACCCGGCCTCTATCCTGCCGCGCATTGATGCCATGTATTATGGTGAGGTGATTGAGCGCTATGACGCTTAAGACAGATTAGAGCCGCTCAGCATGCCATTTCAGGTGGTCTTCGATAAAGCTAGCAATGAAATAAAATGAATGATCATAGCCTTGCTGCATGCGCAGAGTGACGGCCTGGCCGGCGCGCTCGGCAGCCTGGGTAAACAGGTCGGGCCGCAATTGCTCGGTTAAAAAAGCATCACTGGCGCCCTGATCAATCAGAATGTGCGCGCTAGTCGGCTGTTTCTCCACCAACGCTGTCGCATCATAGTCTGCCCAGGCGGCCGTATCCGCGCCCAGGTAGCTGGTGAACGCCTTTTTGCCCCAAGGCACCTGGCTGGGCGCGACGATTGGCGCAAAGGCACTACATGTTTTAAAATATTCAGGTTTTTTCAAATGCAGGGTCAGCGCGCCATGCCCGCCCATGGAATGGCCCAAAATGCCCGTGCGTGAAATATCGCTGGGAAAGTCCTCTGCGATTAACGCAGGCAATTCTTCAGCCACATAGCGATACATTTTATAATGCTGTGACCATGGCGCCTCCGTGGCATCACAATAAAAGCCTGCCGCGAGGCCAAAATCATAGGCGCCGTCGGGATCATCTGGAACGCTATCGCCGCGCGGGCTCGTATCTGGCCCAACCAGCATCAGGCCAAGCTGCGCAGCTATCCGCTGAAAACCAGACTTCGTAATAAAATTCTGCTCGCTGCAGGTCAGACCAGAAAGCCAAAATAAGGTGGGATAGGGCCCTTCGCGATCTGGAGGCGGGGTAAATACCGAAAATGCCATATCAGTGCCGGTTGAGACACTGGCGTGCATATAGACCGCTTGTGTACCGCCAAAGATTTTCTGTGCGGAGACCTGCTTCATGGCTTTCAATATTCCTGGGTGACAACAGCCAAACGGATATGCCCACCTGTTGCGCCCAAATCAACTCTGAGATCAATACCCACAACGCGCAAAAGGCGGGTGATGCGTCCTTAGCTTTCATCTTACCCCGCGCGCGCTTGGAAGATACGTATTCAATCGGCGCAAGACTTGGTACCACGCTGATACAGATCGCTCGGCCAGCCTGCCAGAGCGGATCCATAGATAGACGCTATGAGGAGGTGGCGGCGCCTGCCCCTACACAGCGCAGGCCTTACGCAGGAATTTTAAAAATTTTAAGTAAATGCTGACCCGTGATTAGACACTTTTTTACCGATTGCAGGGTATTTTCTAGCGAAACCGACCTTGGAACAGCTATGTTTGTACGTTCTCGCTTTCTCATTTTTGCAGCACTTGTCAGTGCAATGCTGCCATTGCAGGCTCAGGCCCAGTCACAACAAAAGTTTACGGGCCTGCGCATTCAAGCCCATGCCGGCTATGATAATTTAACGGCAAGTGCGCCTGGCGTAGAGCGCGAGAGCATTGATAGCGGCGTCAGCTACGGCGGTGTTATTGGTTATGATTTTATCTCGGCAATTTGGGTTATCGGCATTGAAGCCTACGGTGAAAAGGCAGCGATCGATCGTACCGAAATGGACGGTGCAACCACGGCGCGCTTTACCACGGGGCGCGATCTGGGCGCGGGGCTGCGCATCGGCCTGCCTATTTCATCCAATATCTTAGCGTTTGCACGCGGCGGCTACAGCAACATTCAAACGGACGTAGAGTTTACCGGTGGTTTGGTTGCGGAAGCATCGGAAACGCTCAACGGCTGGCGCATCGGCGGCGGTCTTGAGGTTTATTTGAGTAAGTCTTTTTTCGTGTCTGCAGAATATCGCTTTACCGATTACGAAGGATCTCTGATACGCCATAATGCAATTGGAAGTATTGGATTTCGATTTTAGCACTTAGTGACGTGGCTGACCGAGTGTGCAGCACTGGTAAAGGTGGCACGCATACGCATGCCACCTTATTAAAAGCGCTCGCGCTTAGAAGCTGAAACCAACGTTCAGTTTGTAGAAGTTACCATCACCAAACTGGTCGGTACCAAGATCAACACCACCGGTAAATTTGGCGAAGAAGCCATTGTCGGTGGTGAACTGCACATAAGGGCCAAGCCACAGGTAATTGCGGGCTGTCGATCCACCTGGGAAGGTGTTACGCGTGTTCGTCAGAAGCTCCAAATGACCACCGAAAGATACAAAGTCTAGGACCTTATAGCCGGCGTTTACCCATGTGTGGATGAAATCCAGCGAGGCATCATCTCCGCGGTTGCGTAAAGCGAGATAATAGCCGCCGTAATATTCTGCTTCGAACGTATCATCGCTATAGTTCATCGTCAGGTTAGGCACGACGCCGTCCAAGACATTTGCGCCGCCGGTTTGCGTGACGCCATCATCCGCCAGCGTACCACCGGAAAGCAGCGTACCGCTTAGGATCCCCAGCTGTGGTTTAACCACAAGGTTTCCGTCCATGTAATAGAGCGCGACACCCGCTCCGAATTCCGTCCAAAGATCATTGGTGCCGGTTGTGTCTAGCCCTTCACTGTTCCACAGAATGCCGTAGAACGAGAAATCCATATTTTCTGAGATCGGAACCAATCCATTGAAAGCCGGATAGAACGCGAAAAACGTGTCTTGGTTTAAAGATACGCTATAGGAATTATCACGCTCACTTGATTCGCCCCCAGGACCGTAAACATCGTCCTCTTGCGCTGTGGCCGGCAACGCTCCCACAGCCGGCGCCAACAGTGCGCTTGCTACGCATGCACGCGCAACTTTGCCTTTGAAAAGTTTAAACATCGAAAGACTCCTTGAAAGTTTGTTCTCATTTCAGTCTCTCCTCAGGCTTTTTTTGATTTTTTAAATCGCAGTTATTGTTCCGCTGCGGGCAACGCATATCGCGGCAGAAAGCCGCATATTTCTAATAAGAACAAACTATCAAAAAACATTTTATAAGAGCATATAGCGATATTAAAAACTATTAGCATTCCAAACAAACGCGTTGTGCCAACTTTTTATTAATCTTTTGATTGAGACACGGCTCCACAGCACAGAATTTCGTGCTGCAAAATCTAGGTGCAATGCAGCATTTATGCCACAGTTTCAGGCAAAATTGTGCTGTTTTAGTAGCGACAAGTGTGTCCAAAACCGATAACTAACATCAAAATACCATGAGATTCGGGTCGGCTTTGCCTCTTTTTTCTGGGATATTCATGTGTTTCGCCATTTAACAGCGAAACGACTTGGCCGCCTAATATAACGCCCGATCAATATGTTGCACTGCAGCGTGGCAGGCTTTCTTAAGTTCACTTTTTCATCTTTTTCTCATAGTCAAAGTGAGATTTGCATTTGGCGGTTCGTTTAACCGCTTGATCTTTATCTCGCCCGCTTTACAAGCGCGCCGATGCTGTATGGCGCTCTCTTCATTGCTGGTTTTGTGACATGGGTGATCTCCACGGTGTCGGGTGGCGGCGGCGCTATGACCTTGGTTCCCATCCTTTCATTCTTGCTCGGCGCACAAGCCGCTGCGCCTGTGGTCACGGTCGCCATGGTGGTCGGAAGTATTGGTAGGCTGGCGATTTTTAGGAAAGACATAGACTGGTCGATCGTCCGCTGGGCCATGCCGGCAGGGGTCGCAGGCGCTGCCACCGGAGGCTATCTGTTCTCCATTTTACCGGTCGACTGGCTACAGTTGGCGCTTGGCTGCTTTCTCATTTCAACTGTTGCGCAAGATGCTTTAAGCCGCTCGCGCGCCCACTTTCCGGTGGCCGCTTGGGTATTCGCGCCGGTCTATTTTGCCGTGGCAGGCCTCAGCGCTGTGATGGGTGCTGTTGGGCCTGTTATGAACGTACTGTATCTCAATGCAGGTGTGCTGAAGGAACGCATGGTTGGCACGAAAACAACAATATCTCTGCCTATGCAGTTCACCAAGCTGATCAGCTATGGTGCTTTTGGTGTGCTGGCGCCAGAATATCTCAGCGCTGGCATCATCGTTGGTCTGGGCGCTGCGCTCTCCAACGGCTTTTCTAAACGCATGTTAGCCGGCATGTCAGACCAGCGCTTTCGTTACATCACGATCAGCTTCATGGTTTTTGCGGGCTGCGCCATGTTGTGGAAACAGCGTGCTTTAGTGTTTTAACGCAGCGCCGCTCACGTGGTTTTCTGGTGTCTTACGCTGCGCTAGGAATGCGGCACGGCGCCGACCTTTTAAGCGTTTGAGTGGCTGCTGGGCTGGCATTTGGCGGCGCGGCGCCCACGTACCTGTGCTCGTCTCAATTTCTGCGAGGATAAACGTATCGCGATTTGCGTTGTGCACGCACATGGAGAGTGGCCCATCACGCGTCATTGTCATAAAAATGCACGTCTCGCAGCGTGCACGCTCAAGGTGCTGGGCGTCCATGAAATTGTGCACATAAAATGTCAACTTATGAAGCCGACCTTTCAAAAGCCCGCGGCGCAGCGCCCAAAGCTTGCGCACACCATAGCGGGCAGCGCGGGCAATAAGGCCCGGATTTTCAAGCAGCAGCTGCGCACCGGAGCGAACAGATTTTGCCATATTATAGCGGTCAAATCGGTAGCGCGCGCCAAGCTGAAACAGCGCGCCATAAAGCGCCGCATCATCAAACAGCGCAGTGGTTTGCCCACCCGCACTAAGCAGCCCGGCATAGCGGTTGCAACTAGGATGGCCCACAAGCGGGTGATCAAAGCTCAAGCGATGACCAGCGCCTTGCCCAATTAAAGCCATAACGCGCTCCTGCGTAATGGCTTCATCACGCGCACGCAGCACACCGCGGCCGGTATCGGCTTGCATTTGAAAGCTCGCTAAATGCACCACATCAGCACGCGCGGCGAAAAATTGTGCAAGCATCGGTACATCCGCGATATTTTGATCAAAGACAGTGGTGTTAAACAAAATATGCAGGCCAAGCCCGCGCGCGCGATCAATGTAATCCTCGCGCACTGTATTGAGTTCTGCTTCGCTGTCATAGCCTTTACGCAGCTGCGTCATATCAATATGAAAAGCGACGTCCTTTAGCCCTGCATGACGGAGCTTTTTGAGCAGTGGCCGCGTTGCTTTAATACCGTTTGTAAAGAGCGCGGGGCGCATATCCTTGGCCGCAACACGGGCCACGATTTGTACAAGCTCATCGGCATTGCGCAGGGTGGGGTCGCCGCCGGTAATCTGCACGTTGGTGCGCGGACCATAATGCGTATGGATCATATCTATGCGCCGGAACACTTCCTCAAGCGGTAGATCCTTCACATCTTCCGACATATCGGACAGGTAGCACAAGGTGCAATCAAGGTTGCAGCGCTGGGTAATCTCGAGCGCAACGCAGCCCATGGCCCAATGCCGCCCAGCGACCTGGCTTGGCGCCATCAGGCCATGATCATCGAGTGCTTGGAACAAAGGTTGATTAAGGTCGGCGCCAGCTTGGGGAAGCGCAGGAATTGACCATGCCGTCACATCCTCTGCGGATAAATAGGTGTCTGCGGGCATAGCCGTCCCCTGAAATGCTTCCAGAAACGCTAACGCGGATTAAGAGCCGCTGTCACTAGCGCTGCGTTCACAAATCCGTGCATTCAGCGTTCGAATAGAGACATTTTGCCGGGTGTGCCGACAGCGGCTTTGCGTTAAACATTGTTTAGCGTGATACCACTAAACACAGCGCAAGTGCTTCACAGGAAAATTCCGAGCCCAGCGCGATGTGTCGGGCTCAATTTTGTCTTACGCAGCTGCATTGAACTTAAAACTGCAACACGTCAAGATTAACATCGAGAACAAAAGCCTTAGCTTCTACGTAATTTACTTTACGCTCCAATCCATGGTACCGAACCCTCATGATTAAAAATAGACTCTTTGCTTTATTT
>JBCCLR010000180.1:0-8002 GCA_039026755.1 Pseudomonadota bacterium | reverse complement strand
TTTCAGGAATTTGCCTTTACGCTCGCATCGACGGTGATCATCTCGGGCATTGTGGCGCTGACGCTTTCGCCAATGATGTGTGGACGCATCTTGACCGCGCAAGAAGAAAAAGAAGACCGTTTTGCGCTGTGGCTGGAAGCGCGCTTCACAGCGCTTAAATTTTGGTACCGCGCGCGCCTTGTCTCAGCGCTTCAGGCCAAGGCCTTGGGCATCGTGACCGGCGTTATCGTCCTAGGTATGTGTGGCTTTCTATTCTTTACGGCACAAAAAGCGCTGGCACCGGATGAGGATCAAGGCCTAATTTACTTGCTGAGTGATGCGCCGGAATGGACTAACCTGGACTACCTCAACTCTTATGTGAGCAAGTATCACGACATGCTCTCGCAGTTGCCGGAGTATTCAACCTCTTTCTTGATCAACGGTGCGGACGGACCGAGCTCAGGATTTGGCGGCATGTTGCTGAAACCCTGGGAAGAGCGAGACCGAAGCGTTCCAGAAGTTTTGCAAGACATTCGTGGCAAGTTTAGCCAATTTGCAGGCGTTGAGGTCTCTGCCTTTCCAACCCCATCGCTGCCAACAGTTGGCGATGGCTACCCGTTTCAATTCGTGCTCAAATCCCTCGGCGGCTATGAGGAACTTTATGAAGCCGCAGCTGCTTTGCAGGCAAAAGCTGACACAAGCGGCCTTTTTATTTTTACAGACCTGTCACTCAATATTAACAAACCTGAAATTGAAGTGACGGTGGATCGGGAAAAAGCCAATCAGCTTGGCGTATCCATGCGAGACATTGGCGATACCCTGGCGACGCTGCTCGGCGGTAATTATGTCAACCTGTTTGATATCGACGGGCGCAGCTATCAAGTGATCCCGCAGGTGCCGCGCGCCTACCGGTTTGATGAAACGCTTATTGGGCGCTATTACGTGCGCTCCAGCAGTGGCGATTTGGTGCCGCTGAGCACTTTCGTATCGCTCAAGCGGGTCATCAAGCCCAACGCGCAAACCACCTTCCAACAGCTCAACTCGGCGATTTTAGCGGGCGTGCCATTCCCTGGCGTTTCGGTTGGCGATGCACTGGATTTCATGAATGCGCAGGCGGCGGAACTGTTGCCACCAGCAATCACCACCGACACAGCCGGGGCAACACGGCAATATGTGCAAGAGGGCAATCAGCTTACTATCATTTTTGGGTTCGCTTTACTGGTCATTTATTTGGTGTTGGCTGCGCAGTTTGAGAGCTTCCGCGATCCTTTCATTATTCTTGTCACCGTGCCGATGGCAGCCGTTGGCGCATTAATCCCCATCAGTCTTTTCTTATCAATCAATATTTATACTCAAATTGGTCTCATCACACTCATCGGCTTGATCAGCAAGCATGGCATCTTAATGGTTGATTTCGCCAACCAGCTGCAGCGCGATGAAGGTTTGAGCCCGCATGACGCCATGGTAAAATCTGCTGGCATTCGGTTAAGACCCATTTTGATGACCACTGCAGCGATAGTATTTGGCGTGATGCCTCTCCTGGTGGCAAGCGGGGCGGGTGCAGTCAGCCGTTTTCATATTGGAGCAACGATCGTTGGCGGCATGACCGTTGGCACGTTGTTCACCCTGTTCATCTTGCCTGTGGTTTATACGCTTGTGGCTGCCGACCGCAGCACCCTGCCGCAAACCCAGCCAGAGTCGCTTCCAGCGGAATAGGCACTGCATATACAGCTTGCAATTATGCATTCAGAGTATGGCTGCCATGTTCTCAGTGCACTTTACGCGCAATCACAAACATCTATTTGCATGCGTATACAAGAATAAAAGCTACCATCTCCCGATGGTTAACTCCTGGCCTCAAACGCTTACCCCCCCCTCGAAGCGTTTGGGGCCTTCGCACATCAAGTGCACGAACATCTTAAATCGCTTGAAAGACCTGCTGTGCAGCGGCAATGCCCGAACGGCATGCTCCTTCCAAACCTGGCGCATCCCAGGTCCGGTGAACACCGGCGAAATAGAGCCGGCCATATGGCTCAGCAAAGCGGTTGAGCGTTTCTTTCACATGGCCGGTGCGCCATGCGTAAAATGCACCGCGTGCAAATGGGTCTTCAGCCCAAGCCATACGCCGATCAAACGTGAACTGACCCTGAGATGCTGGCCGTAGCCGAAGCAGTTCCGCTTTAATAAGCGCATTTAATTCTGTTGGAGGCAATGCATCGATCGCTGGAACATCTGGACCATTGACCCAGATCTTATAGCCGATGACCTGGCCCGTTAAATCGACGCGAGGGAAAAAGCGGCCAAGCGGACCATCTGTCCACATGCCTGCTGGCAAGCCGTCCTCCTGCCAAAATGGTTTAGTGCGAATAAACAGCTGCGTCACATGCGTCCCAACCTCACTGGCCTGCGCCTTGGCCCAACTGTCTGGTAATGGCGCGTCAATGCGAATGCTTGCCATGGTTGCTGGCGGGATTGTCGCAATACAGGCTTTGGCTTTAAATGCGCGGCCGTCGGCACACGTCACGTCTATGCTATCGCCCTGATCGGTAATCTGGCTCACAACGGCGCCGTATTCCGGCGGAGTTGAAAGCGCATTCGCCATCGCGTCAGCCAGACTTTGCGTACCGTTCAGCAGGACATCTGATTGCCCAGTTGAATAGAGCAACAAGCCGCGCCACATCGCTTTCATGGATGCCGTCTCAGGGTTATTAAAGTTCCCATTGGCGGTAAAAACACGTGTTTCTACATCGCTAAAGCCAAGCTGACGCATCGCCTGGCCGACGCTCATATCCATCATGTCGGGCAGTGCAGCCACATCTTTGGTTGGCAGTGTTTCGCGCATCAGGCGCAACATCAGCGGCGTTGCAGTGGGCACGCCGCGTTGCTTTAAGGCATCCGCTGATATTGCTGGCCCATCGCCCGAGCCATAGGCTTGCGCGCGAAACGGCGCATTAAAGGGATATGGGCCGATGGGAACGTTCAGCGCCGCTGCTGCTTTGCGCACCTCAGTATACTCTGCTCCAACTTGGATCGCGCCAAACTCCGGCCGGTCGGGCATGTCATACCCGGTATAGGCACGGCCGCCAGCGCGGTTGCGCGCTTCAAGCACAAGTACGGTGACGCCGCTTGCCTCTAAACGCCGGGCAGCACTTAGCCCTGCAAGACCGGCGCCAATAATAATGACATCATAACGTTGCGGCGGTGTGCCCATTGCAGCAGCAAAAGGCAGCGCTGCGGTTGCCACACCCAATTTAAGAACGTTGCGCCGATCCATAAAACCCCCCGGTAGTGCTGGATGTCCATTTAAATGTAGCTCAGAGCCGCCGCATGTGGAAGAGCAATAGCGCCCTGCGCATTGGCGCTGCTACCCGGTTTTAGTGCGAAATATGCGTGTAAGACTGAACACTGGCCTGGCCAACTGTGTGCGTCACCGCTATGTGTCAGCGCGTCCCCATTTTATCGATACACAGGTTTCGCGGAATGCTCGCTGATAAGACCTTATATATCGCAAGACATGCCGAGACGGTCTTTAACCGCGCTGGCCGCTTGCAGGGCAATACGCAGCATACGCCTTTGACGGCAAATGGAATGCGCCAGGCACAAGCAATGGCACAGCAGCTAAAAAACCTGCTTGGAACGCAGCCAGAGATTGCGTTTTGGTGTTCCCCAACAGGACGCACGCGGCAGACTGCAAGTGCGATCGCTGATGCACTGGAGCTGGATTATTTCAGCATTGAGTTTGATGACCGGCTGCGCGAGATCGACGTGGGAGACTGGGTTGATTCGCGTTACAGCGATCTTGAACATCGCCATGGCACAATCCTCGACCGCAGTCGGCGGCTGTTTGTTCAGCGTCCGCGCAATGGCGAGTGGTATGACGATATGGCGGCGCGGCTGACCAGCTGGGCTGCAGAGGTCGGCCAGTCAGAGAATGCCGTTCACCTAGCGATTAGCCACGGACTGGCAAGCCGGGTGCTGCGCGGCGCACTTTTAGAGCGCGATTGGCACGCGGATATCGCTGCAATGGTGGCACCCGATGTGCCGCAAGGCGGCTTGGTTCGCCTTCAATCCGGGGCCGAACAGGTGATATTGCCAGCGGGCAGCCCGCAATCAGATGCAGGTGGCCTATGAAGGGGTATTTCGGCATCGGCATTGTCAGCGTCAGTAAAGTCGGGAATGCTGGCAACCTGATCCGCACGGCCAATGCTTTTGGCGCGCAGTTTGTGTTCATGGTTGCGCCGGATTTCCGCCGCCATATCGATAAGTTCGATACTGCAAAAACTGCATCGGCAATTCCGGTGTTTGAAGCAGAGCGCTTTGATGATTTGACCATTCCAAACGGCGCGGAGCTAGTCGGCATTGAACTATGCGACGAGGCAGTTGCTCTTCCCAGCTTTGCGCATCCGCGCCGTGCGCTCTACGTTCTCGGCGGCGAACGCGTTTCTTTGTCCGCGCAGATGCAATCGAAGTGCGACTACCTCATCAAAATACCAACAAAATTTTCGTTAAATGTTGCTACTGCGGGAGCTATCGTGATGTATGACCGTATGCGGGCTTTGGCACAGTTTGGTGAGCGGCCGATGTGGCCCAAGGGACATGCTGAACCGCGGCAGCAGCATCAGCATGGCGGACCAATAACGCGCACTGGGAAATTAGGAAAAACGCAATGAGCCACCTGTATCAGCGCTTGATGCCATCCGGCGGCATAAAGCTGGCGGTGTTTGCCGCGGCAATATTGTGTGTGCAGTCCGCCGCTTTGGCCCAAGAGCCAGCCCTTAAACGCGAGCATTTGGGCGATTATAAAGACTGGTCGACCTTTAAAGACCAGCCCAAAGACACCAAAGCAGTGTGCTACATGATTTCTCAGCCTAAACAGCCGGCGCAATTGCCAAATGGCGCGGAGAGGCGCAATGCTTTTGTCATGATATCGCATTGGCCAGGACGCCAGGAATATGGTGTTGTGCGGCTTAATTCAGGCTTTGACTATCGCCGCGGCGCTGCGGTGCTACTTTCCGTCGACGGCCGTACCTATGAACTCTATGGCGATGGCCAAGATGCGTGGACATTTGGTCTCGACGACGATGCACGCATTGTTCAATCAATGAAACGTGGTTTAAAGGCTGAGGTTTCTGCCAAAGCCGCACGCGGGTTCGATGCGACAGATGTATTTTCGTTAAAAGGATTTACCGCGGCATATAAGCGTATCAGCGACGCATGCGGTGTCGCACTTTCAGCGAGTTAGGGGTTGATCCAAAAGCGGCGCTGGCGCTGCTTTTGACTTAGAAGGGACTTTCACCTCGCAGTGCGCATGCTCTACGTCCGGCAAACTAAACTCACCATCCTTAAGGCGTGACTTTGGCATTTGAAACATTTCAATTTTGGCTAGCATAGTCGCTTAGCCTCCCCCGAATGATACTCTAACCGATGTTATATAGTACGCTTGATGCGATCAAACAAAGTAAAACCCGAGTGAATTTATCATATATCTAAACTATCACATATCGCGCGGTACACACGGTCGGACTTGGCAAAAAATGCTACCGGCTCTATATGCTCTAAATGGACATGCCAGGGTATCAGGAAGCGCGCGTTATGCCGCGCCGCGATCCAGCCATGAGTGCTGGAAAATGCGATCTGCTTGGGTTGAGCCGCGCAGAGCTTAAACAGGCGCTTGTGGATATCCAGATCCCCGCGAAGCAAGTCAACATGCGCACCAAACAGCTCTGGCATTGGCTATATCATCGCGGTGCAACGGATTTTGCGGCGATGGATAATATCTCTAAAGACCTGCGCACGCGTTTGAGCGCGCACTTCACTATTTCACGGCCAGACGTCACGTCAGCCCAAATATCGGTTGATGGCACGCGCAAGTGGTTGATGAAATTTGCCGATGGGTCGGAAGCTGAAGCGGTGTTTATCCCCGATGAGGATCGCGGCACGCTGTGTATTTCAAGTCAGGTTGGCTGCACGCTCAATTGCGCCTTCTGCCACACCGGAACACAAAAGCTGGTGCGTAATTTAACGGCGGGCGAAATCGTTGGGCAGTTTCTGCTTGCCCGCGACGATTTGGGCGAATGGACGGGCCCAACAGAGGGCCGGCTGGTGACCAACATCGTGCTCATGGGCATGGGCGAACCGCTTTATAATTTCGATCAGGTCAAGCAAGCCATGCACATCGTTATGGACGAAGAGGGCATTCAGCTTTCGCGTCGCCGAATCACCTTATCGACGGCTGGCGTGATCCCCATGATGCAGCGCGCTGGCGATGAGTTGGGCGTCAACCTAGCAGTCTCACTGCATGCGGTGAACAACAAAACGCGCGATGAGGTGGTGCCGCTCAACCGTAAATTCAAGCTCGAAGACCTGCTTGATGCATGCGCTAACTACCCCGGTGCGCACAATGCGCGGCGCATCACATTTGAATATGTCATGCTGAAAGATGTGAATGATTCCGATGCAGACGCGCGTGAGCTCGTCAGGCTTCTCAAAGCGCATAAAATACCGGCCAAAGTGAATTTGATCCCGTTCAATCCATGGCCTGGCGCGCCTTATGAATGCTCAGATGATGCCCGTATCAAACGGTTTTCTGATATCGTTTACAAAGCGGGCATTTCCGCGCCAGTACGGACCCCCCGAGGCCGTGATATTATGGCAGCGTGCGGCCAGCTGAAATCAGAAACGGAAAAAGTCCGCGCGACCCAACGTAAAAAACTGACGGCAAGCAACGCTGCGCATTAGCGTCGCGGCGGGCAAACACAGCAATGCCCAACGCTGCGTAATAAGGAGTTTCCAAGCGTTGACAGTCGACCGCCAGACCGTGAACTACACTTTCCGTCCGGACGAGATTGAACAGCTAAAGGCCTTCGGCGATGTTGTAGCGCATCGCCAAGGCGATGTTTTGGTGGATGAAAACACCACGAAACAAGACTTTCTCATCACCCTTTCAGGTGAGACACACATATTCATCCAAACGCCCAATGGGCCCAAGCGCCTGGGTTGGATGGAACCGGGACAGTTTGCTGGTGATATTTCGGTTATTACAGGTGCATCGACACTGGCGCGCGTGGTCATGGGAAAGCCGGGCGATGTTCTGCATATACCCTATGGACGCTTGCAACAGCTCTTGGTTGCCAATTCCGCTCTTTCCGACATCATCGTCAAAACCCTGACCGCGCGGCGCGCTTTCGCGCGCAATGCCGATTATGGCTCGGTTATCGTTATTGGTGAGGCCCAGGACCGCATCGTGTTTGCAGCCCGTGATCTGTTGTCACGCTTCGGCGTGCCACATCGCTGGCTGTCACCCCAAAGCGACCCACTTGCCGGTACCTTAATGTCTGCCAGAGGTATAGCGCCTCAGGCTTTACCCGTTGTCATTCGTGGCGAAGCTGAGATTTTATCACGCCCGAGCACCGGCGAGATCTCCAAGGCGTTTGGCTTTGACCTGTTGCCTGATGGCGCGGCGGCGGATGTCGCAGTGGTCGGCGCCGGCCCGGCGGGGCTCGCGGCCAGTGTCTATGCCGCATCCGAGGGCCTTAGCGTGATTGCCATAGATGCAGGCAACCCAGGTGGCCAGGCGGGCACATCATCAAAAATTGAAAATTATTTGGGTTTCCCAACCGGGGTTTCCGGTCAAGACCTTACAGACCGCGCGGTGATCCAAGCGATTAAGTTTGGCGTCAGCCTCACTGCGCCCGCGCAAGCGTCTTCGCTCACGCGCGAGGGGGATCGTTTTTGCCTCAGTTTAACAGACGGGCGCACCATAAAGTCCCGCTCCATCGTTATCGCCACCGGCGCGCAATATCAGCGCTTACCCATCCACAATATCGACCTGTTTGAAGGCCGCGGCATCTATTACGGCACAACGCCTATGGAAGCACAGCTATGCGGCGGGGCGGACGTTGCGGTTGTTGGTGCCGGCAATTCGGCTGGCCAAGGTGCTGTTTTCTTAAGCCAAACGGCAGCGAAAGTGCATGTTCTCTACCGCCGCGCGGATATTCGCGAGACGATGTCGGAATACCTTGTG
>JBCCLR010000179.1:0-8027 GCA_039026755.1 Pseudomonadota bacterium | reverse complement strand
CGCCGCTGCCATGCGACATGGGCATGTATGGGCGGGACAGAGCGGCAGCTCTCTGAGGATGAACTCAACCAGCGCCAGACCATGCGGCGCAGTGTGGTTTACGCCAATGCGCTCAGCGCAGGCAGCATCCTCGCGCGCGAGGATCTGTGTTTTAAACGCCCTGGCACCGGCATCGCGCCAACTGACGTGGAAAGCGTTGTCGGCAAAACCTTAGCCCAGGACGTCTTGGCCGACCGCTTGGTTGAACCGCAGCATTTGGCGTGAGCAGTGATAGACGCCTTATCTGATATCATCGCGGACTCTGCGAGTGTGCTCACGGACGGTACGAAGCGCCGCCGCGTGCAGGATGTTTGGCAGGCCGATGCAGACCATCGCGGCGAAATCGGCCGCGCGTTGGTGCTTGCCTGCTTGGACCGCGATGTGAGCGGCGTGAGTATCTATGCCAGCTTGGTCTTCGGCCCTGCCGTACCCGTTTTTTTCCCTGCCACCTTAAACCCAGCGGCCTTGCAGACTTTTCTTGTGTCGTTTCCCGCCAATTACCTCATCCTGCCTTCCGCCAGTTCGGCTATCCCTGCCGGTTATAGCCCTGCCTTCGCGTGGGGCGGCTACCAGGTTTTTGCCGCAGACCGGCCGCACCAGCACGATCTCTTACCCGGTCTTGCCATGCTTGCAACCACGTCCGGCTCAACCGGTAGCGCAAAAGTTATCCGCCAGTCTGCTAAGAATATCGTGGTCAATACGCAGCAGATTATCACAGCGCTTGGTCTCAACGATAAAACCATTGCTGCAACAACGCTGCCCATTTTTTACACATTCGGTATGTCGACGGTGAATTGCCAAATTTTTACCGGCGGCACGCTGGTGTGTTCGGCGCTCTCAGTGACCCAAAAGGCGTTTTTAGACCTCCTTGTATCACAGCACGTCACGCTTTTTTCCGGTGTGCCGCAAACCTATGAACAGCTCGCCGGAATGCGCTTTTTTAAATCGCGCTATGCCTCGACGGTTGAGAAGTTTTTGCAAGCTGGCGGCAAGATGTCTAGCGCTCTTGAAACTGCAATGCGCAAAACATGCGCTGCCAGTGGCCAGCAGTTTTACGTGATGTATGGTCAAGCGGAAGCAACAACGCGCATGTCTATCTTGCCCGCCGAGGACTTTTTAACGTGCCCGGGTTCTGCTGGGCTGGCGCTTCCTGGTGGAACCTTCTCCATCGTGGACGAACATGGAAAGCCGCTTGCCCACGGTAGGGAAGGTGAAATCCTCTATCACGGACCAAATGTGACGCTTGGATATGCGCAAAATGCGGCTGAGCTTGCACTGCCCGATCGCTTCAACGGTGTGCTGCGAACCGGCGATCTTGGCATCCTTGATAAACGTGGGAACATCACCATTACCGGCCGGCTCAAGCGGTTTGCAAAAGTCAATGGCCACAGCATAAACCTGGCACATCTCGAGAGTCTAATTGAAGCAAGTTTAGGCGCGCCAGTCGTTTGTTTTGAAAGCGCCAATCAGGTGCACATTGCGACAACCCAGATGATCGATGTAATGGCGCTGGAGGAGGTATTGAGCACGCGAACTGATTTAAAGCCACGCGAAACTCGGTTGCATTATATCGATGATTTGCCCGCCTTGGCATCCGGAAAAATCGACTATGCCGCACTGAAAACCCAGCTTGCCGCTTAATCGACGCTAATGCTCCGCTCTAATTCTTATTTATAAAACAAAACATTCATAATAATATATTTTTTCGAACAACCGGTTGGCCCTATCTTACGTATATTGAGCAAACAGGACAGCCCCCATGACCCGTTTACAGATTTTACAAGGTGGGCGTACAGGCCCCAATAAACCGTTTTTTGTTATTCGCGGTGACGTGGATGACGTTGTAACAACGGCACTTGCGGAACTCATGGACCGGGTTCGCGGCACGCACCTGAGCACTGATATCAGGCCAGCAAAGCCAAGCGCAGATTATATTGCCTGCCAGAGCTTTGCATATCGCTTTGAGCCCCAGCACGCACCTCTCGATACCGCGCAAAACGCCCGTATTTGGACAACCCTCATCTCCGCGCTGCCGGGCATTACATATGCGACTGCCAAGTCACTTCATGTGCGCATCGTAGGCGTTGAAGAACTGTCGGCATCCTTGATTGATAAGGTCATCGCTCTCGCTGCTCTTGAGCACCGCAAAGCGCCCTTGATCATCGCGTCACCTGAGTTGCGCGATGGGCTTGGCGATATTGAAGCCGCGTTAGTGCGGAGCGTGCCGGATGCGAAAGACGCGCGCTTAATAACGGCCAGACAAGCCACGATGCTAATGGCACGAAACAAATTGCCAGGCGATTTACTGATTGCATCGCGGCGCGATGCCGAAGTGATTGCAGCTTTGGGCCATGAACTGGCGGGCAGCGTCTGGATCGCATCGCACCTGGAAGTTGATGCGCTGGAAGCACAGGCGAGTGTTGAAGGCGCGCAGCTCTACGATGATGCGCCGGCCGTAGAAGCGATCATTCGTGCCGGCATAGACGCCTTGGTCATCGCGGGCGAACTCGGTGCTGCAGCCTTGCTGTGTAACGCGCTCTATAAGGCGCTTGAAGATAACCTGCACACTGAACAAGCGCGCCATAGCGCGCCCTATACGCTTGAACTTTCGGAACTTGAATTTATTGAGGCGGTTGTGGAGCGCCTCGGCCAGCAACCGCAACACCCTATGCTGCATCCGCAGCGAAGCGCATCAGCTCCGGTGGATAAAGCAGAGGATCCTCCACACGGGCTTAAATTGGTGCACTCCGCGTGAATTGAGCAGCGCGTTTAGCACCACCGCTTCATCTAGAAGTACCCGTTTCGTTTTTGCATTTCCAGCGAGCCATCGTCACTAACGCGCCCGCGGCGCTCTGATGATTTCGTGGCGGTGTTTTCAAGCATAACGTCTGCAACCGTCGCAGCATTGGATTCAACCGCTGCGGTGACGGGCCAACAGCCCAGAGTTCTAAAGCGCACCGTTTTGGTTTGCGCTTGTTCACCATCTTTCCAGCGCATGCGGTTTTGATCATCAACAACAATGAGCGCGCCATCACGCTCCACAACCGGGCGCGGCGCGGCGTAATAAAGCGGCGCAAGCTGAATATTTTGCGCTTTGATATACGACCACAGATCATCTTCAGTCCAATTGGAAATCGGATATGCGCGCATCGTCTCTTTTGGGCTCAGGCGCCAATTATAGGTATTCCAAAGTTCCGGGCGCTGCCGGCGCGGATCCCAGACGTGCCCTTCGCTACGCACGGATGCGACGCGTTCCTTTGCCCGCGTCGCCTCTTCATCACGGCGCGCGCCGCCGAAAATGATGTCATAGCCGCCCTCGTCCAGGGCCTGTTTGAGCGCATCTGTGCGCATCATGGTGGTGTACAGGCTGTCATGATCAAACGGATTGATGCCTTGGGCACGCCCTTCTTCATTTGCGTAAACCACCAGATCGAAGCCATGCTCCTTGGCAAAGTCATCACGAAACTGCATCAGCTCAGTAAACTCCCAAGTGGAATCCACATGGAGGAGCGGAACCGGGGGCTTTGAAGGATAAAACGCGCGCATCACAAGATGGGCAAGGACCGTTGAATCTTTGCCCGCAGAAAACAAAACAACGGGGTTTCGCGCCTCGGCAACCCCGTCTCGAATAATTTGTATGGCCTCACTTTCCAGAGCGGAAAGGTAAGGGCTCATTGCAGTATCAGCCGCCATATGCTTCGTCCCATTGTGTGTTACAGGCGGTGTGCCATGAAACCATTAAGATCGTATTGCGCGAACCTATGCTCCGCCTGACTGATGGCGCACACATGTTTCGCGGTCTTCAGTAATGGCGATCAAATGCAACCACTGATGATTAAACAGAGCACGCACCTTTGCATGTTTTTCAAGCACTTTGTCAATACGCGCGGTCGGCGCTTGGATCACGGCTGTTAGGCGCAGGAAGGGATGAAAAAGGCTGTCGCCGTCATGCACTGACTGCACAGGCAGGCTCGAGCGCAGATCGCCACCGGCGCCTTGTTGAATACCAAAGCCGCCCGCCATGTTGTGCAGCATTTTATCGCCACTGCAATAGGCGTTGTTATCAATTGATGACCCATAATAGTGCAAGCGGATCCAGCTAGCCACGAGGATCGGCGCTGTCATGATGCGCTCTAAAATGCCATTTGGCTCTTCTGTTTTCCAACTATAGGAATGCAGAAACGCCCTGCCTTGAAGGTCGATGCCGTTTGAGCGGTCGCGCGGCGCCGCAATAAAGGCTGCGCAGCACGGTCCTACGTGACTGCCCGCTCTTATGATAAAAAGGGCGTGCGCTTGATAAATCCACTGCGCCAGCAGATGCAGCGAGCCCGAATTGCAGCAGCATGAAGCCCATCCGCGTGCCGATGGAATAGGAGAGAGACTTTTTATGCTGCTTTGCGTGCGCATTGCTACCGATTCAAACAGCGCGGTGAAGCCACCAATGAGAGCAAGCATGTGCATTGCCGGCATGTTGAGCAGTATGGGATAGGCGAACCGAATAATCAGAAAGCCACCTGCATTGAAGACGTCAGCGTGTAGTAGTGCTCACGCAGGTGTCGGCGGCTTAGTCATCTCGTTTAGCCAGCCATATCTTGGTAATCGCACTGATTTCAATACTGCCGCGGCAACAATCAAAAACGGCGTAAGCGACAGCGCCAATCAGAAAAATCAGGAGTATAAACGCAGATAGACTTGCAGCATAAGAGAGCGGCAACGCCGCAACGCCCGGTGCGGGACCATCGGTGTTTACAGACCTCAAATCCATAGATAAAATACATCGTTTGTATAATTACGTTCATAAAAACAGAACGGACATATGGCGACACTGAATTATAACCACCTGCGCTATTTTTGGGCTGTAGCGCATGATGGAAACCTGACTCGAACAGCGGAAAAGTTGCACGTGTCACAGTCTGCGCTATCACTGCAAATCAAGAAGCTCGAAGAACGCTTAGGTCAAAATCTGTTTGAACGGCGCGGCAAACAGCTGGTGCTGACCGAAGCAGGCTCCATCGCGCTTGACCATGCGGATGTAATATTTGCCGCAGGCGAAGAACTGCTCGATACTTTGTTTGAGCGGGATTTAACGCGGCAAGCGGCGCTGCGCGTCGGCGCGCTATCCACACTCTCGCGCAATTTCCAAATTGAGTTTTTAACGCCGCTGCTGACGGCAGGGAAGACCAGGCTCAATTTGCGCTCAGGAAGTTCAGCTGAACTGATGGCCCTCCTGCAAGCACAAAAGCTGGACGTGGTCCTGACAGATCAGCCGCCTGCGACAAATGCCGATACGCCCTGGTTGGTTCACCCGATTTCAGAACAGGATGTGAGTTTGGTGGGCTATCCTGAACGGGTCAATGCTGAGCATTCGCTCAAAGACTTGGTTGAAACTCAGCCCATTATCGTGCCGTCGAAAGACAGCAGTATTCGGCTCGGGCTGGATGCATTTTTTGATCAAAACGCCATGACGCCCAACATAATCGCCGAGGTTGATGATATGGCGCTGCTGCGCGTGCTGGCGCGCGAAGATATTGGCCTTACAGTGGTGCCGCCGATCGTTGTGAAAGACGAGCTGGCCTCTGGTCTTCTCACAGAGATTGAGGTGATATCGGGAACGACGGAGACGTTCTACGCCGTAACCATGCCGCGCCGGTTTCCCAACCCAGCGCTACGCGCTGTGCTTTCTGCACCGCAGCTGCCACGTTAATACAATTTGCGCGCTTTGAGGCTGCGCAGCGCTGCTGCAGCCACGCCAGCTGATGCAAACATCAGAAATGTCGGTGGGATCGGCACATTTGAGGGCCCACCCATACCGCGCGCCGTGGAAAACACGACATTATCGATGCCAAAGGCATCATTTATAGTGCCATCCATCATGGAGAAGATCAAACGCGTTGCAGCGGCCCCCATCAGGTCAAAACCCAGAAAGGTCTTTTGCGCATCAAGGTCTGTGGAGGCCGTATGCTTGCCAACCACCGCATCCTCATCATCAAAAAACGTCAAATTGATAGACACGCCGTTGTCTGCAAGGTCGCCAAAATCAGCGCCCCACGCCGTAACCGGCGCGTTAAAATCGATCACCAAATCACTGAAGGGGCTTACAAAGGCGCAGGCATAAGGAGACGTATCTGTTTGAAAAAGCTCCGAGTTGGTCCCAATGCATAGGCCGGCCGGGGCGATTAAATTGACCGGTCCGGTATGCGGAAACGTGCCGCCGCGCAGCGTCATGTTACCAATTGTAAGCTCTTGATCCTCATAGGAACTGCCAAGTGCAACATCATTAAAATCAATATGAGCTTGCGGCGAGGTCGCTGCAATAAAGGCGCTGCGGTCCTCAAACACCATCGCGGCTTTCGCATCAATTGCCGCCGCGGCTGTTGCGGCGAGCGCCAAGGCAAAAAGGGACGATTTCATCAGCGTTTCTCCAATGATTTTTATGCAGCGGATAAGACACCGCCGACGTATCGGCGGTTTGTCCGCTCGTGTTTCAAAGGTATCTGTTAGGCGCTTTTGGCTTTGCTTCTGGCCCGGCGCATACCCGCAAAAGCAGCGCCCGCGGAGGCAAACAGCAGCATGGCCGGCGGTACCGGTACGGGGTTGGGCACTGTGCCCGTGCCGCGAGCGGTGGAGAACAATACATTGTCCATGCCAAACAAGTCCTGATTGGGGTCAAAGGCCTGGAATAGCGAAAAGATGAGGTGCGTCGCCTGCGCGCCATCAAGGTCGAGGCCGACAAAGGTGACCTCCCCATTGTCATTGCCGCCAGCGATGTATTCGGCAATTACATCGCTGTCGTCATAAAATGTCAGCTTGGTTTTGCGCTCTTCATCACCCAAATCTCTAAAGTCAGCGCCCCAAGATGTAACGTCTGTATTAAAGTCGATGCGCAGCTGCGCATTTGCTTCGACAAATGTACACGCAAATGGCGAACCATCTACGGTATAGAAAGCGTTGACCGGCCCGGTGCAATTCCCTCCGGGTGCAATAGCGTGCCAGCCATTAAGCGCTTGGTTTGTTCCGCCAGCGAAGGTCATATTGCCGATAGTCGTCTCTTGACCGTAAAACGAGGTGCCAAGTGGCACATTGTTAAAGTCGACGGACACCTGCGGCGAGGTTTGTGCGATAAAGGTGTTGCGATCGGTAAAGCTTGTCGCTGCGTGTGCGCCCGATGTTGCAATTACAGTCGCTGCGCATGCCCATGTCAAAACTGAATGTTTCATGATGAAACCCCTTGTTACTGAAGATGTTTAGGAAAGCGCGTGGCGGTATCGCGCTTATGTCGCGCTGCGTTTCAAATGTATCAGTGGGCAGATTTGGCGGATCTTGCTTTGCCTAAACCGGCAAAGACAGCGCCCGCAGAGGCAAACAACAACATCGCAGGCGGCACTGGAACGGGGTTTGGGGTCATGCCGCGCGCCGTTGAGAACAGCACATTATCCATGCCGAAAACATCGCTGTTAGAGATGTCTTGGGGGCCAGTGATAAACGAAAAGATCAGATAGCTCGCCTCTGCGCCCATGAAGTCCAGGCCGATAAAGGACTGATCTGCTTCATTAAAGCCTTCTGCCACGTAATCTGCGAGCAGAGCATCATCATCGTCATAGAAGCTGAGCTTTGTGCGCCTATCATCATCCGCAATATCGCGAAAATCAGCACCCCAGGCTGTCACCGGCGCATTAAAGTCAATGCGCAGATCAGCCTCTGGATCAACAAACGAACAGGCAAATTGCGATCCATCGATCTGGAAAAAACTGAGGTTGAAGCCGATACAGCTGCCAGCCGGGGCAATCAGGTTGAGCGTGAAGAAGTCGTCGACGCCGCCGCTCAATGCCATGTTGCCGACAGTGAGGTCCTGGCCGGCAAAAGAACTGCCGGCTTGAGCGTTTTCAAAGTCAATAGCCCCCTGCGGCGATGTTTGCGCGATAAAGGCGCTACGGTCGGTAAAGCTGGTGGCGGCATTGGCACTGGTTATTGCGAGCAATGCTGCGGCG
>JBCCLR010000178.1:0-8028 GCA_039026755.1 Pseudomonadota bacterium | reverse complement strand
GCAACTTCAAACGCTGCGACTTCATCTTTTTCAAGGCCCCGCTGGGAATACATGCCTGAAAGCTGCTTCCAATATTGCTCTTTTGGATAATTCACGATCAACCATTTGAGCCATTTGGTCGCTGGCTCCAGCTGATTATCCTGCTGGTAGGCGACAACGTTTGCGACGACCCAGCTTTCGCGTTTGTCTATACCCTCTGCATCGGCTTTGGTGAGCGTTGCAGCGCAGGGCGTAAGCGCTTTTTTATATGCCTCTGTCTGCAGATAGGCTTGGCAGAATAGAAATTCTTGGCTGGCGCGGATCACCTCGGCCGTTTTGCGCCAATCTTCTAATAATGCAATCGCTTTTGGAAACTGGGACTGCACCATGTACAGCTGCGCAAGGTTAAAGCGCACACCATCAACTTCGTTTTCCGCCGCATCAGGCTCGCGCAAATAGGCTTCAAACTGGCGGGTTGCATCGCCATAGCGCTCCAGTTGCGCATACAGTGAGCCGCGGAATTGGTAGAGTTTGGATCGCTCATAGCTTGAAAGCTCTTCCATTGCCGGGGAGCGGTCTAGGGCTGCGAGGGCGCCGGCCATATCTTCCGCGTCCATGAGCTCAACCGCTTTATTCATCGCCTTGCCGAGCTTCTCATTGCGAATGACCTGTGAACGACGCTTCTTTTTGGATTTTTTACTTTCCTCCTGCGCAAAGGCCTTGCCGGAAAAAGACGTATTTGGACTGTCGAACATCGACGGTAAGGTCGCCATAACCGCGCCCAGTGCGATATATCCTGCGCCCATGAGGGTTTTCGTCCAAACCGGTTTGATGACTGCTTTGAGATCCATAACGCTTACCTTATTCCCTAGCTTTTTGTCATGCGGCCGCGTGGCCGACACATCGTGCCACGCTACTGCGCGGGCTCTACTTTAAAACTCACTTGAATTCCTCGCTGCACAACGGCAACACCGTCAACTTTCTTTGGCTGATATTTCCAGCGCGAAACGGCGCGGATCGCCGGTCGGTGTAGCAGACGCGAAGAGCTGTCTAGAATTTCAATAGAGTTGCGGATGACTGCGCCGGTCGGTGCCACGTCAAAGGACAGCGTGACGTACTCTGGCTGATTGATGTTTTGGAAGTTGGGCTCAATGCGCACCATAGGTTGGGCAGACCGGTTATAGCCCGCTTCAATCGTTGGTTTCTCTTGGCTCGGCGGCAACTCGCGCGGCGTTACGATAGGATCGCCCGGAATTAAGGGCGTGAGCTTTGGAAACTCTATCTCCGGCTGTTCAATTGCTTCGATGCGATCAGGTCGTTGGCGTTTTGTTGGTTTTTCGATCTCTCGCTCAGGAATGCGCGTATCGATGTATTCAGGCGCTGGATCAGTGAACACCGGCACTTCGCCGACTGCGATGAGCAGTTGCATAGCGTAAAACAATGTCGCGGTGAGCAATAACGCTGCACCGAATGCCATTGGGGCTCGTAAAATCATATGTTTTGCTCCTGCCATCAATCTGAATGATATCCTCAGGTTAGTGCCATCGGGTGACCCTTTTGTGGCGCGTACAAAGTCCCATCACTCTGGCGGTTGAACGGTGAATTGAACGCGCACCCCATATTGCCAAACGGGTTCACTGTTGACGATTTTTGGCCGGTATTTCCAGCGCCGTACAGCGCGCACGGCGGGCCGTTTGAGCCGCGTTGAAGAGGCTTGCAATACCTGGATGGTGGACTCATCCACCGCGCCGGCTGGGGTTACGTCAAACTCCAAAACAATAAACTCTTCTTTGCGAATGTTCTGGAATTCTGGCTCAATGCGCATGATCGGCTGTACGTCACGGTCAACGGCATTGAAGTTAATGCCATCGCCAATGTCGACGCCGCCACCAAATTTAAAATTCAAATTGGTATTCACGCCGCCGGTGACGTTGGCGCGGGCGACATCAATTTTCGGCGGCTCGGGCGCTTCAACCTGCTCTGGTCGCTCAACTTTCTGCTGTTTACGTTGTAGCTCGGTTTCGCGCTCTGGGATGCGCGTATCAACGATCGTAAACTGAAACTCATCGGTTTCCGCTTTCTTACCGGACACGATGAGCAGCTGCATGCCAAAATAAAGTCCGAACGTCGCGGTTGCCGCGATGAGTAGCGAAAGTGGGAGCCGAACTAAGACATTTCCCATGGCATATCCTCCTTCGTAATCCTTAAACCTGGCGTAATCCTTAAGCTTGGAGCGCGCGTCACTGCTCTGTTGCCATCACGACGTTTGCTACGCCAGCAAGTTTGGCCGCTTCGTGGACCGCTGAATATGTTTCAACGGTAGCACCTTCTTTTGATGAAATCACGACCGCCGCTTCTGGCCGATCAGCAAGGAGCTGTTTTAGCCGCGGTAAGACCGACCCTTGATCCACGCGCAGGCGATTGATCGATATGGTATTGGTCTGATCGATGGTGACCAAAATATTCTTGTTCTCTTCTTCCGGCGGCGGCTGGTCTTGATTGTTTTGCGGCCGAATAACCGATAATCCGTCTTCTTTCACAAAAGATGCTGTGACGATGAAAAAGATCAGCATGATGAACACCACGTCGAGCATCGGTGTTAAGTCAATCGCTGTATCATCTTCCTGATTGCCGTATTTTCTGCGCATACCCTATCCAACTCGTCTGCCACAACGGGCATTGTATCGTGCTTTAAAACATCAACAAAGCAAAGCCGCCTATCATGGATGGGCGGTTCGCGCCTCCTAGCCCTTCTCCAGCGCCATGATCACTTTTTCAGCGCCCGCGCGGGTAACAGCATCCTGAACCTTCGCATAGATCACCACGTCTGCCTCTTTATCAGGCTGAATAACAATGGTTCCTTTCGGGTTCTCGGCTAAGAGAAGTTCAATCGTTGGACCCACAGCGTCCACTTCGAGAGGCTCTTGGTTGATGTAGATCTGATTATCCTCAGTAATCGCAACCAACACACTGGCTTTCTTTGCTTGGCTTATGATCGTCTCATCGACTGCTGGCTTTGCAACTTCAACGCCCGCTTCTTTAACGAAAGTCGCGGTCACAATGAAGAAAATCAGCATGATGAACACCACATCAAGCATCGGCGTTAAATCAATGGTTGCTTCCTGCGGCTGCTTTCTTTGCTTTGGCATGATCCGCTCCTAATGGTCCATCGTGAGCGAGTCTTCGAGCTCTTCAGCACGTTTATCTGCGGCGCGCTCAATATAACTCGAAGAAAACACACCAACCAACGCGCCAACCATGCCCGCCATTGTTGGAATGGTCGCTTTTGAAACACCAGATGCCATAGCGCGGGCGTTGCCGTTGCCAAGTGCTGCCATCACGTCAAACACCTCAATCATGCCCGTCACCGTACCCAGAAGTCCGCAAAGAGGGCAGATTGCAACCAGGGTTTTAATGAGCCCAATGTTTGCATCCAGATCGAGTTTGACCTGACTGATCATACCGGTGCGGATCTTATGTGCGTACCAGGACGTGCGTTCACTTCGCCCTTCCCAGCGATCAAGCACATCTTGCCGCTGCTGTTTATAAGCCGTGAAAAAATACAAGATGCGTTCCAGCACCAAAGCAAGCATCACTGAAATAACGAGGAAGATGAGGATGAGCACATCCCCCCCGCGCTCTAGGAAGGTGAAAACAGCGTTGGTGACGCCATCAAGCACCCGCATTCTCCTTCTCTGCATGTACGGCAATGATGCCGGCGGCTTGCTCTTCCAGAATGTGCACTAAAGACTTGGTCCGTCCGGCCAGGAATGCGTGGAGCAGAACTGTCGGAATAGCCACAGTCAGACCAAGCACTGTCGTTACAAGCGCTTGCGAAATACCGCCGGCCATAACCTTTGGATCACCCGTTCCAAACAGCGTGATGGCTTGGAAGGTGTTGATCATACCTGTCACAGTCCCAAACAGACCAAGCAGGGGTGCCACGACGGAGACAATTTTGACAAAACCATTGGCAAACTCAAGCGATGGCGTTTCTTTAAGAATAGCTTCGTCCATTTTAAGCTCGAGTGTTTCCACATCGACCGACTTGTTGTCATGATAGGTTTGCAGAACCCGTCCGAGTGGATTGTTGCTGCGTGGTTCGGTGCTCTTCATTTGTGCCTTCATCTTACCGCCGACTAACACGAGATAAATCAGCTTGATGATCGTTACCACAATCGCAATCGCACCAAGCGTCAGAATGATGTAGCCAATCGCGCCGCCTTGATCGACCCGCGCGAGCAGGTCTGGCGACTGGCCAAGCAGCTTGAAGAGCTGGCCGCGCAAGGGGTCAATCGCAAAGTCCACATTACCGGAGCCGTTGGCAATATTTGTCGCCGCTGCTGCAACCTCGCCATCAGGCTGCTGCGCAAAGGCAACCAGTTGGCCCTCATCAGCACCGTCAACTTGTTTAAATTCTAGATACTTGCCGTTGGCAACCAAACCAAAAGTCCCAATACGCGTAATCTGCTGCGCTTCGGTAAGATCGCCATCGACGACCTTGGCTGAATATGAGCTGGTTGTACCAGATTCTATCGCTTCCTGTAGCATAGTCGCCCACAAGTTCCGAATTTCGGAAATGTTTGGCAGAACAGAACCTTCAGCAGTCTTGTTGATCAGTTCATTCAGTTTTGCGGCGCGGCCCGGATATTCCGTTGAAATAACCGAAAGTTTCAACTGGCTACGAAAATCACCAGCGAACTGCTGCAACACACCAAATAACTCGTTGAGGTTCGCCAGCTTTTCGCGTTGCTCTTCCGTTAGGTCTGCAATCTTACGGTCATTTGCTTGGAAAGTTTCCTCAAGACGTTTTGCGCGGCGCTCTTCGGTGGCAAGAGCATTACGGGCCTCACGGAGCAGCTGCGCTTGTTTATCACGCGCGGCAGTAAATTCCCGTTCGCGTTTTTTCGCAGCGGCGCTGTCTGCAGAGCGGCCCTTTTGGACTTCTTGGAGAAGCTTCTGAAGCGGCGATGCTTGTTGTGCGAGCGCAGGTCCGGCACTTAATAGGGCAGTGGCGGTCAATATAGAGGTAAAAATACGTTTCATGATTAGCGGCCCTCCGGCGCAGGAACGGGCAACATTAGGAGTTCGCCATTCGCTGTTTTATCGGCAAAGGCGATGCCTTTGGTAATGGGTAAAAGATAGTCTTGAGATAAAGAGATGAATTGTCCGGTCGTCTTATCGTACATGCCAAGGGTGCTCGTATTTGCTCCTTGCGCTTTGTAAAACAAGCCAACGCGGCCCAATCTTAAAAATTCAATTCCCTCGCGCTCTTCACCATTGTGGATAACCGTTCCCGAATAGGTTTCAACAGAGCGCCCGTAATCAACTTCTTGCGCATACGTTGCGAGGATTTGCCGAAACCGCTCAGCTTCGGTAATACTGGCGTCTTCAAGATACCCTTTGAGCGCATCGACCCGCTTTAGTCGCACATCGCGTTTAAATGGAATGTCGGCTTTGACGAACTCTTCCAAACGGTTCACCATCTCCACCATCTCAGGCGTGACTTGGCGGCGAATTGTAGCAATATCATCAATCGATTGCTCAAGGTCGGCGATGCGCTTGACTTGGCCATTGATCTGGGCCTGCAGCTGCGCGTTGAAAATGCGCAAGTCATCAACCGACTGCGACACTGTCTGATAGTCACTCAAGAGATTTTGTGTTTGATCTTGAATTCTATCGATGCGCGCCTGTGAGCGGCGCCCTTCTTCTGCGGCTTGCTTTTCTACATCTAATACGCTGTCGACAGACTGCGCATGGCCTGAAAGAGCTATCAGGCTAAGCAGTGCCGCAAAACTTGTAACGCGCACTGACGATTTCATTTTTGTCGTTAACATTCGTCTTCCTACAAACGATTTTGATCCGGCAGGCCGCGGCCTGATGCTAAGCTATAGCCAACACCAGTATGTGCACACACGTCATTCGTGCGCGCAAAAACTAAAATTGACCCGTGAGAATACGAAACTATGCATCAAAGGGTAAGGGCGCTGATATCGTCCCTGCCGTGCCGCCCGCCTGTAATGTTCGTTTCGAAGTTCCCTGCAGCAGCGCGCTGCTTCTGTTTTTCACGCCACTGGTTTGTCATGTTCCAAGAAATGACCTGTAAGAAAAGGAAAAATTTCGAATTTAACCAGAAAAAAATATTTAGTGAGAACGAACGTGTACAAAAGCGGGGTATGATAGCCGAAAGATATTAGGCTTCTAAAGTGCGGCTTGGTTGCGCCGCAGCATCGCGGTGCAACATCCTGTCAGAACGCGCCGCGAGAGAGAATCGCTTTATCGAATAGTATCGATCGCGTTGAGCACGCCATTCCAATGATTGTCTTGGCACGTTTTGCGCGCGCCAGCTTCGCCCAGGTGGCGCACCAGTTGGCGCGCCAAAGCAGTCACATGATCAAGGCTGGTATCTGGCTGTACCCAAGTGGTTTGGCCCGATGCCGTATGTATCTCAGAGGCCCTTAAAGCACTGCCTTGAGTGCTGCCATCCGCTTTCGAAAACGCGCTGTTCTTATGCGCCATGTCTCGCGTCCTTTTTCGCCGCGCCATCGCCAGACTCACCTGCTGTGTAGTCTCACGATTGTTCCGCGCCTCAACATTTACTGTAGAAGCACTAATTTTTAGGTGATTGGCGTCTTATTTAAGGCGCGCGTCATCACAGTTGGAAAGTAGCGCAAAAATCTTAAGAAGAGTTTGCTAAGCCGTTACAATTGTTACAGCTATCAACCCGCGAAGCGCATTGCCGGCATAGACGGCGTCGGCATAATTTAAGTCATCGACGGTGAGATCGGCCTCGATTGCCACATTTGTGCCAATAAGATGTTCGCGCAGAATACCCGGCAAAAATGTGCCATTGTCGCGCGGTGTTTGTAGCTGGCCGGACTTCTCTACAAAAATATTGGTAAAGCATCCTTCGCGCAGAGCACCGTCGCTGGAGACCAAAAACACCTCGTCAAATTTGCTATTGTTCAGCAGCCTGTGCTGCGCTTCGGCATAGCCGGCACGATAGGTTGTTTTATGATTTAAAAATTCCGGCGCGACGGGCAATGCCATTGTACCCACGCGAACGCGCCACTTGGCTACCTTTTCGGGCGCCGGTCGCACGGTAAGGCTCAGCGCGCCTGCAGCGCTGTAGAGCAAGCGAACGGCCCACCGCTTTTTGGGGGCGACGCCTAAACATGCTTGGCTGACAAATGTATCCAAATCGTCGGGAAGGCTTGGAAAATTAAAAGCCTCTACGGCGCGGCTAAGACGGTTTTTATGCAGCTGCCAATACTGCGGCAAGGCACTTGCCGCTGCGCCATCATAGGCCATCGTTTCGAGCAAGCTGAATGGCGGCCGCTCAGCATTTAAAAACTGTGCCTTTAAAAGGCATTCAGCATACTCTTGATCGACCTTGCTGTCTGCAACAATGCCACTGCCCACATTAAGGCATGGACCTTGCGCATCTTGCACCAGGGTGCGGATGGGCACATTAAAGCTCATATCGCCACTTGGATTAAGCATTCCAATAGCTCCGCAGTAGATGCCGCGTGGCTGGGGTTCGAGCTTTTTTATGATATGCATGGCGCTGAGTTTTGGCGCGCCGGTGACAGAACCGCATGGAAAGAGTGCATCGAACAGGTGGGTCAAGGACGTGCCCATCTTGCGTTTTGCTTCAATGCGCGACGTCATTTGATAGACGCTTGGCAGACGTTCCACGTTAAACAGTGCTGGCACGGAAACACTAGCGGGTTCGGCAACGCGGCTGAGATCATTGCGCAGTAGGTCAGTGATCATTAGGTTTTCCGCGCGATTTTTCGGATCGGTTTGGAGGCTGTGAGCGCCGCCGTGCGCAGTGGCAGGTGCTGTGCCTTTCATTGGCTGAGTTTTGATCACCCCATTTTCAACTGCAAAAAACCGTTCCGGCGACACGCTGAGCACCAGCGAATCGTCAAAACATAAGAATGCGCTGTAGGCGGCAGGCTGGTTCCGGCGCAAGCGGGCATAAAGGGCTTCAGCACTGCCATCGACATCGAGCGTAAGCGGAAAGGTGATGTTGGCCTGATAAAT
>JBCCLR010000177.1:0-8042 GCA_039026755.1 Pseudomonadota bacterium | reverse complement strand
TGGGATGCGCCGCTGCTTGTTGCCGCGCCATCATCAGGCTCGCGCGGCGAAACTGGCGCGATTGGCGATATCGGGTCCTGGGTGCTGCCGCGCAATCATGCCCTTGTGCTGACGGATAAAGGAACGGGGGTCGGCGCACATCTTTTAAGCTGCGATACCGTTTACGGGCCTGATCTCGCAGCCACGCAGGACCCAAATGCCGCAACAAAATTTCGCTTAGACTGGACGCCGACGCTGACTGCATTTGTACAAGACAACCCCCATGCGGTAGCCCTTAAACATGCTCATTCTACTGAGAATGTGGAGGCAGATTGGCCGCAAATTGTGCTCGAAGCCATCCGCTACGGGCTACATAAACTGCGTGCCTTGCAGCCTGATTGCGCGCCGATAAAGGTTATCGCCGCCGGCGTTTCCAATGGCGGCGGCGCGTCGTTACGGGCCGCTGAAATTGATGAAGATGGCCTCATCGATGCAGTCGTCGTGGCGGAACCCAGCATTGCAATACGCTCAAAAAACGTGCCGCGAGCGTGCAAAACGGGCAGACCCTTGCTCGACTATGCAACGGAAATGAATCTCTATGTTCCCGCTGCTCTGCTCGCCTCCTCCCTTGACGCTGCGCCCTATGCCGAAGTCAGCGCGCTGCACGCACAGCGCTATTCACAATGGTCAAAGAGCTTAGCAGATCGGGGCCTGCTAGAAGGACACGATACCCAGTCCCGCGCAGAGGCTGCCCTCGCAAAAATCGAACAGATCGGCTTCGATCGGTCGAGCTTTGATCTGTTGCATGCCATGGCGATGATGCAGGTTTGGCCAACAATAAGTTACACATACGCACACGCGTTTGGCCGTTTGAGCGTTGAAGACTCCCTGCTGGGCGCACAGATATGCTTTTGCGATGCTGACGTCTTAACCCTAGAAACCGGCACCGCGCGCGCACCGACAAACAGCGAGCGCGCTGATTTGGCGGTAATGAATTCCGGCCTTACGCCCGGCGGCGGGCTCAATACGCTGTATGCCAACGGCACAATTGCGCAGAGCTTGGACGATGCGCTGCAGCTGCGTGCTCTGGTGACTAGCTCATCTGCTGCCGCAAAAAAGGTGCAACAGGGCATGGGTGAGGCAATGGCGCACGGCCGTAATAGCGGGGTTCCGACCCTCATCGTGCATGGCCAAAGCGACCCGCTTATTGCACCATGCCATAGCTCAAAGGCGTATGTTGCAGCAGCCACCGCCTCAGGCCAAGATATGAAAAACTGGCACCTCTATAACATCCCCAAGGCCCAGCATTTCGAAACGCTGCTGACGGTACCGGAGTTTGCGGACACATATGTAGCCCTGCTACCGTATTTTTTTGCTGCTTTAGACACCTGCGAAGCCCACCTGTTTGAGAACACACCTCTTGCCGACGCGCCGGACGCGATGTCTCAGGTGATCGCAAGATAAGTTTTGAACATCACACCTTAATCAGCAGTCTCAGAAGCGGGCCGGAAAGATCACCAGATGCCGCGTTGAAGAGGTATGTCCACCAAAGCCACAGAACCAAACGCCAGCTCTGTCGTTTCGACATTGTTTTATTCCCCCGCCTTATTGCCCATCAAGACAGAGCCCGCCAAGCAGCATGTATTTGATATTGAGATAATCCTCGATGCCGTATTTAGAGCTCTCACGACCGATGCCGCTTTGTTTGATCCCGCCAAACGGCGCGACTTCGGTGGAGACGATGCCTTCATTGATGCCGACCATGCCATATTCCAGCGCTTCGCCCATGCGCCATGCACGGCCGAGATCACGGGTGTAAACGTACGCAGCAAGCCCGGCATCGGTGTCGTTCGCCGCCGCAACAACGCTGGCCTCATCATCGAATTTAAACACCGCCGCAAGCGGCCCAGATGCGTGAGAGAGGTGATCATTCAGCGTCCTCAAAATGTATCTTTGGTGCATTCTGGCACAGCATTTTACCGAGGGTTTGCCAAGTCTTGCGCATGGCAGCGCGCTACACGCTCGAATATGATTTGTACATAGATAACTAATTTAGTTTTAACTATACTTCTAATAGCCTGCGAGCCTGGCTCTACCTCTAAGGGGCGGCGTTTTTGCGATTGTGATCTGCAATTGAAAAAGCCGCGCATCGCGAAGGCTCCCATACACTGACCTTCATGTTTAAAATAGTTATTGCTGTTTTAAATAGTTATTTATGGGCAAATAATTTGTTTTACAGGGTCACGCGCGCTCTGGACCAATAACTAACCGCGCGCAAAAAAACCGCGCAGACGATGGGAAAGGATGAACAGATGGGCCGGCTTGACGGAAAAGTTTCGATCATAACCGGGGCGGCCAAAGGCCTTGGCGAAGCGGATGCTCGTTTATTTGTGCGAGAAGGGGCAACGGTATTTATGTCCGACGTGGATACCGATGCGGGCCAGGCCGTTGCGGATGAGATTGGGGCGACTTTCGTGCACCATGATGTTAGGAGCGAAGATGGCTGGAAAACGATGATCAACCACGTCGTTGCCACAAGTGGGGGGCTGCATATCTTGGTGAACAATGCCGGCGTTGTGGAAGTGGGTACGCCAGAAAGCCAGACGCTTGAAGAGTATAAGTTCATCATGGACGTGAGCGCCACTGGCACATTTTTAGGCTGTAAATACGCGATCCCGGCAATCCGAGACTCCGGCGGCGGCTCTATCATTAACTTGGCGTCGCTCGCCTCTGTGCAAGGCGAACCCTATGTTGCAGCCTACAGCGCAGCAAAAGGTGCCGTTGAAGCGCTCACGCGCTCTGTCGCCGTTTATTGCTCTAAGGGCAAAATGAATATTCGCTGCAACTCAGTGCACCCATCGGGCGTGTTGACGCCAATGGTGGAAAGCATGGCAGATAAAGTGGTAAATGCGGGGATGGAAAGCCTCGACGCGCAAGGCGAAAGTTCTGGATTGAGCAAACTTGGCGAGCCCAATGATGTGGCAAACGTCGTTCTTTTCCTTGCGTCGGATGAGTCCAAATTTGTCAGCGGTGCGCAGGTGCGCGTCGACAATACCATGTCAATCATTGCCGGCGCGGTACCAGAATAGCGTTGGATATACGCCTTTTACTGGACGCATTTTATTCACCAGCCGCTTGTCGTAAGATCAATCGTCCAAACAAAGTCCCTGGCCAAGGGCTACATTTGAATAAACGCCCGGCCACCCTGACCACGAACACCCTTCCCTGAATATTAGACTTTTGAGATGGCCACTTCACTCACGTCATCGAGCGACTTAAGCCCCAGCAGGGCGAGGTCGCGTTCAAGTTCTTCTCTGAGCAGGCTGAGCATATCTGCCACGCCTTTTTCGCCATAGGCAGCGAGCGCAAATAAATATGGCCGCCCTATCGAGACGGCGTTGGCCCCGAGCGCGCGCGCCTTGATAATGTCCGTGCCGCGCCGCACCCCGCCATCGACGATGAGCTCCAAGGCATCGCCAATAGTATCGCGGATCGGCTCAACGCAGTCTATCGGGGCTGGCGCATAGTCCATTTGCCGCCCGCCGTGATTGGAGATCATGATCGCGCTGGCGCCAACATCAACGGCGCGTTTAGCGTCTTCTGGGGCTTGCAAGCCTTTGATGGCAAAAGGCCCGCCCCAGCGTTCGATAATGTCAGAGACGTCATCCCAAGTGACAGTTCGGTCGAACTGCTCATTCACATAGCCAATAACGCTGCCCGGCCCGCCTTTTTTTGTGGCAACGCGGTGGCTCAGGTTGGCCAGATTAAAGTCCGAATTGCGCAGTAGGTTAAGCGTCCACCCTGGATGCATGACAAAGCTTAGCAAGCTGCGCGGCGTGAGCTTGAGCGGGACTCCAAAGCCCGAGCGTTTATCGCGCTCGCGGTTGCCGGCCAGCTGCGTATCGACTGTGAGGCACAACGCGTCATAGTTCGCAGCTTTTGCCCGGTCGACAAAGTCTTGCGTGAGGCTTCGGTCTTTATGGATATAAATCTGAAACATCTTTGGCCCAGGCTTGACCGCCGCCACATCTTCGATCGATGTCGTTCCCAAGGTCGACAACGCATACATCACGCCAGCGCCTTCAGCGGCTTGTGCAGCGCCAAGCTCTTTGTCGTGATGGAAGATCCGAGATGTTCCGGTGGGCGATAAAATCACCGGCATGTCAAGCTTAGCGCCAAGCACCGAGACGCTGGTATCAACGGTCGAGACATCGCGCAAAACCCGCGGCATCAAGCTATAGCGGGCAAAGGCATTGAGGTTGTTTTGCACCGACCATTCGGTATCCGCGCCGCCGATGAGATAATCATAAATTGGCGACGGCAGCGCGCGTTTTGCCAGGCGTTCAAAGTCATCCAGATTATAGCATTTTTTCATACGGCGGTGAGGCAGCGCCTATTCGGCGGCATCCTCCCTATAGCGCTCACCCAGCGCCAGCATATCGGGCAGGCCGACACGGTCATTCAGCTGCGAAAAGGTGTACATTTTATCAGCCATGCCACGGGTTGAACCCTCGCTCTGGAGTGTATCCAGCAGCTGGCTGGCTGCAAACGCCATGGCCCGCGCGAGGCTGCCTGGCGTAATCACCAGTTTAAAGCCCAGTGCATGCAATTCATCAGTGGACTGGATCGGCGTTTTGCCGCCTTCCACCATGTTCGCAAGCAGCGGGATTTGGCCGCTAAACTGCGCTGCAATCTGCTCCATCTGCGGCTGGGTTTTTGGCGCTTCAATAAACAAGACATCCGCGCCCGCCGCTTGATATTGCGCAGCTCGGTCCAGGGCATGGTCAAAACCCTCCACGGCAATGCCATCCGTGCGCGCAATAATCAGTGTATCTTCCGACATGCGCGCATCAACGGCCGCATGGATTTTGCCAACCATTTCAGCACAGGAGATCAGCGTCTTGCCGGCCAGATGACCGCAGCGCTTTGGCATCTGTTGATCTTCCAGCTGGATCGCATTGGCGCCGGCGCATTCAAGCGTGCGCACGGTGTGCACAACATTGAGCGCGTTGCCAAAGCCGGTGTCGGCATCCACGATGATGGCCGTTTCAACCCGCTGGCGAATGCGCGATACGATATCTGCCAGCTGGGCCAGTGATAAAAACCCCAGATCGGGCCGGCCGAGCTGGGTATAGGCGATCGATGCGCCTGAAAGATAGACTGCTTTGAAACCTGCTTGCTCGGCGAGAAGCGAAGTTAAAGCATCAAACACGCCAGGCGCTGTAATACCCTGAGTTTGTGATAACAGGTTACGCATCAGAGCCCTCAGCTTGACGTTGCTTCGCCATTTTCTCGTGTAATTGCGCCATCAAACCGCCAGCGGCAATAAGGTCACGGATATGCGGCGGCAGCGGCTTAAGCGCGAAGGTGTCGCCGCCGCGCTTGAGCCAGCCTTCTGCCAGGTCGAGGTCTAGCGCAGCCCCGTCCGCAATCTCATCGACCGCATCAAAGCTTAGCGCCGGCAAGCCTATGTTGATGGCATTGCGGTAAAATATGCGCGCAAAGGAGCGCGCTAAAACCGCGCCCACTCCAAGCGTGTGTAATGAAATGGCCGCCTGTTCCCGGCTTGAGCCAAGTCCGAAATTATCGCCTGCAACCACCACATCGCCGGGCCTCACCTCTCTGGCGAAGTCGGGATTGACCGCCTCCAAGCAATGCTGCGCCAATTCCTTTGGCGGCAGCGTCATGGCATAGCCAGGCGCTAACAAGTCCGTATTGATGGCATCGCCAAACACCCATGCGCGCCCTTTGACCCTCATGCTGCGGTCCGGTTAGCATCAAGAAAATCGCGTGGATCGGTAATTTCGCCAGTTACCGCAGCAGCCGCAGCGGCATAGGCTGAGCCAAGATACACCCGCGAATTGGCATGGCCCATGCGGCCTTTAAAGTTCCGGTTCGTGGTCGATAGACACACATCACCATCGCCAAGCGCGCGGCCGCCAAAGCCCGCACACGCGCCGCAGCCCGATGGCAGGAAGGTTGCACCAGCATCTTCTAAAATGCGCAGTGTTCCATCAGCCAGAGCGGCCTGCATGGTAAAGGCGGTGGATGGCGCCACAACCAGCCGCGTGCCAGGCGCCACTTGCCGCCCGCGCAGGACCGCAGCAGCCATATGCAGATCAGTCAGCTTAGCACCGACACACGCGCCGATATAACATTGATCGACTTGTGTGCCGATAAAATGCCCAATATCATCACTGTTGACCGGCGAATGCGGCGCTGCAATTTGCGGCTCTAGCCCGCTGGCTCCAAGCGTAAAGCACTTAGAATACTGCGCGTCAGCATCCGACGCCCAAGCCTCAGCACCCGCCGTATCGACACCAGTTGCTGCCAGCGCGTCAATGGTAACACCATCAACACCAATCAGCCCGGTTTCTGCGCCCAGCTCTGCCGCCATATTGGACAGCACAGTCCGTTCAGCCATCGCCATATTGGCGACACCCGAGCCGGTATATTCTATCACCTTAAAGCTGTTATCCATGCCAAGTTCGCGGCATAGCCTCAGCATGATGTCCTTCGCGGTGACCGCAAAGTTAAGCTGGCCATTGAGCTGCACTAAAATCGTCTCAGGTACCGTCGTCCAGGTCTCGCCCGTGATCGCTATCCCCGTCGTGTCCGTCGCGCCAAACCCCGCTGCATAGCACGCGTAGGCGCCGCCCATGGTGGTATGGCTATCACCGCCGGCGACAAACATGCCGGGCTTTAATAGGCCCTTTTCAGGCAAAATAGCGTGGCAGATGCCTTCCATATCAAAGAATTTTTGAACGCCATAGTCGCGCGCAAAATCGCGCGTTTCTTGCAGGATATCTGCTGCCACTTGATCTTCCGCAGGGACATAGTGATCCGTCACCAAGACGACTTTATCGGGATCCCAAAGCGGCGCGCCCAAAGCTTCCATGCGCGGGCGCCAGCGCCGCGGCCCGGACCCATCATGCGCCATCAGCAGATCAACGCGTACAGTTACGTCATCACCCACGGCGACATGGGTTAAGCCTGCAGCACGTGCAATGATCTTCTGTGCGAGTGTGTCACCGGCCACTTTTCTATCCCTTCCGCGCACCACAGGTATGCCAAAGCGTTATGAAAGAGATAAGCGCGTCGCCACAGTTTGTTCACGCAGCGAGATCGGAAAGGTCGCAAAGGCTGGCAGTTGGGCACACATGCCGTGCAATCAAGACGGATTTGGTGTTCAACCGGCCAAGTGCTACACACGCCAAAAATGCGTTATTGGATACCTTCGTCATGACCACACGGCATCTTATCGATCCAGAAATTCTGCCGCTCCTGGATGCTTTCCCGCCACTGTCTTTGCAGCGAGAGATGTTGCCCGTTCTGCGGCAAGCATTTGCCGATCAAATGGAGTTGGCGACGATTAAGGCGGAAAGTGTGCAGCGCGAGGATCGCCATATCCCCAGCCTTAAACCTGAAGACGCGCCCATAAGGTGCTTAATATATCGGCCCAGCGCTGTTGATGCAGACAGCGGCGCATATCTGCATCTGCATGGCGGCGGATACGTTATTGATGCGCCTGATAGTTACGATGCGCAAAATATCAGGCTGTGCGAAGACCTGGGGATTACCATCGTGTCCGTGGATTACCGCTTGGCGCCTGAACATCCCGCACCTGCGGCGCTTGAAGATGCCTATGCTGCGCTCGCCTGGATGCACGGCAATGCCGCTGAGCTAAAAATAGACCCGAGCCGCATTGCAGTGGGCGGTGAAAGCGCAGGCGGCGGCCTGGCGGCGGCGCTCGCTTTACACGCCCGAGATTTGGGCCAATACAAGATCTGCTTTCAGCTCCTCACCTACCCCATGCTTGATGATCGAACCGGCAGCGAAGGTCATGCCGGAGACCCAATGACGGGTGAATTCGTTTGGACGCGTGAACTCAATCAGCTTGCCTGGTCGCATTATCTCGGCGGCGCTGAACCGCTCGCGCCAAGCGTACCGGCACGCGCGCAAAGCTTTGAAGGCTTGCCGCCGACCTGGATCGGCACCGCCTCGCAGGACCTTTTCCGGGATGAAAATATCGATTATGCCCAGCGGCTTCTTAATGCTGGTGT
>JBCCLR010000176.1:0-8118 GCA_039026755.1 Pseudomonadota bacterium | reverse complement strand
TGGCACCCGCCGCCATTGCACCAAGGGCGAAGTCCATGCCCGACCCTATGGCAAAAAATGGCGCTGAGTGATTCAAGGGTGTTAAACCAAAATCAAACAGCGTGGCTCCGCCAGAATTGCAAAAAATACCATTAAAACTCTGGTCAAAAACTGGTTTCTTACCCCCTACCGCTAGCCATTCATAAAAGTCCTCCGCATCCTGCGCCCTACCCGCTGCAGCAGCAAAGCCCCGCCCATAAAGAACAGATTGAATTCTGCGGATTTTCTCAGATTCACCGATAACTGTATAGCCTTGACAGGCCAGGCTATCAGCAGCGATGCGGCCGTCCTTAAAAGCGATTGTTGTCATCACTCACCTCCCATCACATCAAACTCACTGCAAAGGCGGGTCATGACGTATAGTCCGGCAACAGCGGAGGCATGTCGCCTTGCTCATACGCTAGAGCGATTTGCGGCTTGTAGCGGTCGCCCATAGTCTCACCGCTTGGCAGTACAATGTGCGCCATGAACTCATCATCAAATTCGGTGATGCCCGCCTCGCAAGCCTCTAGCTTGGCTTTGACAACAAGCAGCAATGCCCGCCACTTTTGGCGACATGCTTGTTCCCACTCTTTAAGCGCTGCAGATGCCGTTCGCGCGCCACGGCTGTGATGCGTAAAGCGTTTTTCATTTTGCCCAGGCATTGGAAGCAAAAACCGCACGTGCCTACCCTTCATGCGGAAGGCAACCATCGCCATACCCTCCTGCCAGCCTGACATAAACTGATCAGCGCCATATTTACTCAAAACGCGTTCAATATCCGCTTTAGAGTTTTCAACGCTGACAGACGTTTTTTCTGCGTAAGCCATCACACGCCTTCCTGATTAAACGATTGGCGCGGGGTCATTAGTGAATAAGGTCCATGCCTAGAGCCTTCCGTATCTCTGGTGACAGCCGCTTTGCCGCGTCCTGACCACTCGCAGAGCGCGCCCATTCGTCACTTTCTTCTTTAGTGGCATCAAATTCGCCATTGGCAACGCGCTGGGCAAACTTAGTAAAGCCCGCCGACCTCAGTTCTGAGTAAAGCTGTGTGATTGGGCAGACATAGGTGTCAGCATAATCGTCAAACTCTCCGGTTTCAGCGCGCCTGGCAAACGCTTCATACCTAGCGGCATTGTCCGCCCTCGCTATTGCAGCGACTTTGCGAAGCTCGGCGGCTAGTTTGTCTCGCGTTCTCATTGCGCCGCCAACTCAGCGCGCAGGCGAAAACCCAATAGCGGCCCTATCTTGTCGCACGCTTTGTCAAAGGCAATCCTGCTCCCAATCTCGGCATCAAAGTTTTCTGGTGAAGCACATGCGCTTTCGCCCGTGACGGTAAAGCCGTTTTGAAGCGTCAAACAACACACCGTGAGTTGCGAGCCCTGAAAGACATGATATTGTTCGGCGACAATCTCGCTTCTAATCATGTCAGGAGTAACGCGCGGGGCAGTTAAGCCCTTCTCTTTAATTTCTTTTTCAATTGCAGATTCTTCAGTCACAGCTTTCCCTTTCTATTGAAGCTTTGATGTTCGAAGTTTGTCTAGAAACCCAACCCAATGAAAAGGGCACCGGCTGCTGATCGTTTGGAATGCGGCGCTTGCCGCGCGCGAGCGGGTGTTTTGGCTGGCCAGATTTAGTGAGGCCAAAGTGAAAAGCTTGCACCTCGTATAGGCTGCAACGCGATTTCATCCATTCCGCAACCTCTCTCAAAGGCCCGTCATTAGCGGCATTTCCCCAAGCAAAAAATATGCGCTGTACGTTTTGCTCGGCTATGCTTCGTGCGCCTTCTAAATATTGATAATTCTCTTTACCGACTGGATATCCAGCTGCTGCTAAATCTTTTGGGTCAGTCGCACGATAGGCCGATAGATTGTGAACAATAAGACCGCCATAGCCGAGGCGCTTTGCCATCTTTATGAGCGTGGTAACTGTGGGATCGTTGGCATCGGCATCCGCAGTCGATGGATTGGCCATCACGACGGACATTAGAAAAAGAGTGCTGTCCCATACGCGCCAAAGCCGATAGCGAAATTCTTTGCAGGGGCTTATGACTGCGCCAGACGGCCCAGAAACGTTGAAATAAACGCTCACGACACCGGCCTGGTATCGCACTGGCGTCGGACTCCCCGCGGATTCCCAGAAACTATGCGTTGAGTTGCGTTTTGTTCTGTTTTCTTTCGTAAAAACACGGAACTTAGGAAAAGACCCAAAGGCGCTTGCAACCTTAGGAAATCCCTATTATTGACGGCCTTGGAGAGGTGGCCGAGTGGTCGAAGGCGCTCCCCTGCTAAGGGAGTATGGGTCAAAAGCCCATCGAGGGTTCGAATCCCTTCCTCTCCGCCACATTTATCTCTAGGTATTTGTTTTATTTATAAAATTCTACAGCTTTCATTTTTATCCCACATTTCTGCCATCGTTCTAAAAATAACCTCCGCTCTTTGGAGTTGGCTAGTTGCTTGCCTCTGACCAGCTGCCAGCACGTTAACGTTGTATTTTTGGGTCTCTAAAGTGTTCGAGTTTGCGTGAGAAAAAGGTCTTAAGCGGCAAAAGATCGCGATTTGTCGTTCTCACTTTTGCTGCACATTTGCGAAGAAAGAGGGTTTGATGCGGCTATGCGACGGACACGCCGATTGCGCAGAGGGTATTTTTGGCATCGCCTTGCGCAATCGTCGACCCATGCAACGAACTGGCCCCGCTCTTTTCGGTGTATTGCTAGCAAAACGTCTGGTCATACTGGGCTTGAACAGGCCTTTGCTGAGGGTCTCAGTGTTGCTTTCAAGCTGCTCATGTAAAAGCAGCGGCAGGCCGGCTCCAAACGTTTTTGTTCACCGCATCGGCCGGAGGCCGTGTGAATCGGCAAAGTCAACGCAAATGCGCCGTATACGTTGGTTGCAAACTCTTCTCGATCACCAGGAGCAATGTGCCCTTACTGCGCTGCGTGTTTATCCTCGCTGCTACGGCCTATCACGGCAGTCCTTATGATGAGTACGAACGTGGTCAAGTCGCAAAAGACTTGGCACTATTAAGCAGAAACGCAGTTGCCGCAGCGCCGTCGAGCCCATCAGGAGGCAAATGAGAACACCGCGCCGCCTCGACAGAAATTTTCTCAAACAACATCGAGGTGGTCGAATAAACGCCATTCGCGCCGCCGGAGGATACAGCTTCACGCGCACCGCAGCATGGCTCAAAGCGTTTTCGCGACAGACCATGAGGAACCGGCCAACGTCGCGGATAAATCAAATCCGCTGAAAATATCCTTATTCAAACGAGACTAAACAACGCCTAGCGCATGTTTGGGGTATCGGGTCAGGGCCCGATGCTATCGAGCCAGCCGTGCGCAACGCTCGTCACAGCAGTCGGCAGTGGCACTGCAGTGGACAAATCGTTCACGAAGCAGTCCGATGGTGCCATCCCGAAGCGATCTCGAAACAGCCGGTTGAAATGAGTGGGGTCGTTAAAGCTCCACCGCTTTGCCACAGTGGAGACAATACCCCGCTCCGGTGGTTTGCCTGCCAATTCAAACAAACACCTGTCTAACCGGCAATTGCGAATATAACTTTGAACGCCGCCAAATTCTTCAAAGTGCCGAAACAATGTAGCGCGTGACACACCAAAGTTTTCGGCTAGCATTCCAATGCTCAGCTTCGGGTCTGGCAAATGCACCTTTACAAATTCGCGCAGCAGCGTCCGCATGGGGCGCCCTAAATCATCATGATCCTGCTGCTCGGTCGGCGCGCGCCGAAGCATAAACCGCTGTACCAAGTCAAGAAATGCACCAACAAAATCGGCACTATCAGGCTGACCTTCTCGAATATAAGGCACCATCATCTGATGCGATGAAGCAAGCAACTTGCCGCCGTTTGAAGCAAGGTCAATCGATACAAAAGCAGGGTCCACACTCGGGTCATAGCCAACTGCACTATGCGGTATAAGCACCCCTTCGCACGTGCTCTCTTCTTTCACGGAAACGTAGTGCCGCGACATATCAATAAGATGCAGCCGAGAAGGGTGGACCGTGAAGTCTATATTATCCACTTGCGCATCGCCGCCGCCGGAGTAAAACCGCTCAAAAAGAAGATAATCGTGGCAGACGTATTTACGCTTTGCAGGATCGTGTAAAAGGAGCTGTGGCGGGCAAGACAATTTATTTACTAAAACGCCTGCGCCCTCATATGCTTCAATCGTGATGCCTGCTTGGGCTTCCGGTGCATACGGCACCACATCATAAAATGGCTCCGCTAAAAAGCGCCATTCTTCAAGACTTAGTCGCATATCACACCACTTCAGACACAAATCGCCATTACTCAGTGGGTCAAAATTACCAGTAAAAATACTCTCCGCAAGTCTTAAATTCGAGGCTGTTTCGTTCAGCCCGGGCTTGCGCGTGGCAGACCTGTGACGTCCGCGGGTCTGCTAGTCATCGTGCCGCAAGACAGCGCCGCACTGTTCCTCAACGTGTGTTTAATGCGCTTTGCAGTTTGAAACGCGATAAAAAACTCTGTGGGCTTTGCTACACTGATGAGATGCCAAGACGAAGCAAATTGGATGCCCTAACCCTCCTCTGCAAAAAGCATTTAGAACGAAAATCTGCACTGCGGTAAGCACGGAGGATGACCTTGTTGAAGCGACAAGCATGCTGTAACCTAGGCATGAATTTTTTAGCAAGTGTGGCGTAATGAACTCACCGCAAAATATCGAAGCAGCACAGGCCTTTAACGAGGCCAACGCCGCTGCGCGCGTTTCGAATTGGCAGCTCGTTTTAGAGCATAGCGCGCGCGCGATCGGCTTCGATGGAGCGCTGGTGAATGCCTGGATTTTAAACGCGCGCGCGCATAGAAATTTGGGCAATCTGCATCAAGCGAGAGACAGTTTTCAGCAGGCTGTCTGCATTGATCCAAATGAGTTTTCTGCGCACTTGGAACTTGGCCACGCGCTGCGAAAGCTTGGCGACATAGAAAAAGCCAAAGCAGCTTATCATCATGCGGTACGGATACGGCCTAAGGATCATCGTGGGCATCTGGCCTTGAGCCGGCTGGCAATGGAAGGTGCTTCACAAATGCGTGAAGACAGCGCCAGACACTATATAGCAGCACTTGAGGTTGACCGGGGGGACTTTCAAAAGCAGGCGCAAACACACCTGCAAATCGGCACCTATCGGCTAGACGCGCGCGATGCAGCTGGCGCGCTTGAAGCGTTTCGCGCCGCCGAAGCTTTGATCTCGCAAACGAATGCGCCGAGCCGCATAGCTTATGAGATTACGCTGCAATCGGCAGCCGCGCTACTGCGCCTGCGCATGCCGGCATTGGCTGAGCGGCATCTGCAAGCGCTGCTCGAGTGCGAAGACCACGATCTGCTGAAACAAGCCTCAGACCTTGCTTTGAGCGCTAACCTGCATGAGCTGGCCACAGCGCTTTTAAGGAAAAATGTAGCGCAACAGCCAAATAATGGTGCGGTGGAGTTAGAGCTTGCCGATATGCTGGCAAAGGCCTGGCGGTTGTCTGAAGCGCGGCAGTCGCTGTCGCACGCGCAGGCCAAAGAAGGCGTGCATTGGGCTGCCGTAGAAGCGCTTGAAGCAACAATTGCCAGCCGGTTTGGCCAGCCCGAACAAGCGCTTGAGCACTTTCACAAGTTGCGTGACGCAGGCGAGCCGTCGGTTGCCTCTCGCATTGCCATGACGACGCTTTATCTGGACGGCGTGCAGGCAGAGGAGATTGCGCGGCTGCATCGTGATCTGTTTTTGGAGCTCGGCGATGGTGCCCGCGATATCGCCTCTTTCCCCAATGATGAGGCGACAGACCGACCGCTGCGCATTGGGATGGTGACCAAAGACCTGCATCGGCAACATCCAGTGGCCATCTTTATGGGGCCTGTTTTGGAAGCCTGGGACTTAGAAAACTATCCGCTAACGGTGTATTTCACCGGCGATACCTATGATGAGGAAACCGCGTATGCGCGCAAACATGTGACGACCTGGCGCGATTTGGCCATTGAAGATGTGCCCAAAGCCGTCAGCGACGATGAAATCGACATCCTGATCGATCTGGCTGGGCACACGAACTATAAACAAATGGCGGCATTCGCAAAGCGCATGGCGCCGGTTCAGGCGACGTATCTTGGCTATCCCGCCACCACAGGCGTACCCAATATGGATTGGTTGATCGGCGACGTGGTTGTTACACCACAACACCATGCGTCTCAGTACAGCGAGAAGCTCATCCAATTGCCCGGCACTGTATTTTGTTATGCGCCCAAAGCTGATTATCCGTTACCAAACTTTGAGCGGTCGCTCGAGCGCCCGCTGACCTTTGGATCGTTCAATAACGTGCCAAAGTTGACGCTTGAGACCGTGGCGCTCTGGTCGTCTATCCTCAGCGCGGTGCCAGACAGCCGATTGGTGCTTAAAGCGCCCAGTTTTGGGGATGCAGGCGTTGTGCAGCGCTATCAGGGGCTGTTCTCAGATCATGGCGTTGATGCGGCGCGACTGGAGTTTCGGGGGCCAGTCGGGCTGGATGTGATGATGGCGGAATATGCGGATATCGACATTGCGCTTGACCCAACGCCATACAACGGCGGCACGACTTCGCTGCAAGCGATGTGGATGGGTGTTCCGGTCATTACGCTAGAAGGGGATCATTTCGTCTCTCGCATGGGGGCGAGTTTTATGGCGGCCGCTGACATGCCTAACTGGATTGCCAAGGACCGTCAGGACTATGTTGCGATTGCGGTCAGAGCGGCCAAAGACCGTCCAGCACTGGTGGATTTGAAAGCGGGGCTGCGTGCGCATTTGAAAACCCGCCCCGGGTGGGACCCAAAACACTTCACTGCAGCGTTTCAAGACGCACTGCGGGGCATGTGGCCGCCCGCCTAATCTTCTTCCGGTCGGACCATGAAGCGAATCTCTTCGTTGCGGAAGCCGAGCGCCATCGGCCGGCGGACGCCTTCGATCACCGCAACATCGAACAACTCTTGAATAACGCCCTCAATCTCAAGGCTATGTTCTACGTCACCGGTCTTAAGATTGACGATCGATAGGCCGCAGCGCGCTTCTATGCCTTCTTTTTCAAGCCGCTCATTCAGCGCCAGCCCTTCAAAGGTGCCTTCCCGGCGCGGCTTAGACAGGCCGATAACGGCATAATCGCCGCAAAATGAGAGGCCACGCGCAAAACCGGGCAAGAAACACAGCGGTTCGAATATCTTTTTCTTCAGATCAATATAGCCAAACTCGCCCGTGCCCGCCTGCAGCAGATAAAGCTTATCTTTATACAGCCGAGGCGAATGCGGCATGGAGAGGCCCTCAGCCACGACTTCATCGGTGTCTATATCGATCACCACGCCGCCGTCTTTGCGGTGCGCGCGCCAGGCTTCGGCCACATTGGTTTGGCTGACGCAGGTTGCGTATTTCGGCTGGCCATCTTGCATGGCGAGGCCATTGAGATGACAGCGGTCTTCAGCGGCAACCCGGTCGATAAAGGACGGCTTCCAGCGCACTTTAAAGCTGCCGCGCTTAGCCGGGCTGGCGATGCAGTTAAACCGGGTGGCGACAAATACTGGCAGGCCATCGCCGTCGACACTCATTTCGTGAATATCGATATCGCCAGTCGTGGTGCCGACCGTGGGCACATAAAGCGCGTCATGCCCCTCATGCACTTCCCCGGCGGTGAGAAAGTTGTCGAGCTGCCAGAGCTGGTAGAGCGTGCCCATATAGGCGCGCTCTTTGGTCACTGTCAGCCCCATGGCCCGATCAAAAGTGCGCTCAAAGACCGAGAGGCCGCCATCAGGCTTGATGCCGATTAAAAACAGCTTGCCGACCTGATAGGTGGTGAAGGCCAGGCTCGCATTTTGCTGCTGCAGCCAGCTCGTAAACAGCCGCGAGCCATTCAGTGCGAGCTTGGGTTGTGTGGTCTCGTTCACGTGTTCAATCCAAATTTTACAGTCGAGCGAATTCTTCAGACAGTCTTAGATAATGAAGTCATTGGACTGGAAATCAGTGACGTTAAAGTCTTCCAGTAGGATCGATTGACCATTGCCTAGATCGAGTAGTGTGTCTTCCTCGCCTAGATTATTCGAAACTGCGTTGGTGAAGATGAAATTAAACTCGGT
>JBCCLR010000175.1:0-8177 GCA_039026755.1 Pseudomonadota bacterium | reverse complement strand
TGAAATCTCTTTAACCGGCACCGTGCGTCGCCGCTCTGGGCCTAGCGCAATATTGTAGCGCTCCGTCGCGCCAATCAGCCGGCCATAAACACTGCCGATGCCGCTGCCGCCCGCTTCCGGCGCGCCGGGCACATCATCCATGGTGTAGAGCCGGCCGCCAACACGGTTGCGACCTTCAAGCAGGGTCACTTTAAAGCCCATCTCTTCAAGCAGGAGTGTGGCATTGAGGCCAGACAGCCCGGCACCGATGACGATGACATCGGCCGCATCGATGGGTGACAGGTCGGGCGTCGCTGGTGCTGGAGCTGCGCTTGCAGCACTCGTAACATTTGGCGCACCATTCGACGCGCAGCCGCTAGCAGCCAGCGCGGCGCTTGCAGCCCCACCGGCAAGGAGTGCGCGGCGGGTTGGATGTGGAAGCGTTGTCTTTGCCATGGTCCCTTGCCTATTGCCGTTCTGCCGCTGTCGAGGGGCTCATTCGCGCGACTCTATCCACGAAACAATCCACCCTTGTGTACAAAATATACATGAATGGCATATCCGTATTTGACGTTATCGCCATATCAGCCTACGACAAATTGCCAAAAGCGAAAGAAAAATCTGCAAAGTGTGCAAAGCAGCAACACTCCTTTTGATAATTATCAAAATTCTAAAATCAACGGGGCCATGGCCGCAGTCTGACCTTGACAACCGGTGCCAGTTCGATTGACCTAGAAATACGTCCGGACAAATTCTATCGAGTTTCGGTTAAATATGGGGGGAAACGATGAAAATAGGACATTTATATAGCCAAACCGCACTGGCGGGTATGGCAGCGGTTTTGCTTGCGGCGCCGGGTGCTACACTTGCGCAGGAGCAGGATGCTGAGGGTACAGAAACCATCATCGTCACGGCCCGGAAGAAGGCTGAGACGCTGCTTGATGCGCCGCTGGCGATAACCGCTTTTGATCAGGTTGAATTACAGGCTGCCGGCTTCGAGAACGTTATTGACATCGCAAAAGCAACGCCTGGGCTATTTATCGAAGAATTCAACCAGACACCTGCGCGCGTGAATACAACCCCACGATTTCGCGGCGTGTTTCTGTCAACTGACAATCGGTTGCAGCAAACCGCGACGGTTTTTATTGACGGTGTTTATTTGAGTGATGGTGCAGAGACGATTGGTATCAATGAGCTTGAGCGCGTCGAAATAATAAAAGGTCCACAGTCCGCTTTGTTCGGTCGTAACACTTTTGCTGGTGCTATCAACTACGTTACCAAAGATCCTGGTGATGAATTGCGCGCAGATATCAATCTGTTGGCTGCAACACGTGGCGAATACCGGGTTTCGGCGGGCTTTGAAGGGCCAATTACCGAAACCTTGGGTTTTCGAATCGGAGGAATGTATGAGTCATTTGATGGGCATTATGATAATACCATCGTTGATGGTCAGCGACTGGGTGATGAAGAACAGTATTCCTTCAATGGAACCTTGAGTTGGAAACCTACTCCAGCGTTCCGATCAAAACTGCGTATATCTTACCGAAAGGTAAACGATGGAGCGCCAGCTGCTCAAGAAACTGCCGGAGTAAATTCGCATAACTTCGGTGGCTTTCTGTTAAACCCGGATGGTACAGTTGATCAAAGTGACTCAGTCGTTCCACCAACTATTTTTGATTTGAATGCAGATGTGAGGACAGAGTCAGTGTTCAGGGGTGTGATTACGCAGCCTGATGAATCAACTCTCGGCATGAACTCGGGTCCTGATGACATTGCGCTTTTTCGCAGTATTATTATGAACGACTCTGACTTTTCTGACGATATCGCGATTGCAGATTTTAAATACAATTTTTTAAACCAGGATGATTGGGGCCTTCAACTCGACAGCTTTCGCCTTGGATTAAACACTGAACTCGATATTTCTGACAGCGTATCTTTCACATTTCTGGGGGGATACAATAAGGAAAATTTTGGTCGGTGGATTGACTTTGATTTAACGGGGGATCCATCGTATCTGGCCTACGCATCGCGAGAAATCGAAGACTTTACACTGGAGGGTAGATTTGCTGGCCTGTTACTAAATGACCGATTGGAATGGCAAGTTGGAGCGTCGTATGTTGATATTGAAATACTTCAAGCAAATGGCACCGCCTCAACCTTTCCATTTGCCTTTTTCGGTAACATTGCCTTCGATGATATTTTCCGAACAGTGCCTTTCCGAACGCAGGCGAGAACGATTGGTTTGTTTGGTTCTTTTGACTTTGAAGTCACAGAAAAACTGTCCCTAACACTCGAAGGCCGGTATCAGGAAGATGAGGTTACGGAAGATGAGATTAATGAAATTAGGGCTGCGGAAGGACTAGACGCGGTTTCACCGCGTACGTTTACAAGGTTTTTGCCGCGTGTCACCCTTCGATATGAGCCGACCGAATTGGCGACGGTGTATTTCACCTACAGTAAAGGTAACCTGCCAGGAGGATTTAATCCTGAAGTCGCAGAGCTAGACGCCGTCGAACTAGCGGAACTGCAAGGACTCGCCCCCGAGGCCGATTTTGCCTTCGAAGAAGAGCAACTTGAAAACTTTGAATTAGGCTGGAAGCAACAATTGTGGGATGGACGGGCTGGCTTTAATTTGGCGGCGTTTTATATGCGCCGTAGTGATGAAATTGTCCGCCAAGTCTTAGGTATCGCGGAAAATGATCCTAATGCCTCAAACCCATTTAGAACGGTAGCGTTCAACAGTAACGGTGCTACGACCGATATCTATGGCTTTGAATTAGACCTAACCGTTCAAGTAACCGAAAATCTTACGATAAACGGTTCTGCAGCGTACATTGATGCAACTATTGACTCCTTCCCGGATGAAGCAGGAACTGGAGATTTTGGCGATATTTTCGGTCCGGCAGCTGACGTGTCGGGTCAACAGGCGCCTCGCTTCCCACCGTTCGCTGGATCGCTGGCTGGTACTTGGACCCAGGATATTACGGGAGGATTTATCGGATTTGATAACTGGTTCATTCGCGGTGATGTCTTTTACACAGGAAATTTCTGGGACTCCAACGCGAACGTAACGGAAGTCCAGGATGCTTTTGACACCAACCTGCGTGTTGGGTTGCAAGGCGAAGATCTTCGCTTGGAACTTTTCGTTACCAACCTGTTCAACGAAAATGCTCCGGCGGCAGCGTTTAACTTTGCGGACTTAAATATCGCTAATAGAATCTCCAATTTTCCAACGTCTTTCTTCGATTTTAACCGCGAAGGTGCGCAAGTGGCACTCCGAGACAAGCGCCAATTTGGCCTGCGGCTCACTTACACCTTCCGTTAAGCGCCCAGCTCAAAAACCAAAACCCAGCTTCTGCACCTAGCAGGGGCTGGGTTTTTCTTATCCGGCTGCGCGTACGCCTTTGCTCTCTTTCGGCGCCGCGCCTTGCTGCAGGTAGAATTCAAAAGCCTCGGTCATGCGGCCTTGCAGGTATGGCACCATATAAAGCGCAGCCATGCCTTCGAGGTAGCGGGCGTGGGCTATGGGCCCGACGTCTACGCTGGTAAAGCCAAGCACCTCGGCCAATTCGGCGGCGTAGGTCTTTGCGTTTGGATGGTCGCTGGCCAGCATCACACTCACCGGCCCGCCCGCCGCCTGTGGATTGGCGATCACGTGAAAGCCGATGGTGTTAAACGCTTTGACGACCTTGGCCTCGGGCTTGGCCACTTGAATGGTCTCGCCTGAAGCGTCGGGCAGCAGTTGCATCAGGCCAGTGTCCGCCATCACCAGCGCATTTGTTACATCAATCACCGTCTTGCCCTTCAGCGTTCCAAGCTCGGGGAGGATGTCCGCGAGTGCGCTATGCGGTGTTGCCAGAAGAACTGCGTCGGCTTGGCTGGCGGCCTCTGCGATGCTTGACGCAGAGACACTTGCGCCTTGCTCTTGCAGCAGATTCTGAACAGCTTCGCTATGCGGTGTGCGGCTTCCATAGGTGATTGCATGGCCCAAGGCCGACAGCCTTTTACCAAAGGCGCTGCCCATGCGGCCGGTTCCGATGATGGCGATGTTTTGGCGGTCTGACATGGTTTATTTTCCTCTGCGCGGTCGTAAAAAACTTGAGAATAATCAAATTATTGCGCGGCGCCTTTGTAGCTGTTTCCGATCTCTTACAGCGTTGCTATACCATAGTATCAGCGGGGGAAATAAAGTGGCCGGCAATATTATCAAACGCACCACGTTGGTGGTGCGCGATGCGGAAAAATCTGCGCACTGGTATGAACAGGTGCTGGGCATGAGCCGCTGGATGGATACCCCCTTCACGCTGTCGGGCACGCGGCTTGCCATGGGCAAGAAGGGCGATGAGCTGCGCCTTGTGATCATGAAAGCAGAGCACGATACCATCGGCATGATCGGCCTGATGGAATGGACCAAACCGGTGCGTGATGACTTGCCTAAGGCGCTCCCCACCGAAGTGCCCTTTGGCCAGCCGGTTTTTGTCGTTGCATCCGATGATGCGCGCGGCGCTGTCGAGCGCGCGCGGGCGCTGGGTTCGCGCATCCATGCTGAACCGGATGAATGGACGGTTACCGGCGCCGATGGCGCGAAGAAAGATATGATTGGTTGCTCGTTCTTTGACCTTGACGGCTATTTCTTTGAAGTAAACCAAACCGTCAGAGTGCACCCTAAGTGACATTGAAAGGGGCATTGGCGCAGGTCTCTATGCCAGAACTTGATGCTTTTGCTGCGCTTGAGGCGGGCCATGTGATTGATGACGATGTGCATCAATCCTGGCGCATCGCCCGCGCACCCACCGGCAATGTTACGCCGGAAGACTTTACCTGGCATGAGGCCGCCGTGCCGGAGCCAGGCGATGGTGAAGTGCTGTTAAAAACGCTGTATCTTGGCCTTGCGCCGGTCATGCGGTTTTACATGCAAGGCCTGCCTGCCGCCGGCGAAGTACCGCTCAGCCTTGGAGATATCATTCATGGGCGGGGTGTTGCGCAAATCGTCAAGTCGCGCAACGCGGCGTGGCGTGAAGGCGAGATCGTGCAAGGCCAGCTTGGCTGGCAGACGTACAAAGTCTCTGGCATGACGGCCAAGGAGAAGTTTATCCGCATGCCCAACAATGGTTTGCCTGCTGCCCTTGGCGCGGGTGTGCTCGGCATGAAGGGCATGTCTGCCTATGCTGGCTATATGATTTGCGGTGAGCCGCGCGCTGGTGATTTGACCGTTTTGTCCGGCGCGGCTGGCGGCGTTGGCTCATTGGTGTCGCAAATGGCGGCCAATGTGGTTGGCGCCAAAGTCATTGGCATTGCTGGCGGGCCGGAGAAGTGTGCGCTGATCAAACGCTATGGCTGCGCCGAAGCTATTGACTATAAGTCAGATGATGTCGGTGCCATGCTCGATGCGTTTTTGCCTGATGGCCTTGATATGTATTTTGACAATATCGGCGGCAAAGTGCTTGACCTGTGCCTTGATCGCCTGCGCTTGCGCGCGCGCATCATATTGTGCGGCGCAATCAGCGAATATGTGGAAAAGGGGACCACATCGAGCCTGCCGGGGTACCGCCGTATTGGCCGCACGGACAGCCGATTGCAGGGCTTTTTTGTCTATAATTACATGGACCAATGGACCATCGCCATGGAGCACATGGCAGACTGGATAAAGTCTGGAAAATTGCAGCCACTCATTGATGAGAACCAAGGATTTCAGAGCATGCCGCGCGCGCTTGCCCGGATGTACTACGGCCGCAATGTGGGGGTGACCTACACATCGGTGCGCGGCGAGCCGGATGGCTGGGGCTAAAAGGGGAGGGACAATGACGACATCCATACGGTTTCAACGCGCCAATTTCATCGTGCGTGATCTTGACGAAGCACTCAAATTCTACCGTGACGTGCTTGGTTTTGAGGTCGCTTTTATCGCAGACTCAAAAGAGGATTCCTATTCTTATCCGGTGTTTCAAATCGACAAAAATGCGGCCATGCGCTGGGCCACATTATCGACAGCACAGCAAGAGCGGGTCATGGCATTAACGGAGGTCAAAGGGGTTGAAATAGCGCCAATACCGCATCCGCGCCGGGCGGCCATTGTGCTTGATATTGCTGAGATTGATGCGGTGGTCGCTGGTGCAAAAGCACTCGGTCTTACCGTTTATGACGAAGAAGTGCTGGAAACGCATGACGGCAGAACCGGACGCGAAGTGGGCATTGCCGATGCCGATGACAATCTGGTGGTGATTTATCACATTCCAAAAGCAGGCGTGTCCTCATGAGTGATCAATCCAGCGCTGCAGGCACGGTCCCAGCGGACGCACCGTACCCACCGGCCGTCCTCTCTTGGGGCCTCATCCTCCTCCTCATGGTCACGTATGTGTTCTCCTATGTAGACCGGGCGATCATTGGCTATTTGATTGAGCCGATTAAGGCTGATTTGAAAATTTCTGATGAGCAGTTTGGCTGGATCGTTGGTCTTGCGTTTTCAGTCTTCTACGCAACCATGGCCATCCCACTGGGCTGGCTGGTTGATCGCAAGCGCAGGACTTGGGTGCTGGCCACTGGCGTTGCGGTCTGGTCGATCGCCACCGCCGTTTCTGGCCTGGCGCGGAACTTCTGGCATTTGTTTTTAGCTCGGCTTGGTGTGGGAGCGGGCGAGGCGACGCTGAGCCCCGCGGCCTTCTCGATGATTGGTGATGCTTTTCCCGAAGAAAAGCGCGCCAAGCCTATTGCTGTCTACACCATGGCGCTGGTGGTGGGCGGCAGCATCGCGTCTTTTGTGTCGGGTTTTGCGCTCACTGTTTCAAAGGAGCTGAGCAGTGTGTCATTACCGCTGCTCGGCGCGCTCGAGCCATGGCGGCTCACGTTCATTGCGGTGGGCTTGCCGGGTCTCATTCTCGCAGTCATCTTTTTCTTCCTGCCTGAGCCAAAGCGTCGCGTCATGAAGTCGGCTGCTGATCAAGTGACGGGCAGTTCTATTGCCGATACGCTAGCCTTTGTCGGCAATCGCATTGGCACCTATGCGGGCTTTATTTCACTTATCTGCGTGATGACGATCCTGGCCTATGGCCAAACCAATTTCTTCCCTGGCGCTTTTGAGCGGCTATATGGCTGGGACCCATCCTTTTATGCCTATGTGAATGGCACGGGCATTCTCATTGTCGGTATTCCGACTTATTTATGCGTTGGCTATTTCTCTGACTATTGGAGCCAAAAGGGCATCAAAGACGCGCCGTTTCGCTTATTGATGTTTGGGTATCTTTTGATGGTGCCGACTGGCATTTTCGCGATGCTGATGCCAAATGCTTGGCTGGCTTATGGCTTGCTCGCGCTCAACAATATTGGCATTGGTGTCATCTCCGCCGCGGGGATCACGTCTTTGCTGCTGATTACGCCGGGCAAGATCCGTGGCCAGATGGTGGCGCTTTATTATCTCTCCATCAGCATGTCCGGCTTGTTGCTGGGCCCGGGCACAGTCGGCACTTTATCAACGCGGGTCTTTGGTGAAGAAAACTTGCACCTTGCTATTGCAACCCTGCCCGCGATCTACGGGATTATTCCAGCCATTCTGCTGCCGGTTATTCGCCGGCTGTATCTGGCGCAGATGGAGCGGCTGCATGGCCCGGCGGCTTAACAGTCTGAAGCAAAGGATGGGCAAGGCTGCATGCCTTGCCGTGCTGCTCTGCGGGCCAGCAGCTTTTGCCGGTGAAAATGTCAATATCCCCGATACGTCCGCGCTGATACCGGATGGCTGGCGCGAAGCGGTAGTGAGCGTCCGCGATCTTGAGGCGATGGCCACTTTTTATCAGCGCGATCTCGGATGGGAGCTGCGCAGTACGGGCCCCGTTCCTGCAGCGACACTGAAAGCCTGGGGGCTACCCAGCGCGGCGCGTGCGCGATTTGCACTGGTGGCAAATGCAAACACAGATCGCGGCTTTGTGCGTATTTTAGAATTTAATGGCGTGCCGCAACAGCGTATCCGCAGCCACGACCAAGCCTGGGAAACGGGCGGCATTTATAATATGAACATTCGCGTTGCCGACATGGCGGCGACTGCGGCGAAGGTCACGGACGCCGGCTGGCAAGGCCCATCCGACCCTGTGCAATTCAGCTTTGGCCCGTTTGTGGTGCAAGAGTGGATCCCGCGCCATACGGATGGTGTGCGCATTGCCTTTGTGGGCCGCGTCAAGCCGCCCCTTCAGAACTGGCCAAATCTTAAG
>JBCCLR010000174.1:0-8207 GCA_039026755.1 Pseudomonadota bacterium | reverse complement strand
GACGAATTTATTATGGGCAATTTGGTTGCCACCCTGGAGCTCGAAGATTTTGAGATCCTGTCGTCCACAACCTACTATGACCGAGATTCCGAGTTACGCCAGGATGGTAGCAACACATTTTTTTCTGGCGGTGCATTCCCGCTGCTTGGTGGCGGGCCGCGTGAAGACGCAACGTTCATGCAGGAGGTGCGTGTCACGACCACGTGGGACAAGCCGATCAACTTTGTGGCTGGCGTTTACTATGAGGACTATGCCCGCGAAGGCCGGACAGAATATACCACTGTTGACCTGACGACCGGTGATACCTCCATCATTCCAGGTTTCATCGGCTTCACCATCGCAGATACGCTTGATCGCCAGCAATATGCTGGGTTCTTTGAGGCAACCTATACCTTCAACGAGCAATGGGAACTCACTCTGGGAATGCGCGCGTTTTGGTTTGACGTAACGGATACAGTCTTGGATGTGGAAAGTTTTACGGCTGAGGCGATTTCCTTTGTTGACGGCAATAGTCAATCAAGTTCTGAATCCGGGGTGAGCCCGCGTGCCTCCTTAAGCTACATGCCGACAGATGAGCAGACATATTATGCGACAGTCTCACGCGGCTTTCGCCCCGGTGGTCCAAACTTCAATGTTCCGCCGGCGTTTATCGCTGCCTGTCAGACCGCTTTGGACGGGGTGATTGAGGTGGGCGATGATGGCTCGGTCGCGGCCTTTGAATCTGATAACCTCTGGAACTTTGAGGTCGGTGGTAAAACCAGCTGGCTTAGTAATAAACTGGGCCTCAATGCATCGGCCTACTACATGCTTTGGGACGATATTCAGCAATCGACATTTAATCCGGGATGCCCTGGCGCGCGGTCTATCAATGCCGGTCAAGCCGACGTCTTCGGTGTGGAGATTGAATTTGATGTGGCCGTCACCGATCAGTTTAGCGTGTTCGGTGGGATCAATTTTAATGACGCTGAATTGGTCGAAACGACCGTTTTTGCAACGGAAGGAACACCAATCGCCAATGCGCCTGAATGGACCATCAATTTAAGTGCGCGATATGAACAGCCGATTGGAGACTTTACCGGTTTTGCGCTCGCTAATTACCGCTATGTTAGTGAAAGCTTCCGGGTCTTCGGCGATTTTCTTGCAGATCCGGAGGTGCCGCAAGGTGATTTTGGATTACTCGGACTGCGCGCGGGGTTGCTGGCAGATGGTTGGCAAGTTACGGCCTTCGTTGACAACCTCACAAATGATCAAAGCAACCAGACCCGGCAGCTTTCGATCTTCGAGGGCTTTACACCTGCCAATCAGTTTGTGCCGGTGCGGCCCAGAACAATGGGTGTTGAAGTCAGGTTTGATTTCTAAGCGCTAAAAATCAAAGCGCAGGGCATGCTGCTTTGCGGGATGAAGTGGGCCTGGGATTTAGCCGTCTCAGGCCTTTTGTCTTGGCCATGCGCGCCGCTGAGAAAACACATCACCTAGATGCAAGCGCACGCCTTGGCGCTCAGGCTTAATGTACAAAATACGGCAAGTGGGGGACGTTATGTCTGCACAAAAGCAAATCTGCTTGGTTCTTGGTTTGGGTCTAGCTTTGGCTTTCATGAGCGGTTGTTCATCTCCGGACTTGGAGGTGGATTCACAGTCTGTTAAACTCCGGATGACCAAACATGGAATACCGCACATAAAGGCAGACACATATGAAGGCGGTGGCTATGGCTTGGGCTACAGCTTTGCGCGGCATAACCTTTGTATGTTTGCCAAGCATATGCTTATTTTGCGTGGGGAGCGGGCCAAGTATTTTGGCGCAGAGGGAACCTATAGCGATCCGTTTGTTGCGCCGCGTGTGCCGGTCAACAATCTGCAGAGCGATTTTTACCACACATACTATTATTCGGATGCTCTTGTTGAAGAGGTAAAGGCTGCAACTGTGCCGGAAGTCCGGCAGCTCAACAGCGGCTTTATAAAGGGCTTTAACGCGTATTTGGGCGAAGATGGGCCTGAGGCATGCCGTGCCGAGCCGTGGCTAAAACCACTTTCAGAGGCGGATATCTACCGCAGGCAGCACCAGATGGTGCTGCTCGGATCGTCAAATCCGGTCCTCGTTGGAATAGTGGCCGCGCAGCCGCCAGAGAAAAAGGCGGCGCAGCGCAAGCCTTATCCACCATCTGAGCAGCAGTTGGCGGCTTTTGCTGAGGCGAAACTGACGCGCGGCGGCAGCAACGCCGCCGCCTTCGGCGGCGAGATCACTGAAGGCGGACATGGCCTTATCTTCGGCAATCCTCATTTCCCATGGTTTGGCGCTGAACGGCTCTATGCGTTCCACTTAACCGTTGGCGATGATTTGGATGTTAGCGGGTCAGGCCTCTATGGCGGACCCGTCCCGTCGATCGGCAATAATGCAAGCATGGGTTGGTCACTGACCTTCTCAACTGACCAACGCGCAACCTTCTACCGCATGCCGATAAACCCAGACAATCCCATGGAATATCTGGTTGATGGCAAAGCGCGCGCTTTGAAAAAGACAGAAGTGACGGTTCAGGTAAAGACAGCTAGCGGCGCATTGGAGCCCCGTCGCCACACTTTCTATGCGACGCATCATGGCCCGGTTGTCTCAGCTTTTGGAATGACCTGGAATACAGATGCGCTGTTTACAATCCGCGATGCCAATCGCCTCAATCACCGCTTTCAGAACCAGCTCTTTGCAATGGCCAAAGCAAACACGGTGCGGGACGTAAAGGCCTCTCTTGACCGCATTGTCGGCTTGCCATTTTCTAATGTGCTTGCCGCCGATAGCACGGGTGAAACACTGTTCACAAACACATCCGTCCGCGCCAATGTGCCCGATGAGCTCTATGCGGGGTGCGTTGCCGGCGATTTGGGCCGCGCGATGTTGGCGCGCGGCGGCCTTTATGTGCTTGATGGGTCCCGCAGCGCGTGTGATTGGAAGGACGACGCTGACGCGCCGCAGGCTGGTATTCCCGCAGGGTCTGACAGCCCAACACTGTTTCGGCGTGACTATACGCTGCATGCCAATGACAGTCATTGGGTCGTGAATGGAGACCCAGAGAGCTTCCTCAGTGGTTTTCCCCGCGTTATGGGCGATGAGAAAACCCCGCGCGGCGAACGCACGCGCATTCTCATTAAAATTATTGAAGATCGGGTTGCTGGCCGCGACGGCTTTGCCGGTAATAAGATGTCAGCGGATCTGATGCATAAGATTTTCTATCAGTCGCGCAGCTTTACTGCTGAAAGCATGATTGAGGACTTAATCGCCGACTGTGAAGCCAATCCACAGATCATGCTTGAAGATAAAACAATCGATGCAACTAAGGCATGTGCAGTCCTTAAGGCCTGGGACACGACGGCATCTCTGGACAGTAAAGGTGGCCATATTTTCCGTCAATTTTCTGGCAAGCTGCCCCGCGTGTTCCAGGTCAGTTATCTGCCGCAAGCAACGGTTTGGAAGACACCGTTTGACGTCGATGATCCGGTGAATACGCCCGCAGGTCTGGCGATAACTGATGATATCCGCTCTGCGTTCGCCAAGGGTATCAAAGAACTTGACGACGCAGGCATCGCTTTAGACGCAAAGCTGGGCGATATTCAGTTCGGCGTTGACGCAGGTGGCAAACGCATCGCATTCGCTGGCGGCCCTTATAATTTCCACAAAGTCTATCCGCGCGCGCCGCTTAAGGAGGGCTACACCGGCGTTACCGGTGGCGATACACATGTCTTTTTGACCACACTGACGCCCGATGGGCCGAAGACAAAAATGGTGCTTGCCTATTCTCAATCGACCGATCCAACGTCTGATGCGTATCTCGATCAGCTTGCTCTCTATGGCAGTGGCGCGTGGATTGATTTGCCTTTCACTGACGCGGAAATTCAGGCCGCTCCTGGATACACGCTGACCACACTGAGCTTGCCATAATGGACGTCTATGCGTGCAAAAGTGCCGTGCGCCTTCGCGTTTTGCATGGTGCGTTGGTGTTTTGCGTTTCTGCGATTCTTGTTGCCGCGGGCTGCGCCACCACGCAGACAAAGCCGCAATCAGATGCCGCAGCGGTGCAGCTGCGCTATACGCGCTATGGCATCCCACATGTCAAAGCAGCCGACTTTCGCGGTGCCGGCATTGGCCTGGGCTATGCCGTCACTAGAGAGAATCTGTGCGTCATGGCAGAGTGGTTTCTAACGGTACGAGGCGAACGGTCGAAATTTCTTGGGGCAGACAATCGCTATCGCAGTCTATTCCTGATTTTCGATGATGGCTGGGCAACGAATTTTGAAAGCGATGTTTTTTACCGGTATTTCATGAGTGATGACCGCCTTACTGTGCTCAACGAGGCATTAAGTGATGAAGCGCGCGACCTCGTGGCGGGCTATGCAGACGGCTATAATCGCAGCCTAGCGGAATTTGGTGATGCGCAGCCGAAAGAGTGTGCCGGCGAGCCCTGGGTTCGGCCAATCTCCTCTGACGACATTTTGCGCCGGGTGTATGAATATACGCTGCTTGCCGGTGTCACGCCAATGCTTGGCAACATTGCCAATGGCCTCGCGCCGAAAAATGCCCAAACTAAAGTGACGTCGGCGCCAAATTCAGCCTATCACGCCTATCGAGATGGTGCGTCTCCGGCAAGCAATGCTTACGCTTTTGGCCGAAAGGCCAGTGCCAATGGGCGCGGCGTGTTGCTTGGGAACCCCCACTTTCCTTGGTTCGGTGCAGCGCGTCGCTATGTTGCACATCTTACCGTCGGCGAAGACTTTAATGTGTTTGGCGCCATTGGTCTCGGTTTTCCTGCCGTGACGATTGGGTTTAACAACGACCTGGCCTGGTCGCAGACCTATTCGACGGACCAAAGGTTCGCAATTTACGCTTTGGATGTGGATCCTGGTGACAAACGTTCCGTGATCATTGACGGCAAATCGGTTCCGCTGGAGGCCAAGCCGGTATCTGTAGAGATGTCCAGCGGCGACACGCGCAAGGTTACTCTTTATGAGTCGCCTTTTGGCATCATGCTGAACTCAAAAAAATTTCCATGGACTGGCAGCAAAGCTTATGCCCTGGCGGCCATCAATCGAGACAATTTTCGCACGCTCGATCAATATCTCGCGATTGGGCGAGCAGGCACCGTTGCGGCCATGAAGTCCGCGGTTGAGCAGCATCAGGGTTTGCAGTTTTCCAATATCGTTGCAGCCGACAGGCAAGGCGATACCCTATTTGCCAACTTCTCAGTGGCGATTGACATTGATGATGCAAAGCTAGAGCGCTGCGTGGCCGGCGACGCTGGGCGAGAGTTTCTCGCTGAATATGATATCTTCATGTTGTCAGGGGCAAAGTCAGCCTGCAGCCCCACGGTTTCGCAAGACCAAATTCAGCCGGGCGTCATCCCAACCCAGCGCAAACCATTTTTGTTTCGCGATGACTATGTGCTGCAATCAAATGACAGCCACTGGATCGTCAATGCTGACCCTTCATCCTATTTGGGCGGCTTTGATCGGGCGATCGGCGAAGAGGGGACGCAGCGCGGCGAGCGCTTGCGCGCGGGTCTTGTGATGGTCAAGGATCGATTATCGGGCGAAGACGGTCTGCCAGGAAAAGGCTTTAGCCCAGAAGCACTCCGAAAAATTTTCTATCAGTCGCGCAGCTATATGGCTGAGGCGATGGTTGATGACATCGTCGCGCGATGTGTTATTAAGACTGCCGCTCAATCTTCCATGGCGGCCGAAGTTGATCTCACAAAAGCATGTTCGGTGCTGGCTGGCTGGGACCGCCGGATGCAGCCGGATAGTGTCGGTGCGCTGCTCTTTATAGAGTTTATGCGCGCGCTACCGCAGAAAAAACGCACGCCGTATTTACCATTAGAGGCGCTTTGGGATGTGCCTTTTGATGCCTCCAAACCGCTGACAACGGCGACAGGCGTTTCGCGGCATCCGGCAATCATGCAGGCTTTGGCGGACGCTGTCTTCAAGATGAAAAATAACGGTTTTGCGCTCGATGCGCCCCTGAAAGACTATGTTTATGTGGAGGTCGACGGAGAGCGCTTGGGCGGATCGGGCGGGCCCTATAACCTGCACATGTACCGCGTGGATATGACACCAGGCGTCGGCTATGTGGGTGTGCCGCGTGGCGGCGATACGTTCATCCACGCAACGACCTTTGATGAAGATGGCCCCGTGTCGAAAATCGTGCTCGGCAAGTCCCAGGCGACAGACCCAAGCTCGCCTTATTTTTTAGATCAACTGCCACTCTATCTCAAGGGCGAGTGGTTCGATGCCCCGTTTAGCGAAGCGGACATCGCCGCTGATCCCGCCTACAAACTGATTGTGATTGATCCATCCTAAACGCGCTTAAAGGAGCCCTCCCATGGACGCTACACGTCGCCAAACTTTAATGGCAGCTGCCGGATTTGCACCATTTTTGGCCGTTGCCGAAGCGCTTGCAAAAGCTGATGAAACCATCGAACAGGCGCAGGCGCGCACCACGGCGGCACGTGCGGCGATTGGGCAGCTCAAGAACTTCAAGCGTTTTGGGGATGAGGAGATCGCGATGCTGCTCTACCCCAATTTTACTGCGCTGGACCTGGTTGGCCCGCAGTATTTCTTTGCCTGCATGCGTGGCTCTAAGGTTCACTTGGTAACCACTAATGACGACCTGGCGCCGGTCATGAGTGACACTGGCCTGGCCATCCAGCCGACCATGCGCATGGCAGATTGCCCAGCAGATCTTGATATCCTCTTTCTACCTGGTGGTGGCGGAACGCCATCGGCGCTCAAAGACGGTGCAACGGTTGATTTTGTAGCGGACCGCGCCTCGCGTGCGTCGCTTGTCACCAGTGTTTGCACGGGTGCGCTGCTGCTCGGGCGCGCCGGTATTTTGAAAGGCCGCAACGCAACAACACATTGGGGCTGGCTTGAAATGCTGTCTGAATTTGGAGCGACGCCTGTGAATGAACGCGTCGTGCGCGATGGCAATGTGATTACCGGGGCCGGCGTGTCTGCCGGTATTGATTTTGGTATTAGCGTCGTTGCTGGACTGCGCGGCGAACCCTATGCGCGGCTTGTTCAGTTGCTCGCCGAATATGACCCACAACCGCCATTCGAAGGCGGCTCGCTTGAAAAGACGCCCCCTGAGATTGCAGAGCCGATGTTTGATACCTATGCCGTTGGCCGCGCTAAAATGCGTGCGTATTTGGACGGTAGAGCCTAGGCAAGCAGCTAAGTTCAAGATCGCAGCTGCTGTTATTCTCTATGTCTTTGGCAAGTCGGAAATTGATAGCCAAAGCGTCTGGGCAAACGTGCTTGGGTCTTGCTTTTGCGACGTGATCGCCGTTCGGAACCAGCCATGACGCTAGAAGAGATAAATGGGGAATTCAACACTGTAGGGCTGATTGCCGCTATGGGGATGAAGGCAGAGACTTGGGATCCTGGAGCGCAGGCGCTCACGCTGTCGATGCCCTATAGCGCGCTCGTGCAGGGCGGGGCTGCCGACGGGCATTTTCATGGCGGGGCGATTGGCGCACTGGCCGATACGGCGGCAACGTACGCCGTTCTTGCGGCGGGCGCTGAAAACGCACCTACAGCAAATTACCGTGCAGATTTCTTGCGTCCTGCGACGGGTCCGGCGTTGCGGGTGGTTGCAACTGTTAGGCGGCTTGGCCGCACGATAGCTATGACAGATGTGGATGTATTTGGGCTGAACGACAAGCTGGTCGCCACGCTCCGCCTGTCGTCGATTGTGAGTTGATGTTATGGCCCGGTACGCAGTGGATCACCTGGTCGTACTTTGCCCAGACCTTGCCGAAGCCAGTCAGGCCCTTGCTTTAGCAACGGGCGTAGAGGCAGCGTATGGCGGCAAACATGGATCGGGCTGGACTGAAAACGCGGTCGCTGCTTTAGGCGATCATCAATATTTGGAATTGCTTGCGGCAACTCCAGAGGCGCCAGAAGGCGCGGACCCTTGGGTAGACCGCGTTAGGAAGCTAAAAGCGCCCTCGCTGCATGCTTGGTGTGCATCTGCCGAACTGGGCTTACACAACGCTGCGCAAGCACTTGACGGCGTTGGCGTCTCCTATGAAGGACCAAGCCCTTGGGAGCGCGCCCGTCCCGATGGCGTTACCTTGAAATGGTCTTTGCTTGAGCCAAAACCCAACGCATTAGACCCGGCGCTGCCTTTTTTTATTGATTGGCTCGATAGCCCGCACCCTTCGAAAGAT
>JBCCLR010000173.1:0-8278 GCA_039026755.1 Pseudomonadota bacterium | reverse complement strand
CTGCAAACAGGGGCACTTCGTTGGGCCCCTTTCCTGGCGCAGGAAAGGGGCCAGGCAAGGCGTGTTCAGTCATTGCCTAGAAAACTATAATCCAGGAGCGGGCCGAACCGTTAGCGCGGGGGTGAAAGCGGCGTAAAGGGCTGATACCAAAAGGAGCCTCGGGATTGGGTAACGCCGAAAACGCAGGTTTGATCGCAGCATATGTCCAAGGCGCAAGCCGTCCTGATGGGTCAATACCAGCCATAGGGGCCACGTTTTCAAACAAATTTTCAGCCGACCGAAGAGGCAAAGTGGCAGCTGAACAATGACAGTGGTAGCGCGAGCCTAAGGACAGGCTTCAAACCGTGAAGTCGCTCGGTGTTGTTGCTTGTCGACGTTCTAGATATTTCGAAAATTCGTGGAAAATTTCGGGCAGGTGCAGATTTTAAGCTGTCGGATACGTCAATATGCTTTTCCGGTAATTGCCCCTCGGATTGTGATAAGAATGTCAGCACGAGGCACGGTGCAGACAGCCGGAAAGTCACAAACGTCACAGCTGTATTGAGAAAGAGCGGGTGGCCGCGAACGGGTTAGTTTTGAGAATTTAGGCCAAAGCGGCCTGTGTAGAACAGGCGAAATTGCGAGGAATATCCGAAACTCAGGTCGAATTCAGAAATCTATATATTGCCCCCGGATTTGCAGAAATCTATATACTGTCGACAGGTTTGGATTTGCGGATTTGGTCACCGGATTTTGATTTCCCGAAAACGATATACTGTCCCTAGATTTTGTCTAGATTTTTCTAGATTTTTGTCCCCAGATTTGGGAATGTTAGTGCCGGGTCAGCGTTTCGGGGTTGCTTAAACTGCTGCCGGAATTGGTAATTGAGCGAACAGCGAAGCCTATAAACGACCGTCTTAGGTAGACAATCCGGCTTTAAAATACTTCAAAATCCCACAGACTTAAAGCAGACCTAGGTGCCTATTGGGGTATGCGCTCATCTAGTACTGGCAAGCTTATCACTTCACTTGCACGCACGGAGTCAATATCCCCAACCGTAAGAATTTTATCTTGCATGGTCTGTTCCGCGGTCAAATGGATAACGCCAAGAAAGTCATCAACCTGCTCCACCACAGTCCCAAGCGTTTTTAGGGAGCGGACAACTTTTTTAATGTCCGCTCCTTGAGATACCACCACGGTAAACTCGCTGTGTCTCATCGCTTATTTTTACTCCAATGGTAGTCTATATAAAGTATAGGCCCAATCTTAAACTTCTGCAAATCACGGTGCTTTAACAAGCCCTGCCCCGCAATCACGCGCTGGATGACTAAGCGGCATGGCAGAATTGATTAACTGGTTCCAAAGTGCTGTTCCGCGCAGTGCCGGGTTTGTTTGAGCCCAAAGTGCTGCGACACCAGCGACGTGTGGACAGGCCATACTTGTGCCCGAAAGACGCTGATATCGTCGCGGCAATGGGACGCTTGAAAAAACGTCAACGCCTGGAGCTGCTAAATCGATTTCACCACCATTGGGGTTAATCCCACCACAAGAAAAATTCGCGACTTCAAGCTCGCGATCAAGTGCAGCAATCGCCATAATGGACGGAGAGTTGGCTGGCGCGCCAACGGGAGCAATATAGCCATATCGACGATCACTTTCGTTTCCAGCCGCCGCAATGATAAGGCAATTGTTTGCCAAAGCAATTTGGCCTGCTCTTTCATATTCAGGCGTCGGGCCTTCACCTGGCTGCGTTGCGCGCCCCAACGACATTGAGATGACATCGCATCCCTGCTGAATTGCCCAGGACATTCCCGATGTAATCCAACGCTCGGCGCCGGCACCACTATTGTTGAGAACCTTCCCAATATACAAGTCCGCCTCAAAGGCTACTCCGTATCTGGGGTGTACTGCACCAAAAGCCTGCGGGCCTGCAGCCGTTCCCGCACAGTGCGTACCGTGACCTTGTACGTCATCGGCACTTTCACGCGGGACAAAAGACTGTTTTACTATTGTTCGGGATGCAAAGTCAGGGTGCTGAAAATCAAAGCCAGTATCAAGCACGGCAAGCTTAACGCCGCTACCAGTTGCCGCACTTAGATTGGCCCCAACAGCCTCCACGCCCCAAGTCGATACGGCAGTATCGGAAAATTGCGGCTGAGCCGCAGCATCATCTCCGAAAAGGTAAAATTCCGGACGAACGTCCTCAATTTCATCTTCAGCCCGCAAAGAATTGGCAACGGCCTGTACCATTTCAGATGCTTGGCCTTCCACATAAGCCAGCTTAAAATCATCGACAGACACCAAGCCGGAATCGCCGATTTCACTATCTGCAGCCATTTTATTCACGTTAAATTCGCTTGTTAGCTTCTGAATTGCAGAGGCGACGTAATCGTAGCTGTCTGAAACAGTCTCTTTAACAGTGACCACATAGCCGCCAGTTGGCACCGGCGCACCATATCTTAATCCGCCGTTGTCCTCACTGGCTTGAGATTCGGTATTTGCCATTGAGCCACTCCTTATTTATACCACCTATGATTGTATCATAAGGAAGCGTCATGACAATAGTGACGGTAACGAGCTGAGGTCGTACTTGTGGAGCAAGATTTCAACCCTCCTCCAAATAAATCTGCCCGCCTTGCGCTTTAAACTCCTCGGCCTTCTTGGCCATGGCTTTTTCCTGCGCTTCCTGGTCCATCGCCAGGAAGTCCCAGCCGTTCTTTTTGGCTGATTCATCGCGGATGTCTTGGCTGATTTTCATGGAGCAGAATTTGGGGCCGCACATGGAGCAGAAATGGGCGACTTTGTGGGCCTCTTTGGGCAGGGTTTGGTCGTGATAGTCGCGCGCGGTTTCGGGGTCTAGGGCGAGGTTGAACTGATCCTCCCAGCGGAACTCGAAGCGGGCTCTGGAGAGGGCATCGTCGCGGATTTGCGCTGCTGGGTGGCCTTTGGCGAGGTCAGCGGCGTGGGCGGCGATTTTATAGGTGATGACGCCGACTTTGACGTCGTCTCGGTTGGGCAAGCCCAGATGCTCTTTGGGCGTGACGTAGCACAGCATGGCGCAGCCGAACCAGCCGATCATGGCGGCTCCGATGCCGCTGGTGATGTGGTCATAGCCGGGCGCGATGTCTGTGGTCAGCGGGCCGAGCGTATAAAACGGGGCTTCGCCGCATTCTTTCAGCTGCTTTTCCATATTCACTTTGATCTTGTGCATGGGCACATGGCCGGGGCCTTCGATCATCACCTGGCAGTCTTTCTCCCACGCAATCTGCGTCAGCTCGCCCAGGGTTTCGAGCTCTGAAAATTGGGCTGCGTCATTGGCATCCGCAATGGAACCGGGGCGCAGGCCGTCCCCGAGCGAATAGGTGACATCATAGGCGCGCATGATATCGCAGATGTCTTCGAAATTCTCATAGAGGAAGCTCTCTTTATGGTGCGCCAGGCACCATTTGGCCATGATGGAGCCGCCCCTCGAGACGATGCCTGTCACCCGGTCTGCCGTGAGGGGTACATACGGCAGGCGCACGCCGGCATGGATGGTGAAATAGTCGACGCCCTGCTCGCACTGCTCAATCAGCGTGTCGCGGAACACCTCATAGGTCAGCTCTTCGGCAATGCCGCCGACCTTTTCAAGCGCTTGGTAAATCGGCACGGTGCCGATGGGGACAGGGGAATTGCGGATGATCCATTCGCGGATGTTGTGGATGTTGCGGCCAGTGCTGAGGTCCATGATATTGTCCGCGCCCCAGCGGATCGCCCAGACCATTTTTTCCACTTCTTCAGCGACCGATGACGTCACGGCGGAATTGCCGATATTGGCGTTGATCTTCACCAAGAAATTGCGGCCGATGATCATCGGCTCGGATTCAGGATGGTTGATATTGGCGGGGATCACCGCCCTGCCCCGTGCCACTTCATCGCGCACGAATTCAGGCGTTATAAAGTCTGGTATCTCTGCGCCAAAACTTTCGCCGTCGCGCTGCATTTTTTCTTTGACTTGTGCACGGCCCATGTTCTCGCGGATCGCGATGAACTCCATTTCTGGCGTGACAATGCCTTGCCGGGCGTAGGCGATTTGGGTGACAGCTGTGCCGTCTTTCGCGCGCAGCGGCTGGTGCTTGCCGGGGAATTCCGGGACCAGGTATTTGCCTTCGGCAAAACCGTTGTCTTCCGGCTTTACATCGCGGCCCGCATACGCCTCCACATCGCCGCGCGCGGTAATCCAGCTTTCACGTGTGCGCGCCAAGCCTTTGTAGATGTCGATATCTGCGGCTTCATCGGTGTAGGGGCCGGACGTGTCATAAACTGTAACCGGGGGCTCATTTGCTGTGGGGTGGAGGTGAATATTGCGCATGGGCACGCGGATGTCTGGGTGCTGATTGCCAGCCACGTAAATCTTCTCACTGGCTGGCAGCGGCCCGTTGGTGACGGTGAAATTGCCATTTTCAAGGTCGGCAGGGTTAACGGGTTTGTTCATCGCGAGGGCCCTCCATTAGCGCGCATAAGGGCGAGGCTGCTGATGAGGCGCTCAAGGTGGCAAGGCGAGGAGCGCCGGCCGCCGTTCACATCCCTCCGCCGGCATCACCCGGATCAGGTTCATAGGGTTTAGGAAATGGCTCCCCGTCTCAGCCGACCATCACAAATCGGCACCCCCCGGAACGTTAACCAAACTGTAGCGCGGCGGCTTAGGAAACGCAAAGGAAACTGAAAAAAGGACTAAGTGAAGCGTTTATTCTAGACCTGCCAGCATAGCCCCTGATCTTCAACTTTGGGTTTACAAAGATGTCTGCGAGCGTTTGCCTTACGCCTGAAAGCACGCTACAGCCGAGGCGTCACATCGCCAAGAGCACGCCGACCCATGCCCCGCTTCCGCCTTTTTAGTGTTATAGTATTACTTTCCACCGCCATAGCTTGGCCCAGCTTGGCGCAAGACAAACGGGCGATGGCCATCGCTGACCTCATCAAGGTGCGGCAAGTGGCGGAGGTGGCACTGAGCCCGGATGGGACAAGTATTGCTTATAGCTTGACGCAGATGCGCAATGTTTTGGCGGGGGAGAAAAATGGTCCGGCCTGGCGCCATCTTTACGTGGCTGCCGGGCCTGGGCAAGCCAAGCCGTTTGTGATTGGCGAGACCAGCGTCAGCGATATTGCCTTCACGCCGGACGGCACGGCCATCACCTTTTGCGCTAAGCAAAGCGGCGTCAGCTATACCTCGATCTACCGCATCCCCACCGATGGTGGCGGTGCGCAGCTGTTTTACGCGCATGATGCGGCCATTCAAGACTATGCCTGGGCGCCGGACGGCAAGGCGCTCTATTTTATCGCGAGTGGCTATGGCGACTTAACGCGCTCAAAGCTGGCTAAAAAAGGCTTTAACGCTCGGGTGTATGAAGAAGATGCGCGGCCCAATGCGTTGTGGCGGCTTGAGATCTCCGGCAAGTCTAAAACGGCAATTGAAATCGCTGTGGACGGCCATGCAAGCCAGATCGCTTTAACGCCGAATGGACGCTATCTTGCCGTAGTCACGGCACCGACAACGCTGGTGGATGATAGGCTGATGCGCCGGCGGCTGCACTTTGTGCGGCCCAGCAATGGCAAAGTACGCCACACGGTCGAGACCCCTGGAAAGATTGGTGCCTTTGCTGTGGCGCCCAATTCTAAAGATTTTGTGATTTTGGCTGGCGTCGACCAGCACGACCCTGCCGCCACGACGCTGTATAAGGGCCGGATTGGAAAGAAGGAACTGGTGCCCATCCGCAGCGGCGCGTTTTCTGTGATGGACGTGGACTGGCTGGACGATGGCCGTATCGCTGCGCTTGTGCATGAAGGCGAGGCCAGCCGCATTGAACTGCTGGATGAGGCCGGCACTGTCCTCCAAAGCATCAATCAACGGGGGCGTATTGCACATGCCCTGGCAGCGGAAAACGGCCGCATTGCTGCAATTTCCAGTGCGCCGGAGCACCCACGCGAGGTCTTTGTGCTGGCGGGCGATCGCCTGGAGCAATGGACGGACCATAATGCGTGGACGCAAGATATCCAATTTGCTTCAGCGTCAAGCTTCAGTTATGCCGCTCGCGACGGCGAACGCATTTCAGGCGTGTTAACGCAGCCCCTAAAGCGCCGTAAAAACAAACGCGTGCCGCTGATCCTTATGGTCCATGGCGGGCCCGAAAGCCATGACAGCAATGGCTGGAATACGGGCTACAGCCGCCCGGCCCAAATCGCTGCCAGCCTAGGCTATGCTAGCTTTATGCCGAACTATCGCGGCAGCACCGGACGCGGCACAGCGTTTTCAAAGGCGCACCAGAATGACTATGCCGGCAAAGAATTTAATGACTTGCTCGACGGGGTACGCGCCCTGGTGGCGGACGGTCTGGTTGATGACACTCGAGTTGGAATTACCGGCGGCTCTTATGGCGGCTATGCCGCTGCCTGGGCGGCAACAGCATTATCGCAGCATTTCGCCGCGTCTGTCATGTTTGTGGGCATCTCCAATCAAATTTCCAAATTTGGCACGACGGACATTCCCAATGAGATGTACCTGGTGCATTCACGCATTTGGCCGTGGGAAAATTGGGATAAAATGCTGCGCGCATCGCCGATTACCTACGCCGGCCAATCGCGCACGCCAACGCTCATTCTGCATGGTGAAGAAGACACGCGTGTCCACCCAAGCCAGTCTTATGAACTCTATCGGCATCTGAAACTGCGCAGCGCTGCGCCGGTTCGGTTTATTACCTATCCGGGCGAAGGGCACGGCAATAGAAAGGCGGCCGCGCAACTAGATTATGCGCTGCGCTTGATGCGCTGGATGGACCATTTCGTTCAGCAAAAAAGACAGGACCTACCGCCCCAGGATTTAGATACTCTGGAGGCGATGATGAATTAACAGGGGGCAGAGATGACCGAACACGCCGATAGCGCGCTGCAAACACTGATGGATAAAGATGCGGTTAGCCAGGTTGTCTTGCAATATGCACGCGCGGTCGATGCGCATGACTGGCCGCTGTATGCGGCCTGCTTCACCCCAACATTCTACCGCGATTTTTCAAGCTTTGCACCGGATGTGAAAGGCGAGGCCACAAATGTGGGGTTTGCGGAAGAAGTCTCCAGGACACTCACCGGCTTTGACGCGACGCAACACAATTCAACCAACCACCACCACGAAATTAACGGCGATACGGCGACCTGCCGGTCCTATATGACCGCAGAACATATCTTTATCGAGGATGGCGTAAGTGACAGCATCACGCTTGGCGGTGGCTATACGAACCAGTTGATCCGGACATCTGTGGGCTGGAAAATCAACCACTGCACCATCCATATACGCTGGAGCCGCGGCAACATGGCGTTGTTTGAAAAGGCCATCCAGCGCGCCGCAGAACGCAACCTGCATTGGACCGCACCGGCCTAAATGGTAAGGCCTGCTTTGGCTTCAGCTGGTTTTTAGAAGTGCTAAAACCAGCCCTTACAATTAGTTAATTTGCATTAATTATGACAAGAGCGAATTGGATCACCAATTTTCCATACTCTGAATGCATATCTGTTAGGCAAAGCTATGCACTTTTAGACGGCATATATCTCCACTATATGCATTGAGGTAATGACGGAGATACGACATGGCTTTTGAACTCAAAATATTGAACACACCGGTTCACGTTGGGTCGTTTGATTTTTTCGACCTCATGGATAGCGAAGCGCGGTCAGCAACACATGGCGCTGATGTACTTGCGTTTCAGGCATCCTCAGTGGGCGGCGACGCCGCAGATCGTGTTGATCTGCAAACGGCCGCTTAATTGAGGACCACGGATTAATTTAGAAATACTGCCTTTCCGCAGCGGAGCGGTCTTTTCCTCCTCCTCCCCTTGATGGGCTGCATCGCTGCGCTCTCCACTTTGGCCTGACACTCTTCCCTGACGTCAGCGGTACAAAGTGACACTTATCGGCCAACGCAGCCTAGCTGCGATTGGCCGTTTTTTTTATTCGCTTTTCAAAAATATCAGCGTTTTGACTTTTTCAAAATCAGCGTCGGCCACTCGCCGCAGTCGATGCGTTTGCGCAGGCGCCAACCGTGCGCCCTATAACGGCTCAGCACGCCAGCGGCTTGACCGCGCAACAACCCTGCCAGCACGATGGTACCTGCCGGATCAACGGCGTAGCAGATATTGCGCGCCAACGCCTCAAGCGGACGCGCTAGGATATTGGCCAGCACAAGGTCATAAGGCACATTTTTTTGGATCCGCCGATCGCCCATACCGGTGGCTGAAATGATCTCTAGCGCATGGCTGCGCCTGGCTTGATG
>JBCCLR010000172.1:0-8347 GCA_039026755.1 Pseudomonadota bacterium | reverse complement strand
TGGCGCAATCGTGCGGCTCCGCGATTTGGGCGTTGAGCCCTTTCTGCTCGGTTCTTCATTGCGGCTGGTGCTCGCCCAGCGTCTGGTGCGGCGCTTATGTGAGGACTGCAAGCAGCGCTACGATGCACCGCCGGATATGCTCAAGCGTTTTGGCCTTTCTGCGAATGCTCGGGTCTATGCCGCCTGTGGCTGCCCTTCATGTGGACACACCGGCTATAAAGGCAGGCTTGGGGTGTTTGAAGCTGTAGCCATTACGCCGCAGCTGCGCACACTGATGCTTGACGGCGCGAATGAAGCGACGTTGGCGCGCGAAGCATTTAAAACCGGGCAGAGCCTATCCAGTGCTGCAGCGCAGCTTGTTGAGGCCGGCCATACCAGCCTTGAAGAAGCGCTGCGGGTCACCCGGGCCGAAGGGGCGGTGCATGGCTAGCTTTGCCTATCGCGCCGTTGATGCCAGTGGTGCTGAAATTGCTGGAAGGTTGGCCGCGCAGAGCCGCGCACACGCTGAGCAGCAGCTGAGCAAAAAGCGTCTGGCGGTTATCACTCTAGAGCAAACACAGCAGGCTGCAGCGCCCGATAATGGAGCTAAAGGTGCGCCGCGCGGCGGCCCTTTCGGTCTTTTTACGCAAAAGCTCAGCCCCAAGCAGCACAGTTTATTCACGCGCCAGCTGGCGACCTTAGTGGCCGTCATGCCACTTGAAGAAGCGCTGAATACCTTGGTTGAACAAAGTGAAAACGACGGCCAGCGACATGTGTTGAGCCGAATTCATCAGCGTGTCGCCGAAGGCTATAAACTCTCCGCAGCGCTGGCTTTGGAGGAAAAGAGTTTTTCACCCATGTACACCTCCATGGTGGCCGCCGGAGAGGCCTCCGGCGGGCTGGCGCAGGTGCTGGACAATCTTGCTGATTTGGCGGACCGTCAGGCCGAGGTAAAATCAAAACTCATCGCCGCATTGGCTTATCCTGCGGCGTTGGCACTGGTCGCACTGGCCGTGGTGATTGCCATGATGACACTGGTTGTCCCGCGCCTGGTTGAACAGTTTGACAGCATCGGCCAAGCGTTGCCGCTTTTGACTCGGGCAGTCATTGCCGTATCAGACCTCCTAGTCGGCTATGGTTGGCTCATACTGGCGGGACTTGTGCTTGCCGGGATTGGGTTTTTACGTGCGTTAAAGCGCGAACGCTTTCGGCTGTGGTTTGATAGCTGGCTGTTAAAATTGCCGCTGGTCGGCGGCGTGCTGCGCCGCACTGCAGCAGCGCGGCTTGCGCGCACGTTATCGGTCATGCTGGCCAATGGCATGCCGCTGGTTGACGGCCTGGCAGCAACCAGTCAAACCATTGCCAATCGCCGGATGCGTGCGGCGTATCAAAGCGTGATGGGCGCGATTAAAGAGGGGAGTACCATTTCCGCGGCACTGGCGCGGACCGGCCTGTGCCCGCCCATTCTCATTCATATGGCTGCCTCGGGCGAGCAAAGCGGCCGGCTTGCTGAGCTTCTTGAGCGCGCTGGGGAAACATTAGAACGTGAATTCGACGCAGCATCAGCCACCGTGATTGGCCTGCTTGAGCCGGCGATCATCGTGATAATGGGCGGGCTGGTGACGCTAATCGTGCTGGCAATTTTAATGCCCATTCTGCAGCTAAACGTGCTCGCCATTGGGTAGCGAATATCGGGTAGCGGAGGAGAAACTTATGGAGCATCAAGTATCCAATAAGGCACATGCCGGCGAAGCCGGCTTTACGCTGGTTGAAATCATGGTGGTCATGGGCATCATCGGACTGCTTGCAACACTGGTGATTATCAACGTTTTGCCCAGCCAGGACAAAGCCATGCGCGAAAAAGCGCGCGCTGATGTGGCGGTTTTAGAACAGGCGCTCGAATTGTTTCGGCTTGACCAGTTTCGCTATCCCTCGACGGTTGAAGGGCTTGATGCGCTGGTTGCGCCGCCGCGCTCGCTTGATAATGCCGCCAATTATCGCGACGGCGGCTACATCAAGCGCTTGCCGCAAGACCCCTGGGGCAGGCCGTATCAGTATGCGGCGCCTGGCCGCTTTGCGAAGGTTGATATCTATTCCCTCGGCGCAGATGGCCGCGAGGGTGGAGAGGGCGATGACGCTGATATCGGCAACTGGCAATAACCAGCAGCTCTTGCGCTCTCAGGCTGGGTTTTCGCTCACGGAAGTCCTCATTGTTATGGCGTTGATTGGGCTTGCCGCGCAGGCCGTTGTGCTGTCGCTCCCTAGTGACAACAGAGCCCTTGCGCGCGAGGTTGAAACCTTTGCCGCGCGCGTGAAAGCCGCGCAGGATGTCGCGGTCCTGCGTAACCGCGCGCTGTTTGGCGTTGTCGATGGCCTTGGTTATCGCTTTGAAGATGACCGCGGCGAAGCCTTTGTGGCGCAGCGCATCACCAGCGCGCAGTGGGCGGATGACACGCAGGTGCTGCTGGAGACAGGTGGGCGCGCGCGGTTCCAATTGAGCGCACTTGGCGGGGTATCGCCTGCTGTCTTTGCGTTTCGGCGTGGCCGCGCCAAGCTTGACGTTATCTTGGACGCGGACGGTTCAATACGGATTGGTAGAGCTGATGCGCGCTAACCCGGACTATCAGTCAGGCTTCACACTCCTTGAGGTGTTGGTTGCGACCGCGATTTTGGGGCTGATCAGTTTGGCGGCGCTCAAGCTTGCCGGCGCGGGCGTAGATACTGCGCGTCATATGGCGGCGAAAAATCGGGCGATGATTGTAGCTGAAAATGCACTCGTGGATATCCTGCTTAGCCCCGGCCAAACGCGTGGAACCACAACGCAGGCGGCGCAAAATATGGGCAAGCGCTGGCAGGTGACACAGCGCATTTCGCCAACGCCGGACGCGCGTGTGTTGCAGGTGGAAATTGAAGTGTCTGGGCCGGGCGCGCTGGAACAGGCCACATTGAAGAGTTTTAAGGTGCTCTCCAGTGCAAAATAGAGCCTCCCATGAAAGCGGTTTTACGTTGGTTGAAACCTTGATCGCGCTGTCAGCCTTTGCGCTGATTGCTATGGGCGGGACGGCGCTGATCAATATTTCTTTAGCAAGCCAAGAGCAACTTGAACGCGCCTCTCAGCAAACCCGCGCCCTGCAGCGACTGCAAGCGGTGCTACGCGCTGATTTCGGCCAAATGGTCGAGCGTCAATCGCGCACCCAAGCGGGTGAATACAAGGCCGGCTTAAGCCTCAATAGCGCGGATACGCTGATTGAGTTTGCCCAGCTTGGCCGCTTGCGTGATCCTGCCGCCCCGCGCCCCAGTCTCGAAAAAGTCCGCTATTTTGTAGACGGCGGCGTATTGTATCGCGCGCGGTATCGCTATGCGGATGGCGCCGCGGCTGCCCGGCCAGCGGCGCTGCTGGAGGATGTGGAAGCAGCTGAAGCGCTGGTGTTCAGCGCTGGCGCGTGGCGCGCGGCTGACCTTCTGGGGCCGTTGCCGCAAGCGGTTGAGCTGCGTTTGACACATCGCGATTATGGCCTGTTGCAGCTGAAATATCTCACGCCAGGCAACGCCGCCAGCGCTGCCGCGCCGGAGCTTTAAACATGCCACAGCAACAGCATGCCAGCCAAGCTGGAACGGCGCTATTGTCTGTATTGCTGCTGCTCAGCGTCGTCAGCGCACTCATGGTAGCACTGCTTGATGAGATGCTGCTGTCGCTCAACGTCAGCCAAAATGCGCAGGACAGCCTCCTAGCGCGCTATCAAGCCACGGCGGCTGAAGCGCTTGCTCTGAATGAGCTTGAGGCATTGCTGGCGCGTAATTCTGGCAGTCTGGCAAATGTCGGCAATTGGAACGGAAAGCCGCTACCCGTGGCGCTTGACCGTGGCCGTATGACGGTAACGATATCTGATTATACCGCCTGCTTTAACTTAAATGCGCTGGTCAGCAGCCGGGCCCAGCGTGCCGGCCTGACGCCTCGTCAATCGGGGCTTGGCACCTGGCCCAGCGCGGCTGAGCCGCGCCGCACATCGCTCACGATGCAGCGGCAATTCATAGCGCTTTTAGAAGCCCTGGAGTTTAGCCGCGGCGAAGCCCAGCGCATCACTGCAGCGATTGTCGATTGGCTGGATAGTGACCGCATTGCCGTCTCGCTTGGGGCAGAAGATGGCAGCTATAGTGCAGCGCGGGGGGGCTATCGCACAGCCAACCAATTACTGCGTTCGGTCACTGAGCTCCTGGATATTCGGGGGATTACACCAGATATTTATGCGCGCTTAGCGCCCTCTATGTGCGCGCATCCTTCGACCAAGCCAGCGCCGATCAATGTCAATCTTTTAAAGGTGGACCAAGCTCCACTATTAATGATGCTGATGCCGCGCGCCATCACCCGGGACAAAGCCCGCCGCGTGCTAGCAGCGACACCGGCCACAGGCTGGCAAAGTGTGGCGGATTTTTGGGACCACCCCGCGCTCATAGGGCTCCAGCCTGGTGCGTCTGTGTTGTCGCAGACGGTGGTCAAAAGCCAATATTTTAAGCTGCATGTCGCCGTTGCCCTTGACCGTGGGGAAGCACAGCAAACCGCGCTTTTTGCGGTGACCCAAACGGGGCCAATCCGTGTGGCGCGCAGCTGGCAGGGCCGGCTATGAGTGCGCAAACACTGTGGATTTTCATGCCAGCGAAGCACGGCGAGGCAATCACTGCGCGGCTCTATGATGCGGCTGGTGAATTGGTTACGCGTGGTCCAATTGAGGCGTGTTTGTCCGAACAGCCCAGCCGCAGCATTGCCGTCGTCCCTGGCGTTAATGTCGCGCTCATAAAGCTTGCCGTGCCGGCGGGCACGCCCGCACAGATGCAAACCACCGCAAGGCTCCTGATGCGCGATGATGTCGCCACGAAGCCCAATCACCTCACTGCCGTGGCGCAATCAGCTGACGGCGGCGAACGCTGGGCTGCTCATTTTGACGCGCAGGTGTGCGCGGACGTGCTGACGGCCCTAGCGCAGCATGGAGTCGACCCGGACGTGGTTACGCCAGCAGCGCTGCTGCTGCCTGATCCAGCGCAAGGCAGTACGCGCAGCTCATATGGCCCAATCGACATTGCGCGCACATCAACGCGCGGTTTTGCGGCAGAAGCGGAAATCATGGATCTGATATTAGCAGACCAACAGCCGATGGAAACACTGGCAGATGATGTCATTCCGGCACATGCTGCGCGCATGGCGCCTGCAGCGCTGCTGAACCTGCGGGTCGGGCAATTTGCCAAGCGCAGCGCTGCATTGGTTTCACAGCGCTGGTTTAAGCGCGCGGGTGTTTTAACAGCACTTGCTGCGGCGCTGTGGCCCGCCATGCCACTGATTGAGGCGTATATATATCGCCGTGAAATTGACCAGCTTGATGCGCGGGTTGCCGCCCGTGTGGCAGCGGCCCTGCCCAATGCGCCGCGCATCGTCAATGCCCGCGCCCAGCTTGATGAACGCCTCGCAGCGCTGGGTTTAACCGGGTCTGGGGATCAGCTCTATGGCGCGCTTATCAGCGCCATGCAAGCTGCGCCCAATGCCGCAGTGGAGCAGCTGTCCTATGATCAAAGTGCTGGGTTGTCTGCGCGCCTAATTATCGCCGATCAGCGCCGCCTCGACCCCGTCGTCGCGCGATTGCGGGCTCAAAATCTCAGTGTTGATGCGAGCGAAATCCGCAGCACGGGCAGCGGCCCACGGGCAAGCATTACCATAAGGCCGCGCTGATGCTTGAGAATGTCAAAGCATGGTGGTTTGGCCGCGCGCCGCGCGAGCGCGGGCTATTGATGGTGTTCAGCGGTTTGCTTGTTGTGCTTTTGTACAGTGTGCTTGTTGTCAGCCCAGCGTACCGCTCTGCCGATACTGCACGTGCGGATTATGGCCGCGCTCTGCAGTCCTCGCGCCTTTTGCTAAATAAGGCGGCGCTGATAGAAACGGCGGGGGCTGTTGCCACAAAACCGGTAACACGAGGGGATATTGAAGCATCCTTGGCCGCTAGCAGTCTTGCCGCGCAATCGATTGTGCAAGAGCGCGGCGGCGCGCTTCGGATGACTTTTCAAGACGTAGCTGCAGCGCAGCTGACCAAATGGATGACAAGCCAGCCGCGATTGCTTGGCGTACAGCTGCTGCGTTTTGATATTCAGCGCGGCGCGCCGGGCCTTGTGTCCGCTACACTGATTGTCCGGATGCAGTCGTAATGGCGCCGCGGTCTCTGCTTATTGTTTCCGCTGTGCTTGCGGCACTTGTCGTTGGCTTTGCGCAGTTTCCGCTTACGCTTGCGCTATCGCTTTTAAACGCCCCTGGTCTGTCCGCCGATGCAGCGCGGGGGACTTTGTGGTCTGGCAGTCTTTATGGCGCGGCTCTTGCCGGCTTCGACATCGGCGAAGTGAACTTGCGCACATCGCTTGGCCGGCTCATGACGGGTGAGCCGCCGGTTGTCATGCGCTGGCGCAGCGCCATAGCCTCCGGCAAAGCGCGCGCGGCGATCGGGCGGGATGGGTTTGGCCTGAACGCTGTGGAGCTGCGCATGGCCTTTGAAACGCCTCAACTGCGCGGCATTGCGGATCTCAGCAATGCATCTATATCGTTTGCGGCGGATGGGTGCACGTCCGCTGCTGGCGATATTGTCGTGACCCCTGCGAACGGTGGGGCGCCGCTCAGCGGGAGCCTCGCGTGTCAGGGTGGGGGCCTCATGGCCCGGCTTCAGGCCAATGGACTGGTTTTAGAAATTCCGATAGTGAATGGACCGTGATCCGGATTGTTGCCAGTTTTATATTGATGTTGCCCGGGCTTGCTGCCTGCGGCAAATCTGAGCCGCCGAGCGCCCAGGCGTCGCGCCAGCCAGCAGCATGGACCGCTGGCTTTCCGCTGCAGCAAATCCCGCAACAAACCCTTGAGGCGGGTGAATGTGGTCTCGCGCTTTGGACAAAAAGCCAGTCGCGTACGCGCATTTTTTATGCAGTCAACACCCGGCGCAGCGGTATCATCAGTTTTCAAGGTCGTCAGACCAGTTTGCCAGCGCAGCATGAGCAGGTGGACCTGGTGCGCGGCTTTTCACCACATCAGCGCTATGCTGATGCGCGTTTGACGCTCGCGCTAAACCTTACGATCGAGACGCGCCAGGACGTGCTGTCCAATGCCGTCGTGCGCGATGGTATTTTGACGCTGACCGACGCGCTGAGTGGACAATCGCTCGTGTTGCCGGTGGTTGGCGTTATTGGCTGCGCCTAACCTCTATGCTTCGTGCAGGGGTGTCTCCGTCGTCCCAAGCGCGTCGGCAAGCCGCGCCTTTGCACTACCTGGCCGCAGCGGGCGGGGTTGGTTTGGTCCAGGCGCCCAGCCCGTCATGAAGGCGATGTTAAAGGCGATTGGTATTTTGCCAGCAGTGTTGCGCCGCCCTTGAAGCTGCGCAAGGCAGGCGGCAAGCGTGGCTTTGCCAAGCAAGGATTTGCTTCGTTGAGTCAGCGCATTGGCTTCACCCATGTGCCGCAAGTCTGTGAAACACGATAGAGCTTTGCGGTAATTAACCGTAACGGTTTCGGTATCGGCAACCGGCATTTGAAAGCCGGCGCGTTGCAAGAGACCGCCAGCATCGCGCACATCAACGAGCGGCGCAACACGCGGTTTCACGGTGCCTGTGGTGTCTAAATCAGCCTGTAAAAAGGCCTGTTTGAGCGTATCAGCGGTGCCTGCGGCAAACACCGCGCCCATGAATAGGCCATCAGGCTTCAGCGCGCGATTAATTTGGATCAGCGCACCCGGCAAATCGTTGACGCTATGTAGATGCAGCAGCGAAAACACGGCATCAAAGCATCCTTCGCGCAATGCCAGCGCTTCTTCATCGCACACGGCGGCCACACCTCCTGGCAACAAGTCAGCGCAGGGATCGAGGTGCAACAGGGCAGTGCAGTTGAGCGCCGCGGCGCTGATCAGTCCGCGTCCACCAATAACCGCTACCGTGTCAAACGCGCGTTTAACATCAAAGCGGCGATCAATCAGCCGCTTCGCGACATCTTCAAACAGGAAATTTGCTTGGTTGCCTGCCCGTGCGGACCTTGCACGATTGCGTTTTACGGCGCGGCGGTCAAAGATAAGCGGCGTTGATTGGTCCATTCCGGCCATATGGGGCTTTAGGGCATGAAAGAACAGAGCGGAGCACTCAATCACGCCGGTCTTGCGCGCCTCGGGCATCTGGTGTCCACTGCCTCGGCCAACCTGCTTGATTTTATATTGCCACCGCGCTGTGCCTCCTGTGGTGAGCGAACGGACCGAGATGTGGGTCTATGTGCGACCTGTTGGCCTAATCTAAGCTTTATTACTGACCCATATTGTCAGCACTGCGGCGTACCATTTGAATTTTCTATTCCTGGGACCTCA
>JBCCLR010000171.1:0-8497 GCA_039026755.1 Pseudomonadota bacterium | reverse complement strand
GCCTAACGCATCGGTAACCATATTTGCCGTAGTGTTAAGGGTATGAACGGTTTTTCAATTGCGGGCCGCAAAATAGGCCCTGGCCAGCCGCCCTATATCATCGCGGAGCTATCGGCGAACCATGGCGGCAGCCTTGAACGGGCATGTGCAAGCATCACGGCAGCCAAACACGCCGGTGCGGATGCGGTTAAAATCCAAAGCTATACGCCCGATACGATTACGCTCGACCATGACAGCGCCGACTTTCAAATCACCGGCGGCCTATGGGATGGCTACCGGCTCTATGACCTCTATGCTGAAGCGCACACGCCGTTTGAATGGCATCCCACTTTGTTTGACCACGCGCGCAGCGTCGACATCACATTGTTTTCATCGCCATTTGACGCCAGCGCGATCGACCTGCTCGAAACGCTGGATACGCCAGCCTATAAAATAGCGTCTTTTGAAGCCATTGATCTGCCACTGATCAAAACAGCGGCGCAAACCGGTAAGCCGGTGATTATTTCAACCGGCATGGCGAACGTACAGGAAATTGCCGAAGCGCTTGAAGCCGCGCAATTGGCAGGTGCAAGCGATATTGCTTTGCTGCACTGCATTAGTGGCTATCCAGCACCGGCGTCCGACGCCAATCTGGCAACATTGCAGGACTTGGCAGCGCGCTTTGGCGTCCCTGTTGGCCTGTCAGACCATTCGCTCGGCACCCCCGTTTCTGTTGCTGCCGTTGCGCTGGGGGCATGCATCATCGAAAAACACTTTCAGCTTGATGATGCCGAAGAGGGACCGGATAGTGCCTTTTCACTCACCCCAGATCAGCTTGAACGATTGTGCGAGGACGCCCGCAAAGCTTGGCAGGCAATCGGCAGCGCCAGCTACGCGCAGGCGTCTTCAGAGGTCGGCAACGTGCAATTTCGCCGCTCGCTTTACTTCGTTGAGGATGTGGAGGCGGGGCAAACGATTACCAGCGAACATGTCCGCTCCATCCGACCAGGCTATGGGCTTAAGCCAAAGCATTTAGATGATGTGATCGGCCACAAAGCCGCGCAAGATATCGCCCGCGGGACGCCGGTCAGCTGGCCCTTGCTGCGACCGCTTAAAAAAACCGCTTAAAGATCTGATGCGGCGATTTTCGCCCGCTGCGGCGGATCATAGGCGGCGAAACGCGCAAGTAGCTGGTCAATATCCGCCTCGTTCATCACCATCTGCCGGTGCGCCGGGCGCAGAAACCCTTTGGCCACCATATCATCCAAGAAGCCTTCGAGTGGCACCCAGTAGTCTTTCACATCGAGCAGGCCGACCGGCTTGTCGTGATACCCGAGCTGGCCCCACGTCCACACTTCAAACAACTCTTCAAGCGTGCCGATGCCGCCCGGCAGGGCAATGAAGGCGTCTGATAGATCGGCCATCATGGCTTTGCGCTGATGCATCGTGTCGACCACATGGAGCGCCGTGATGCCAGGGTGCGAAACTTCAAACTCCGTAATGGCTTTGGGAATCACCCCGATGACTTCACCGCCGGCCGCCATTGCTCCATCGGCAACAGCGCCCATCACGCCAATGGACGCACCGCCATAGACCACACCGATCCCGCGCTCAGCCAATGCTGCGCCGACAATATTGCCAATGCGGGCATAGTCAGGGTCATGGCCAGGTGATGATCCGCAGAAAACACAAATTCTTTTCATGACGCTTTTTCAGTCATAGGCTCGGCAGAAAAGCCAGCAACAGACGCTTTACACGTTCATAAGCCTTGGTTGCTTCATCAATGGTTTCAGTATGCGTGAGTTCGACTGGAGACAGGCCAGCGGCCAAATTCGTAATCAATGACAAGCCAGCAACCTGCATGCCGGCGTGGCTGGCGACGAGCACTTCGGGGATGGTCGACATGCCAACCGCATCAGCGCCGAGCCGGCCAAATGCGCGAATTTCGGCGGGCGTTTCGAAATTGGGGCCGGTGACTTGAAGATAAACCCCGGAATAAAGCCCGACACCGCTTTGCGCCGCTGCAGCTCGCATTTTTCCCTGTAAGTCAGGAGTGTATGCCTCACTCACATCGTGAAAGCGCGGACCAAACGGGTCTGCATTAGGACCAATCAAAGGGTTTTGCCCAGACAGATTAATGTGATCGGTAATCATCATCAGACTGCCTGCTGGCATATCTGTGCGCAAGGAGCCTGCCGCGTTGGTGACAATCAAGCGTCTGACGCCAAGCCGGTGCAACACACGCACCGGCACAGCCAGCAGCGATGCGGGGTAGCCCTCATAAAGATGCACACGACCTTGCATGCAAATGACAGGATGGCCGGCCGCACTGCCAATGAGAAACCGGCCTTCATGGCCGGCAACGGTTGATTGCGGAAAGCCTGGAATGTCGCCGTACGGAATGACTGTGTCGACCGCCATGTCTTCGCCGAACGGGCCAAGCCCGCTGCCAAGCACCAGGGCTGTTTGCGGCATTTCGCCGGCGTGTTTGGCCTGCATAACCTCAGCGCAGCGACCAATCAGCGCTAAATAAGGCGGGGTCTCTTCAAGGTTTGTCATATGATGCGCGATCTGCTAGCCCAGAGGGAGTGGTGCACGCTTGTAGCACCCGAGCAGCCGGGGGTTCAACAACATGCAGGGGCACGGCAACATTGCGCCAATCAAGCAGCCTGCGCGCAACCCAGGCATAGCGCTCGATTTAGATGTCATCACCAGCCTGCATACCAATCGAGCCGCCATTGACCGGCGCATTTCGAGCTTGGCCGGACGGCGCACCGTGAAGAAGGAATGGCAGGCAGCCTGGCTGTTAAAAGCCATCACCTGCATCGACCTAACGACACTAGCCGGCGATGACACCGCTGGACGCGTGCGGCGCCTGTGCGCAAAGGCGCGCCAGCCGATCCGAAATGATCTAAAATCCGCGCTCGGTATGGACGGCAGGCAGCTCACGACCGGTGCAGTGTGCGTCTATCATGACATGATTGAACCGGCCTTAGCCGCACTCAGCGGCACCGGCATACCGGTGGCTGCGGTGTCAACGGGGTTTCCCGCTGGCCTCAGCCCGTTCGATTTGCGGCTCGCTGAAATCAAAGCGTCCGTTGCAGCCGGGGCAGACGAGATCGATATCGTAATTTCCCGCCGCCACGTGCTGACGCACAACTGGTCAGCGCTCTATGATGAAGTGCGCGCGTTTCGCGACGCCTGCGGCGCTGCGCACGTCAAAGCCATTTTAGCCACCGGCGAACTCGGCAGCTTAAAAGCCACCCAGCAAGCCGCCATGACCGCGATGATGGCAGGCGCGGATTTTGTAAAAACCTCAACCGGCATGGAGAGCGTGAATGCGACATTGCCAGTTAGCCTGGCGATGGTGCGCGCCATTCGTTGGTATCATGACGTCACTGGCCACAAGGTTGGGTTTAAACCCGCTGGCGGCATTGGCACAGCAAAGGATGCCCTTGCCTATCTTGTTCTTATGAAAGAGGAATTAGGCGATGCCTGGATGCAGCCTGATCTGTTTCGTTTCGGCGCGTCGCGCCTCTTGGGTGATATTGAGCGGCAGCTACACCACTTTGCTACCGGTCGCTATGCCCGCGCCGATCATAACCCATTGAGCTAGCGCAGTGGCAAGCATAGCCGATATCTTTGACAGCCTTGACTATGGGCCAGCGCCGGAGGATGCGCGCTTTGCGCATGATTGGCTCAGCCAACATGACATGGGCTTTGGCCACTTTATTGGCGGGCGCTTTTTAAAACCTGGCAAAACCTTATTTGAGAGCACCAACCCAGCCACCGGCAAACCACTTGCCAAACTCACGCAAGGCTCCAAAGCCGATGTCAACAAAGCGGTAAAGTCAGCACAAGGTGCGCTGCCAGAGTGGTCTGCCACAGCGCCGCATGAGCGCGCGCAGCACCTTTATGCGCTGGCGCGAATTATCCAGAAACAATCGCGCATGCTGGCGGTGCTGGACACGCTGGATAATGGCAAGCCGATCCGCGAGACGCGCGATATCGATATCCCGCTCGCTGCCCGGCATTTTTATCACCATGCCGGCTGGGCGCAGCTGTTGCCATCAGTGCTTCCAAACGCGCAACCAATTGGCGTATGCGGGCAAATTATTCCATGGAATTTTCCATTTTTGATGCTGGCCTGGAAGATTGCACCAGCCCTCGCAGCAGGCAATACGGTGGTGCTCAAGCCTGCGGAATATACCTCGCTGTCAGCGCTATACTTTGCAGAACTTGCGCAAGAAATAGGTATTCCCAGCGGCGTTATTAACATCGTCACCGGCGATGGCGACACTGGCAGCCATATTGTGCGTCACAAAGACGTTCAGAAAATCGCCTTTACCGGATCGACAAGTGTCGGCAAGGCGATAGCGCGCGAGACGGCCGGCACGGGGAAAAAGCTGAGCCTCGAGCTGGGCGGCAAAAGCCCCTATGTCGTGTTTGACGATGCCGATCTTGATAGCGCCGTGGAAGGCCTGATTGACGCGATCTTTTTTAATCAAGGCGAAGTGTGCTGCGCCGGGTCAAGGCTGCTGGTGCAAGAGGGCATAGAAGACGCACTCACAGAAAAGCTCAAAGCGCGGCTCAGCCATTTCCGCATAGGCGATCCACTCGACAAAGCGATTGATATGGGGGCGCTTGCTGACCCCGTACAAATTGAGCGGGTGAAGGCACGTGTTGCGCAAGCAACGGACGAAGGCGCAGTGCTATGGCAGCCGGATATCGCCTGTCCTGAAAACGGTTGCTATCACCTGCCCACGCTGCTGACCGGGGTCGACCAATCAAATATCGCGGTTCAGGAAGAAATTTTTGGCCCTGTTCTGACCATTCAAAGCTTTCGAACGCTTACAGAAGCAGCCGACTTGGCCAATAACAGCCGCTACGGTCTTGCCGCATCGATTTGGTCTGAGAACATCGGGCGCTGCCACGATATTGCCGGCCAACTGAATGCTGGCGTGGTGTGGATCAACAGCGCCAATCAATTTGATGCGGCCATCGGCTTTGGCGGGATGAAACAAAGCGGCTACGGCCGCGAAGGCGGGATTGAGGGCCTGCGCGAATATGTCAAGCAGCCATTGCCGTGGACACAAGAAGCGCCGCAAGTCGATGTGCCCAAACGAAACGCCAAGCCCCAGCTTAAAGAATATACAACCAAGAACTATATCGGCGGAAAGCAGGTCCGAAACGACAACGGTCGGACCAAGCCCGTTATAAGCCTCGGCGAGCACTGGCGAGACATGGTGATTGGACGCGTCGGTATCGGCAATCGCAAAGATATCCGCAACGCCGTGGAAGCAGCCAGCAAAGCGCAGCCTGGCTGGGCCGGTATGACGGGCCACCACCGCGCTCAAATACTGTATTACGTAGCGGAAAATGTTGAGCACAAGATGGGGTATTTTCTAACCCAGCTTTACGATCAAACCGGAACAGAAAAACGCTCTATTTTCGATGAAATGCAAGCCAGCGAACGCCGCCTATATTCAGCCGCCGCCTGGGCCGATAAATTTGACGGTGCAGTGCATAGTCCGCCGAAACAAAACATTACCCTATGCGTAAATGAACCGCAGGGCGTCATCGGCATTGTCTGCCCCGACCAGGCGCCTTTGCTAGCCTTTATCAGCATGATGGCGTTTGCGATTGCCGCGGGCAACACCGTGGTGATTGTTCCCTCACAAGCCTTTCCGCTCAGTGGGGCGGAATTTTCCAAGGTGCTTGGCATCTCTGACGTACCGCCCGGGGTCGTTAATATTGTCACTGGTGAAAGCGCTGAAATGGCAACGGCCGTAGCCCATCACGATGCTGTGGATGGGTTGTGGGTGCACGCCGATAAAGGCACATGCAAAATGGCCGAACACGCCAGCGCAGACACACTCAAACGCTTATGGTGCGCGCACGGCCAGGCGCTCGATTGGCAAGACCCGGTGTTCGACAGCGATTTTCTGATGCGTCAATCGACCGAGGTGAAGAACATCTGGCTGCCTTATGGTGAATAGGCCCGTTTTTATGAATGCGTGTCTTATATGATTGCGTGTCTTGGCGTACTCGTTCTCGTCGGTATAGCCGTCTTGTTTTCGGAAAACCGCAAACACATCAATTTACGCTTGGTCGGCACGGCATTTGCGCTGCAAGCGCTGTTTGCCGCTCTTGTCTTGGTGGTGCCTTTTGGCAAAGCCATGCTGACCGGCGCGGCCGGCGGCGTACAAAACATTGTTGATTATGCCAATGTCGGGATTGAGTTTTTGTTCGGCCCACTGGCCAGCGATACCAACACGTTCATCGCGTGGCCAATTAGCACGAACGCAGACGGGACAGTCTCGCAACCACTGAGCCAGGGCCGGACGACGTTTATCATGGCGTTCCGCGTGTTGCCCGCAATCGTGTTTGTCTCATCCCTTGTGGGCGTGCTCTATCACCTGCGCGTGATGCAGCTTTTGGTGATTACGCTAGGCAGTGCGCTGCGCAAGATTATCGGCATTAGCAGGGTGGAAAGCTTGTGCGCGTCAGCCAATATTTTTATTGGCATGGTGGAATCGCCGCTGGTCATCCGACCTTATTTGCCAACCTTGACGCACGCGCAGCTGTTCACGGTTATGGGGGTTGGGCTGTCTACCTCGGCCGGTGCAACGCTGATTGCCTATGCGTCCATATTGGGACCAGATTCGGTGGAGTCGCTCGTTGCAGCAGCATTTATGGCAGCGCCTGGCGGCCTTTTGATGGCCAAGCTCTTGGTGCCCGATGAACCTGATGCGCTGGGCGAAGACGCGGACCCCGTTGCCGCACAAGACAATGACGATGAAAAGCCTGTCAACGTTTTAGAAGCAGCTGCAGATGGCGCAATGTCGGGCCTGCGTGTTGCAGCTGCCGTTGCCGCCATGCTGCTGTCTTTTACAGCGCTTCTTGCCATGCTCAACGGCATTGTCGGCGGCATTGCAGGCTGGTTTGGCTTTGAGGCCTTTACGCTTGAGACGCTGCTTGGCTGGCTGTTTGCGCCTATTGCCTTCGTAATCGGCATTCCATGGGACGAAGCGCCAATCGTGGGCAACCTGCTCGGGCAAAAAATTGTTCTCAATGAAGTAATCGCCTTTGCGAAGCTGGCGCAGGTTGCTGATGCGCTTGATCCAAAAAGCTACATCATCGCAGTCTATGCCATTTGCGGGTTTGCCAATCTGGCGGCAACGGCGGTGATTTTAGGGGGGCTTGGCACACTCTTGCCGGCGCGCAAAAGTGAGATTGCCCGCTTTGGCTTAAAAGCAGTGCTATGCGGCGCACTTGCCAACCTCATGAGCGCGGCGATCGCCAGCATTTTACTCAGCTTTCAATGACCGCTGGGGCCATGACGAGAGACTACATCAACAACGGCCTCAACACGCGGCCCGATGGGAGACCGCGCTGTGCCTGGCACGGCGGGCACGCTGACTATATGGCCTATCATGATACCGAGTGGGGCTGGCCTGTCTTCGATGACCAGCGTTTGTTTGAGAAAATCTGCCTTGAAGGCTTCCAGTCTGGTCTATCCTGGCTCACCATTCTACGCAAAAGGGAGAATTTTCGGACTTCTTTTGAGCACTTTGATTTCCATAAAATTGCGCGATACGGCGATGCGGAAATCGCGTATTTGATTGTGAACCCGGGCATCATTCGGCATCGCCGTAAAATCGAAAGCACGATTAACAATGCCCGCAGGGCCTGTGATCTGGTGAATGAATTTGGCAGTTTATCACGCTATTTCTGGCAGTTCGTGCCGCCGCAAAGCGAACGCCCAGATGTTTGCGATTATGTTTCCTTAAGGCGGCTTAATAAAACGCCCACATCCATACGCCTTTCACGCGACTTAAAACAGCGCGGCTGGTCGTTTGTTGGGCCGGTAACGGCCTATGCCTTCATGCAGGCTATGGGCCTGGTCAACGACCATATCGAAGGCTGCCATGTCCGCGAGCAAGTGGAACAGGCACAGTTAGCCGCGCGGGCGGCGCAATAAAACATAAAACGCGCCCGCGCCGCCGTGCGTCGGATGCGCTTGGCGGATCGCGAAAATATGGCTGCTATAGCGTCCCTCACTTAGCCATATGGGTAGTTTTTTTCGCAGTATTCCGCGCGGCCTCCCACTAGGCGCAGACTTATCTAATGCATCCTTTTCTGGCGCACCTTTACCGGTAATCACGAGCAGAATCCGGTGTCGTTGCACCAGAGCGCGTTCAACAGCACGCAGCAAGGCGACATAAGCATTGTCTTGCGTCATGCCGTGCAAATCGAGGGTCATATCCACGTCCATGCGGCCTCGGCGCAACCGCTTTTGCCATGTTCGATCAAGCGGCTGGGCCTGTAAATCACCAGGTGAACGCGGTTGCGGAGCATTTGCTTGGGCCGGAGCAGCAGCGCTAGGCCTTACATTCGATACAGGGCGGCGCGGCGGGGAAGCGGCCAGCTTTTTATCAGAGTTAAGCGGCGTGACACCCTGCATAGCGCGGTGCCACAGCTCAAGATCAGCATTTTTAGGGGGTTTATTCATGAG
>JBCCLR010000170.1:0-8534 GCA_039026755.1 Pseudomonadota bacterium | reverse complement strand
TGGCGCACTGGCTGCGTTGCTGGCTTTGCGCGATGCCCCGCATCGCGCTGCATCCAGCGCCTAACCAGTGCACCATGGACCTTAGCAGTGCGTTTCAAAGAAACCTTAAACCGCTCTAGTCAGTAAAAAATGCTGATTAGGGCTTGCCATTTAATAGATACCATTCGGGTTTTGTGTTAATGGTGCCTTAATTGTGCCGCTGAGGCAGTTCGCTAGAACTCACTAAGGGCTAAAAGGTATTTTAAGCTAGAAACATCCTGAAGGATGACAGTTCATGGTGTTGAAGTGCCACCGCTACATTACTTTTTTCGGCCACGACCGGAAAAGAAAAACCCAACGACGACAACGACAATAGAGTCCAGTATGAATACCAATACGATGGCCACTTTCTGATTGAATTCCTTGAGGCCATTCAATTGGCTATCCTCAGCATGGTGTCTGGACTTCAGTATGCTTTTAATATCGGCCAAGGTAAGCCCAGCGCGTTCACCCAAGGTATAGGCAATGAACGCCGTACTAAAAAGAAATGCTGCAAGGGCGACACAAACCATAAAATTGGGTATAGCTTCCATCTTTTTCTTGCCTTCGATACGACTAGACGCAGCCCAGCCAAGCGTGGCTAAGCCGCCTGCAATATGAAAGCCCCAAATTTGAATTGCGAGCGAGCTGAACTCCTTCGCAACCGCAATATTGGTTGTAAGAGTGTAGTCGGTAACGGAACCACTCATGCAGAAACCGCTGTAAGGCTGTAAGGAGAAGTGAAATCACCTACGCACATAAACGGATTTCTAATCAGTAAAAAACGCTGATTTTGGCTTGCCGTCCTCGCCATAAACGGACTCTTCTCGCTCTACCAAATATGCCCGGTTTGCGCTGTCGACGAGGTTTGAACCCATAAGCGTTTCAAGCATTTTAAAGTAATTGGGATGCTTGAGATGCGCTGCCAGATTTTCTGCCGTATCCCATAGCTCATAAACCTGAACGCGGGTATCCACGCCAGGGTCCGCGCCAAAACAATAGGCAATGCAGCCTGGCTCGTCAGCGCGGGTTGCCATTTGAATGGGTGTGGTTTTTTCCACTGCGCTGTCGCGCGCTTGTTTATCGGCGAATTCAAGTTCCGCAGTGACGACAATCATAGTTTTTCCTGGGGGCAGTTGCAGTTAACCGCCAAAGTCATCAAGCATGATGTCTTCACGATCAACGCCCAATTCTAATAGCATGTTGATCACCGACTGATTCATAATCGGCGGGCCGCACATATAATATTCGCAGTCTTCCGGCGCCGGGTGGTCCTTGAGATACTCTTCCAGCAAGACGTTATGGATAAAACCCGTGTACCCGTCCCAATCATCTTCCGGCAGCGCATCGGATAGGGCGACATGCCACTGAAAGTTCTCATTGGTCTCGGCCAGGCCGTCAAAGTCTTCTACGAAGAACATTTCGCGTTTTGAGCGGGCACCGTACCAAAACGTGATTTTACGGTCCGAATGCAACCGCTTGAGTTGATCAAAAATGTGACTACGCATGGGCGCCATGCCAGCGCCGCCGCCAACGAACACCATTTCCTTGCCGGTATCGCGCGCGAAAAATTCGCCAAAAGGACCGGATATGGTCACCTTATCACCGGGTTTAAGGCTGAAAATATAGGAAGACATTTGCCCCGGCGGAATGCCTTCACTGCCTGGCGGCGGGGACGCGCAGCGCACATTGAGCATAATCATACCCTTTTCCTCAGGGTAGTTGGCCATCGAATATGCGCGCTGAATTTCTTCATCGACGACCGATTCATATTGCCACAAATTGAACTTGTCCCAATCCGGCCGGTATTCGTCGCCGATGTCGAAATCCGCGTATTTCAGCTGATGCGGGGGCGCGGTGATCTGAATATAGCCGCCCGCACGAAAGTTCACATCTTCGCCTTCTGGTAGCTTGAGCACCAAGGCCTTGATGAAGGTCGCCACGTTGTCGTTGGAGACAACTTCGCATTCCCACTTTTTAACGCCAAACACTTCCTCAGGAACAACGACATCCATGTCCTGTTTCACCGCGACCTGGCAGGACAGGCGATCACCGCCGGCGGCTTCCCGCTTGGTAATATGGCTTTGCTCGGTCGGCAGAATGGAGCCGCCGCCGGCATGGATTTTCACCCTGCACTGCGCACATGTCCCACCGCCACCGCAGGCTGAGGGAACAAACAGCTTTGCCTCTGCAAGGGTCTGCAAAAGTTTTCCGCCGGACGGCACGGAAATGGTCTTTTCGCCGTTGATGGTGATATTGACATTGCCGCTCGCCACCAGTTTTGAGCGCGCAAACAAAATCACCGACACCAGCGCCAACACAATGATGCTAAAAAGCAGTATGCCTAGTCCAAACGTCGCCACAGATTGTCTTTCTCAGAGTTTCACGCCGCTAAACGACATGAAGGCCAGCGCCATCAAACCCGCGCTGATAAAGGTGATGCCAAGGCCTTGTAGGCCATCGGGAATATCAGAATATTTGAGTTTCTCCCGGACGCCCGCCATAGCCGTAATCGCGAGTGCCCAGCCAAAGCCAGAGGATGCGCCATAGGTGAGAGATTCAGCAAAGTTATAATCGCGCTCGACCATGAAGAGCGAGCCGCCCAAGATTGCGCAATTGACGGTAATGAGTGGCAAAAACACGCCAAGTGCATTGTAGAGGGGCGGGAAATACTTATCGAGTACCATCTCCAAGATCTGCACCAGCGCCGCAATCACGCCGATATACGAAATCAGCCCAAGAAATGTCAGGTCCACGTCTGGAAAGCCGGCCCAGGCAAGCGCTCCAGGCTTGAGAAGGTAATTCAAAATCAAATTATTGGCGGGAACCGTGATCGCTTGAACGATAACCACAGAAATACCCAGCCCAATGGCGGTCGCAATCTTCTTCGACACCGCAATAAAAGTGCACATGCCCAAGAAGAAGGACAACGCCAGATTTTCGACGAAAATGGCCTTGAAGGCGAGCGAAAGATAAGCCTCCATCAGTGCGCTTCCACCATTTGGATTTTGTATTCGCGTTCTTCCACTTGATTTGGTTTCCAAGAGCGGAAGGCCCAAATGATCATGCCGATCACAAAGAACGCCGATGGTGGTAGCAGCAACAGGCCATTGGGCACATACCAGCCGCCATTGTTGACCGTCTCAAACACAGTGAAGCCAAACACACTGCCCGACCCAAACAACTCACGAATAAACCCGACCAGCATGAGAATAAGGCCGTAGCCAAGGCCATTGCCCATGCCGTCAATAAACGAGGCGACCGGAGGGTTTTTCATAGCAAAAGCTTCGGCGCGCCCCATGACAATGCAGTTGGTAATGATGAGGCCGACAAATACAGCGAGGGTCTTTGAAATCTCAAACGCATACGCTTTAAGAACCTGATCGACCATAATGACCAGCGAGGCAATGACAATCATTTGCGCGATAATGCGGATGGAGCCAGGGATATGGTTGCGCATGAATGAGATGAACATGGATGAAAAGCTGGTCACCACCGTTACCGCGAGCGCCATTACAAATGCCACTTGCATCGAAGACGTTACCGCCAGCGCTGAGCAAATGCCTAACACTTGCAGGGTAATAGGATTGTTATCGACCATCGGGTCAACCAGCAGGTCCTTGCGGGTTTGGGTCACGAGATTTCTCCTGCTTTGAGCTTAGTTAAAAAGGGTTCATAGCCGGTTTTCCCCATCCAAAACCGCACCATGTTGTCAACCCCAACTGATGTTAGCGTCGCGCCGGATAACGCATCGACATGATAGTCACCGCCCGCGGCCGGTGCGTTTTTTGCCACTGTGATTTGCAGCCTGCCTTGTTCATCCACCAGCTTTTTGCCGCGCCACTGGGCTTTCCAGCGCGGATTGTCAACTTCCGCACCAAGACCGGGCGTCTCGCCATGCTGATAGAACTGCAAGCCATAGATATCATTGCCATTGGCCTCCAGTGCGATAAAGCCATACAGCGTCGACCACAGGCCGTAGCCATGAATGGGCAGGATGACTTTATCTAATGCACCATTATCGCCGCGCAGAAGATACACCGTTTTAAATTTCGACTGGCGGCCGATACCGGCTGGATCCTCATCGAGCACAACTGATGTCGATGGGTCATCCGCAGCGGCCAAATCGTCAAACGTAGTCGCATCAAATTGGTTGGTGAATTCGCCCGTCGTTAGTTCAAGCACCTGCGGCTCAAAGGCGGCAAAGGCCTGCGCAACATCGGTGCCTGCATCATAAAGGCCTGCCACTTGCAAAATATTGGCTTGCTTGTCTTTGAGCTTGTTGACCTCTTGCATCGGCCGCAGGGATACAGCAATCGCAGATACGCCCATGGAGGCGACCAGGCATAGCGTAAAGGCCACAAACAGCGTCTTTGGTATGGCATCTGGCGGCAATGCAAAAAAACGCCGAATGGGGCCTGGTTTTTTAACGACCTGCTCAGGCATAGCGGCGTGCTCTGCGTTTGATGTTAGACTGTACGACGAAATAATCAATCAGCGGCGCGAAGACATTGGCAAACAAAATGGCCAGCATCATACCCTCCGGAAAGGCTGGGTTGATCACCCGGATCATAATCACCATCACCCCGATTAACGCACCATAAGCATAGCGACCTGTGTTGGTGTGCGATGCAGAGACAGGCTCTGTGACCATGAATGCCAAACCGAAGGCATAGCCGCCAATCACCAGGTGCCAATACCATGGCATCGCAAACATCGGGTTGGTGTCGGAGCCAATTGCATTCAGCAGCAACGAAAAGCCAATCATGCCGCCGAGGCAACCCACAATGAGGCGCCAGTTGGCAATTTTTGTGAACATCAAAAAGGCCAGACCAACAAAGCAGGCGAGGGCGGAGGTCTCACCGATGCAGCCTTGAATGGTCCCTAAAAAAGCATCCATCCAGCTGATGCCTTGCGTGCTCAGGGTTTCATAGCCATCGGAAGCGGACACTGCCAGCGCAGTAGCACCAGAAAACCCATCAACCGGCGTCCAAATGCTGTCACCTGACATGTAAGCTGGATAGGCAAAATACAGAAATGCGCGGCCCGTCAGTGCTGGGTTAAGGAAGTTCTTGCCAGTACCGCCGAACACTTCCTTGCCAATCACCACGCCAAACATGATGCCGAGCGCCACTTGCCACAGCGGCACATTGGGCGGCATGATGAGCGTGTAGAGCATGGAGGTCACCAGGAAACCCTCATTCACCTCGTGCTTGCGCACGGTTGCAAACACTACCTCACAAATACCGCCCGCAATCAGCGTGGTCAGATAAATCGGAATGAAATAGAGCGCGCCGTGCACCATGTTGGCAAACACGCTATCCGCGTTAAAACCAATTCCAACGGCGTCTAAGATAAACGCCCGCCACCCTGAGGCCCCGTAGGTTTCAAATGCCGTATTGACTTGCAGGCCCACATTATACAGGCCAGCCAAAATGGCGGGGATGGTCGACAACACCACATATGTCATGATGCGCTTCATATCGATATAAGAGCGCGCATGTGGCGCTGCGGTGGTGACGGTTTTCGGGGTAAAGAAAATCGTCTCAACCATTTCATAGATCGGGTAATACCGCTCATATTTGCCGCCGGATGTAACGTGCGGCTCAATGCGGTCGAAAAAGCTACGTACGCCCATAGCCTTTAGCCTTCCTTCTCAATCTTTGACAGGCAGTCCCGCAGGGCGAGGCCATACTCGTATTTCGCAGGACACGCGAAGCCAACGAGACCAAGATCTTCTTCATCCAGTTCCAATGCGCCAAGCGCCTGTGCCATATCGGTGTCCATCACCAGCAATGCTCTAAGAAGCTGGGTTGGTAAAAAGTCTTGCGGCATGAGCGCTTCAAACGTGCCCGTTGGAACCATGGCCCTGCGACCGCCATTAAGGTTGCTGGTGAATGCAAATGCCCGCCGCGACAGCGCTGAGCCAAGCACGGGCTGAAGCGCATATTTGCTTGGCATTGGCCTTATCCAGCCAAACGGAATTTGCTTGCGATCTTCTTCGATCACCGTCACTTGCCGCGCATAGCGGCCCAGATAGCCGCTTGCGCCTTGCGCTGCATTGCCGCTGAGCACAGAACCAGAGATGAAACGTGGCGGAACGGATAAGTCTATCTCATCATAAACGAGATCTGAAATCGAGGCCCCAACGACAGTCTTGATGAGCCGCGGGTTTGTGCATAACGGCCCGCACAGGCCGATCACGCGCTCGGCATTGAGCTTTCCAGTTTCCATAAGACGGCCAATGGCAATCACGTCTTGATAGCCAATCACCCAAACCGTCTTTGCCGCACTGGGCGGCTCAATAAAGTGCATGTGCGTGCTCGCCAAGCCCGCAGGGTGCGGCCCGGAAAAGCGCGCGGGTATAATAAAATCATCCTCAATGGCAGGGATATCCGCACCCGTTTCACTGCACACATATGTCCGGCCTTGCGACAGGGCTGAAACCGCTTTAACGCCGCGTACAAACGCGTCAGGCGCTTGCTGTATGACCACAGCCGGGTCGGGCGCCAAAGGCTCTGTATCGATCGCAGTAATATAAATGGCAGCGGGTGCTGATTCAGGATCAGGGACTTTGGAGTAGGGCCGTGTCCTAAACGCGCCCCATAAGCCTGCAGCGCAAAGTTTCGCCTTAATACCCTCGGACGTCTGAGAATCTCCGACTTTGGAAAAGTCGAGCGGCGGCGCTGCGTCGTCATCAATTTCAATTTCAACACTGATCAAAACGCGCCGTGCGCCTCGATTAATCGCTTTGACCCGCCCACTAACAGGAGACGTTACAACTGCATCAGGAGTTTCTTTATGGGCAAAAATTGGCGCACCACGGCCCACCAAATCACCTTCCTGAACCGAAAGGCGCGGCTTCAAGCCGATATAGTCACTGCCCAGCAAGCCGACTGTGCGCACTTGCTTGGTTGCATCGATGGCGGTCGCCGGCGCACCTTCAATAGGAAGGTCCAACCCCTTGCGAAGCCGATATTGCAGCACGTTTTTAAATCCCCCGCGGCACTGTCAGCATTATGAAACAATTTCACTGCTTACCGCGTCTTCAATATACCGAAAAAGTAGCTAAATCCTATACCACATCGACAGGCAGAGGCTAGATCTCTATTGCATTTTTTGCAATAATCATAAAAAATCCCCTAAACTCTTACCAAAGTTCATTTTTTGCACTCGAATTCAGTGCCATAAATCCTTTACGCTGAGCATATGAAGCGCCTTATTTTTGCCCTTTTTGTTCTTGCTTTGAGCGCGTGCGAAGAGACGCCTCGCGTGATCAAGATGAGCGGCCAAGCGATGGGCGCAAACTACAGCATTATAGCAATCGATAGATCTGCCAGCATCCGTGAAAAAGAGGTTGCTGACGCGGTTAATGAAACGCTGCGGCAAGTCAATGCAAGTTTATCAAACTGGGATCCAGAATCTGAGATATCGCGCTTCAACGCACAGCAGAGCGTGCGGCCTGTCTCCCTTTCATTGGAGCTCATCACTGTCATGCAGGCAGCATTTAATGTGCACGATCAAAGCGACGGCCAATTCGATGTCACACTAGGACCGCTTATTGAGTTGTGGGGCTTTGGCACGGCGCCAAGGACGCTCCAGCCACCAAGTGATGAGGCGATCAAGAACGTTCTGCGAGAGACCGGCCAGCGCCAGGTGTTGGCATTTGACCAATCCGCAGGGACGCTGACCAAATTACGTCCCAAAACAAAAGTCCACATCGCCTCACTGGCCAAAGGGTACGGTATTGATGAAATTGGCAGAGCGCTAGAGCAGCTGGGCTTGACAGACTATTTGGTTGAGGTCGGCGGTGATTTAGTGGCTTCTGGCAGCAACCAAGATGGCAAGCCTTGGCGCATCGGTATTGAGCAGCCGGATGCGGCCCAGCGAAAAGTCGAGCAAGTGATTGCGGTTTCTGGCTTGGGCATGGCAACGTCTGGTGACTATCGCAACTATTTCGACGCAAACGGCCTACGCTATTCGCACATTATGGATGCTCGAACTGGCCGGCCAGTCACGCATGCTACTGCGTCGGTCACCGTGCTTGCGCCGACAGCAATGCTCGCAGATGCATGGGCAACGGCATTGCTGGCGCTAGGGAGTGCGCGTGGCCAGGTGATATCAGAGAAATTTAACATTGCAGCGCTATTTATAGATCGCTCGTCACCCGTTGGCGGTTCGTTCGTGACTTCATCAACGAAGCAGTTTAAAAACCTTACCAACAAAGACTAAGGCGACCGCGCGTGTCGACATTCATTTTAGCATTTGCTTTTCTCCTCATCATCATGCTCGGCATGGCCTTGGGCGTTATGGTAAAGGGCAAGACGATAAAAGGCAGCTGCGGCGGCCTTAACGCTATTTCCGGCGCTGATAACTGTCTCGTCTGCAAAAAAGACGTTGACCCCAATAGCCCGCTGCGTGACCGGCTGCATTGCCCCCGAGCCCGCGACATGGTGAAAGATGCCGCATAAGCTGCGCCTCAATCGAGTATGCTGTTCGTGACACGCAGGTAAAGT
>JBCCLR010000169.1:0-8574 GCA_039026755.1 Pseudomonadota bacterium | reverse complement strand
CGCGCGGCGGACATGAAACGTGCCGCGCACCGCCGAATAGTTTGGGCCAAGCGCGGGCGCGACAGAGACCAGCTGATAGTCGTAGGCACCAACACTGAGTGTTTCGCCGACTTTGAGCCGCCCGAGCGTTTCGATCTCCCACGTTACCGATAATGTTATGGCGAGCACCACGATGCCAATGCCGCCATGTGCCAATGTCATGCCCCAATAGCGCCGAGGCTGACGCGCTAAACGGCGCAGCGTTGCAAAAGACACACCATCGGTAATCCGGCCTTTGGCTGCAATGTCTGTAGCGATTGATAAAAACACCCAGGCCGCCACGGCAATGCCGATCAATGCGCTGGTGGGCACATCGCCATTAAGCCCCGTCGTCGGCGCAAAAGCCCAACCCGCAAGCGCTGCAATGGCGGCAGCAATTCCAGCAAATTGCAGCCGATATAAAAGCGCCACCCCATCGGTCTTTTTCCAACTGAGCAATGGCCCAGCGCCCATGATAAGCGCGAGCATCAACGCGATCGGTACGAAGGTCGCCACGAAAAATGGCGGGCCTACGGAAATTTTTTCACCCGTTAGGGCATCAAGTAGCAACGGATAAAGCGTGCCCACAAACACCGTCGACAGCCCCGTGGTAGCGAGCACATTGTTGGCCACCAATCCGCCCTCCCGGCTCAACAAGCGATACGCGCCGCTCGCACGCAACGTACTGGCTCGAAGCGCGAACAACATCAGTGCAGCACCAATGACAACAGCCAGAAACGTCAAAATGTAAAGACCACGCTCTGGATCGACTGCAAATGCATGCACGGACGTTAAAATGCCGGAGCGCACCAGGAACGTGCCAAGCAGGCTGAGCGAGAAGGTCAGGATGGCAAGGAATACGCTCCAAGCCTTAAGCGCATCGCGCTTTTCCAACACGGCAACGGAGTGCAACAAACCGGTGCCGGCCAGCCATGGCATGAAGCTGGCATTTTCCACCGGATCCCAAAACCACCAGCCGCCCCAGCCAAGTTCATAATAAGCCCACCAGGAGCCAAGCCCGATGCCAACGGTGAGCGCTGACCATGCCGCGAGTGTCCAAGGCCGCACCCAGCGCGCCCATGCGGGCGTCACGCGCCCTTCAATAAGCGCAGCGACGGCAAAAGAGAAGGCCACGGAAAAACCCACATAGCCAAGGTAGAGAAAGGGCGGATGAAAGGCGAGGCCGGGATCTTGCAGCAGCGGGTTAAGCCCCTGGCCCTGCAATGGTACGGGCGAAAGACGCTCAAACGGGTTGGAGGTGAACAGCGCAAAAGCAAAAAAGCCAACCCCCAGAATAGCTTGAACGCCGAGAACACGGGACCGAAAATCCGCCGGTAGGCTGCCGCCAAAGGCTGCGACCGCGCCGCCTGAAGCCGTTAAAATGACCAGCCATAGCAGCATTGAGCCTTCGTGATTTCCCCATGCACCGCTTATTTTATACAGCAGTGGCTTATCGGTGTGGGAATTCAGCGCCACATTTAGTAGAGAAAAATCCGAAATCACATAGCTGTAAACGAGCACGAAAAAACTTGTGATGCATAGACCGGCTGTTAGCTGAGCGGCTTGCGCTGCGCCGTTCATAAGGCGCACTTCGCCGCGTGCCGCGCCAATGAGGCCGAAGCCGGCCTGCAGTACGCTAAGCGCAAGGGCCAGCCATACCGCTATATGTCCAATTTCCGCAACCAAACCATTAAATCTCGAATTTTAGGAGGATATGCCAACGCATCAAAAACTGATCAATCCATTACTATATATCAGGCGTCTGCAAACTCCGCGCAGGCCTAAATTCGCCGCTGTCTTTAAGCTTTTCAGCGAGTTCCGGCGGCATATAGGTCTCATCGTGTTTGGCCAACACCCGATTTGCAGCAAATGATCCATCTGCAAGAAGGACACCTTCTGCCACCACTCCCTGTCCCTCTCTAAATAGATCAGGCAGCAGGCCCGTGTAGAGTACGCGAACCGACGCACCCCCACTCGACACCAAGAATGCAACGGATGCGGAGCTGGACGAGCGTTTAACACTGCCTGGTTCTACAAGCCCGCCAAGCCGCAACGCTTGACCTGGCTCAAAAACCCGGCTGGCAAGCTCATCCGGCGTAACGAAAAACGACGTAGACTGGCCAAGCGCATTTAAAATCAAGGCTGTAGCGACGGCAAGAGCCGCCCCTCCGCCAAACAACAGCGATATGCGCTTGTGCTTGCGTTTCATCATGACTGCGCGACGTCGTGGCCACCGTGCACGGTCTCATCGTGCTGACGCAGATATTTAGACGTCTCGCGTGCGCGCCGAAATGTCACAACCGCCAGGCCGCCCAATACGCTGAAAAAAATCACATAAGCGGCGGTTATGAACGGCGCATGGGAAAGACCTTCAAGCATTGTCAGCCGGTTTCCAAACGGTATCCACCGGCATTTTGCGTCATGCTTTGCAGCTGGGCCTGCGCCCGGCGCATCCGAAGCTCCGATTTCATATTCGTTAATATGATGGCACCGGCATAAGCAGATGCCGCGATAAACATTGTGGCAAGCGGCCACTGCATCGAAACATCAATGCTTGGCCCACCGCGGCGCAGCAAGCTCGCGGGTTGATGCAGGGTATTCCACCACTCTACCGAAAAGCGGATAATCACCAAGTTGATAACGCCCACGAGGGCAAGAATGCCAGCGGCATTGGCCGCGCGGCGTTGATCGGAAAATGCCTGCCAAATCGCCAGATAACCGAGATAGAGAAAGAACTGCACCAGCACCGATGTCATCCGGCCATCCCACTCCCACCATGTGCCCCACATGGGCCGGCCCCACAACGCGCCGGTGGCCAGCGTGATAAAACAGAAAGCTGCGCCAACTGGCGCCGCCGACTTTGCGGCGACAGAGCCAAGCGGATAGCGCCAAACCAGCGACGCAGCGCTCGCTGCGGCCATAAAGCCGTAAATGCCCGTCGTTAAAATCGCGCTCGGCACATGAATGTACATTATGCGCACGCTATCACCTTGTTGATAATCAGGCGGCGAGCCAAAGAAGGCCAAATACAGACCGGCGCACAGACTAATGGCGAGGGTTAGCCATAGCCATGGCGTCACCGCGTCAGCAATGCGCACGAAACGCGCGGGGTTTGCAAACCAGTGCATAAACGCCGACATAAGCAGTCCAAAGCGGTTTTAAAGGCAGTTCAGCGACGCTCTGTGCGTCTATTCCGTATTTCTACTCCAAGGATGCCCTTAAAGATAGATGCGTTGCAATGGGACATATGACAGCACTGAGTAAAGTTACTGCTAAACACAACGACATCGCACCATCGCTGCCAAATTGCGGCGCAGCGGCAGAGACACCGAAGATAAGCGTTGGGATCATCAGCGGAAACACCACGAGCGTGACCACCAGCACGGACTGACGTGCACCAAGGGTGAGCGCGGCGCCCCACGACCCGATAAAGCTCAGCGCCGGCGTCCCGACCAGAAGGCTGAGGACAGGCAGCAGCACCGCGTCTTCTTTAACGCCTAAGATGATGAGCAGCGCCGGGCTAAGGATAATCAGCGGCATAAACGCCATGAGCCAGTGCGCGGCGCTGCGGGTGAAACCAAACCACCACGCCGGCACACCTGCAGCGGCCAGCTGCTCAAGTGCGCCACTTGCCGCATCCTCTCCGTACAGCTTTTCCAGATGCAGCAAGCCCAAAAACAGCGCCAAGACCCAGACGATCCCAGGCGCCAGTTGCGCCAGCTTGACCTGGTCGGGACCAATTGCGAAGGGATAGAGTGTGCTGGCAAGAACAAGAAAGCCGCAAGACAGCACTATGGGCTGACCGCGCTCGATCAAGGCGGCGCAATCACGCCGCAAAACCTTGAAAAATGAGATCATGCAGCGACTGTGTTTGCGGCATCACCAAGCACAAGCTGGCGATGTGGCAGGCCAGCAAGCGGTTCATGCAAAGCTAAAACTGCGCAGCCACCAGCTGCTAAATGCTGTTTCATAAGGCGCATTAACGTTTGGCGGCCCGCATCATCAAGCGCTGTGAAAGGTTCATCCATGAGCCAAATGTCAGCCTCTTGCAGCAATAGGCGAGCGAGACCTAAGCGCCGACGCTGGCCCGCAGAGAGAAAGCGCAGCGGCGTTTGCCCCTTATGGGTAAGCTGCACCGCATCAAAAATCTGTGATGGAACCGCCTTGCCATACAGCGCCGCCCATTCACGCAGATTATCAAGCGCCGATAACCCTGGCCGAAAGCCATCCCGGTGGCCCCAATAGGCACAGTGCTGCGCTGTACTTGCCGGGTCCTGCGCTTGCGCCATACCGGCTATGCGTACGCTGCCGGCGAGCGGCGGCGTAATGCCTGCAAAGACCCGCAGAAGGGAGGTTTTGCCGGCGCCGTTTGCACCGCGCACAACAAGGAGATCACCCGCGTCAAGCGCAAGCGACAAACCGCGTACCAAGGCGATATCGCCGCGGACAATATCGACATGATCGGCTTCAAGCAGCGGCGGTTTAGACATCGCCAACACATACTGTGATGGCTAATGTGAGTGCAATGCTTTTGAAGAATGCTGGGCTTTTGAAGAATGCTGGGCTTTACCAAATGCCGGATATTTAGGGGCGATGATGTCATTGCTTGAAACCGCAACCCATTTGCTCGGACAGCAAGTAGAATACCTCCACCCGCTGCCGGGCGGTGATCTCAGCACCGTGTTTGCGGCGCGCTATGCGGATGGCCAGCATATCGTGGTGAAGACCAGTCCAGCCGCACACACCGAAGCGCACATGCTGCGTGCACTGCGCTGCGCAGGCGCCAAGACACCGGACGTGCTGGCGCATGATAACGCGGTTTTGATCCTGGAGTTTTGCGACAATCAAGGCAGCATTGAGCGGGCGTGGGGTCGTTTGGGGCACATGCTGTTAGCGCTTGATGAGGAAAAAGAGACGCCCACGCCAGTAACATATGGCTGGCAGAAAGATTATGCTTTCGGCGCGCTGAAGATCATCAACACATACTCTCAGCACTGGCCTTCGTTTTGGAAGGCGAACCGGCTTTTGTGCCATGCGGCGCATGTTCCACCTGCGCTCGCCAAACGATTGGAAGACTTGGCGCGCCGGCTTGACGACATTCTGCCCGCGCAGCCTCCCGCATGCTTACTGCATGGGGATTTATGGGGCGGCAATATCGTGTGCGGGAATGATGGAACAGTCACGCTGATCGATCCAGCGTGTTATTATGGTGACAGAGACGTTGATATTGCCATGCTGGAGCTGTTCAATACCCCGGGTGAGGACTTTTGGGAAGCTTATCCGATCCGCCGCGACACTGACTTTTATGCCCGCCAAGCGGTGTATCAACTCTGGCCGGCGCTTGTTCATGTGCGGCTCTTTGGTAGCAGCTATCTCAGTCTGGTGGCCGGGCTGCTCGATCGCTTAAAAGTCTAAGCCAATGGTCAAAACAGCGCATATCCTCGTCGATGCCGACGCCTGCCCCGTTAAGGCAGAGATCTATAAAGTGGCCGGGCGGCATAAGGTGCCGGCTTTGCTCGTGAGCAATCAGTTCATTCGGGTGCCGGACAGCCCGTTGTTTAAGCATGTCATGGTCGATGACGGCTTTGACGCTGCGGATGATGCCATTGCCGAAGTCGCCAACGTCTATAGCATTGTCATCACGTCCGATATTTTATTGGCAGACCGGTGCCTCAAGGCTGGCGCGCAGGTGCTGCGTCCCAATGGCAAAGCGTTTACGGACGCATCGATCGGCGGGGCTGTGGCGACCAGAGCCATCATGGCGGATTTACGCGCCGGCGTTGGCGCAGAGAGCATCGGCGGGCCGGCACCATTTACCCAGCGTGACCGCTCGCACTTTTTAAGCGCGCTAGACACGGCGATCCAAAACGTTCGCCGCAGGTAAGGCGTGCTCAGCGCAAAGCTGAGCACGATTACAATTGGTTACTTGCTGACTTCGCGCAGTTGCCACAGCGCGAAAAGTAAAGGAAGGCCCAAGATCACTTCATTGAGCATTGGGACTGCTGCATTGAACATACTGTGTCTCCTTTGAGTTGCATTGGTAGTTGCAGGTACGGAGACCCAAACGGGTTAGATGCACTGAAAAACCTGGCCTGAAAGACCGTAAAGCCGGGTTGGCAAATGCCCTGTCAAACCGCGTAGACGGGTCATAAACCTGCCATATCAAATGCAGCACTTTTGATTGGCGACACGCGTCGAAATCGCTCCGAAACGCCGCACAGGGCAAGAAACGCTGATCCAAAACGCCGCACTTGGCTTGACCGAGCGGCAAATACAATCGCGCGCCACTGCGACAGATTGCGCAGCCACCATTTTGCGATACAGAACAGCGACGGGTCCTTGACGCTGGCCAAACGCGTGCGCTGTAGTGTCTTTTTACTGTTCATTTTTAGGAAACCATATGGCGACGACCTCCCAGACCATGCGGCAAACGGGCGTGCTCGGCTGGATTGAGAAGACCGGCAACCGGCTGCCCGACCCGGTCTTCATCTTTGTCTACTTAATTGGCTTGCTCATCGCAGTGTCGGTGCTTGCCGCACTTTTTGATATCAGTGCGCCGCACCCCACCAAAGTGGCAGCGGACGGCAGCCGCGTTGTTATTGAAGCTACCAGTCTGCTATCGGCAGAGAACATCCAGCGCCTGTGGGTTGAGATGCCCAAGACCTTCACGCATTTTCATCCGCTGGGCTATGTGTTGGTGGTCATGCTCGGCGCAGGCGTTGCAGAGCGATCTGGCCTTTTTGCCACTGCGATGCGGGCCGGGGTTAAAAATGCGCCGCTCGTCATTTTAACCCCAATTGTTGCACTGGTCTCCATGCTCGGCAATCTCGCCGCCGATGCGGCCTATGTGGTGCTTATTCCATTATCGGGCGTCCTCTTCGCTGCGGCAGGGCGCCATCCCGTTGCGGGCATTGCCGCGTCCTTTGCCGGGGTGGCCGGCGGCTTTTCTGCCAATGTGCTGCCGGGCCAGCTTGATGCGCTGTTGTTTGGCATTACCGAAGCAGCGGCGGAGACGGTGTTTCCAGAATGGGATGCCAATATTGCAGGCAATTGGTATTTCATCATCGCCATGACCGCCGTCTACTTGCCGATCATTTGGTATGTCACCGACCGGGTTATTGAAGCGCGCCTGGGCCCTTATACCGGCGGCGGTGAGAATGCTGGCATGGCGGAGCATATGGACGCGCCGCTGAGCCGAGAAGAGCGCAGCGGCCTTAAAATGGCCGGGCTGGCGCTGCTTGGCGTGATTGTCCTGTGGTTAATATTTATCTTTGGCCCAGGCACGCCGCTGATCGATGAAGCGGCGCGGCCCGAAGCAAGGCTTTCACCGTTTTACAAATCTCTGGTTGGCGGGTTTTTTGTGCTGTTTTTGGCCTGTGCCTGGGCCTATGGGGCAGCATCGGGCAGCATCAAAGGCCACCGTGATATCGTCAGCATGATGACCGCGTCCATGAGCGATTTGGCGTATTATTTGGTACTGTCTTTCGCTGCAGCGCACTTCGTCGCGATGTTCAATTGGTCAAATCTCGGGCTTATTTTTGCAGTCAAAGGCGCCGGTGCAATTGAAAGCTCGGCGTTGCCCATGCCCGCGTTGCTTGGGCTTTTGGTGGTGTTCTCAGGGATCATCAATTTATTTGTCGGCTCTGCATCCGCCAAATGGGCGCTGCTAGCGCCGGTGATGGTGCCGATGATGATGCTGCTGGGCGTGAGCGCGGAAATGACCACAGCGGCATACCGGGTGGGCGATTCGGCGACCAATATCATTACGCCGCTGATGGTTTATTTTCCGCTCATCTTGACCTTTTGTCAGCGCTGGTTGCCGGAGTTTGGCCTCGGCAGCTTAACCGCAACCATGTTGCCCTACTCTCTTTATTTGCTTGCCTCGGGACTGGTCATCACAGTCCTGTGGGTGTGGCTGGGTTTGCCATTGGGGCCAGGCGCCAGCGTCTTCTTCGCGCCAAATGCTTGAATTTGCCGCCCGCGCGTTTGACGCACTTGCTATCTGGCGCGCGTTAGGCTGTAACGGACGCTTATTAGAAACGCGAAAGCCAGCCTTTTGACCCTATTAACCGACGACTTTCGCCTCGCCATGCGTAAATTGGCGGCGTCCGTCAATGTTATCACCACCCAGCATGCCGGCGAGCGCGGCGGACTGACTGCGAGCGCAGTCTGTTCCGTCAGCTTTGAACCACTCACCATGCTGGCCTGCATTAACCGCACAACTGCTTGCTTTCCCTTGATCGAAGCCTCGGGAAAGATGGCGATCAATCTGCTCAGCACGGCCGACGCGGCAATCGCCCATCAATTCGGGTCATCAGACAGTCCAGACCCTCGGTTTAGCCTGGGGGAATGGGATACAATCGACGGCTTACCGGTACTGAAAAGCGCCGTTGCTGCGATTTTGCTGTCGATCAATGCGCGTCATGATAGCGGCACACACCGCGTTTTTTTTGGTGAAGTGATGCATGTTGCGCTTGCGCAAAACGGCCCAACGCTATTGTATGAAAACGGCGCGTTTTGTAGCAGCGCGCCGATGTAAAAGCAGCTCAGACTGGG
>JBCCLR010000168.1:0-8609 GCA_039026755.1 Pseudomonadota bacterium | reverse complement strand
TTCGCAGGCCGGGGTGCGCGCTTTACACGTGTACCGGCCATGCAGGATGAGCCAGTGGTGCGCGTAATACCCATAGCGCTCAGGCACTCGTTTCATCAGTGCTTTTTCGACCGCCAGCGGCGTCTTGCCTGGTGCCAGGCCCATACGGTTAGACACGCGAAAAATATGAGTATCGACGGCGCAGGTGGAATGGCCGAAGGCAATATTTAAAATCACATTGGCCGTCTTGCGCCCGACGCCTGGCAGCCGCTCAAGCGCTTCGCGGTCTTCAGGGACCGCGCCGCCATGCTCTTCAATGAGAATGCGCGCTGCGGCCATTACGTTTTTGGCTTTGGAGTTATAGAGCCCGATGGTCTTGATATGTTTCTTTAAGCCAGCTTCGCCAAGCTCGAGCATTGCTTGCGGTGTGTGCACGGTTTTAAACAGCTCTTTAGTCGCCTTATTCACGCCCACGTCTGTCGATTGTGCCGACAAAGCCACCGCGACCAGCAACGTGTAGGTGTTGACGTAATTGAGTTCCGTGCGCGGCTCGGGCATGGCTGTTGCCAGCCGCTCAAACGCAGCTTCGATATCGCTTTTTTTCATCCTTGGCATTGCTGGCAAATGTATGCTGTTTTATCTGGAAAGGAAATGCCCTTGCGACAGCCTAGCGCTTGCAAATGCTGTATTTTCCCCATACCGTCACGCTCATGCAAAGCGCACCCACAAACACATTTCTTGATGTCTCGTTGAAACCAAACAGGTCGCTGTCGCCGCGCGGCTTTTTGCTGGTCATGGTGGTTGCAGGCCTATTTTCCCTCGTTGCGGGCACATATTTTTATCTCAAGGGCGCTTGGCCGATCATGGGCTTTTTCGGGCTTGATCTGGCGCTGCTGTATTGGGCGCTAAAAGCCAGCTATAAAAGCGCGCTGTTAAATGAGCGTATTCAGCTTGATCGCGCTGAGATGACGGTTGAACGTACCTACCCCAACAAACGTCGGCAATCGTGGAATTTGCATCCCAGCTGGGTTCAGGTCTCATTGGAAGATCCGGAAGAACATCACGCTCGGCTTAGCCTGCGTGATCGCGGCACAGCGGTGGAGCTGGGCCGGTTTTTGCCGCCGCGCGAGCGTGCTGAAGTGGCTGATTTGATAAATGACGGTCTTGAGCGGCGTAAGCAAGCGCTGCTGCGCTAGCCGCCCAAACGATAGCGCAGCGATACGCCGAGCGCGACGTCTGCGCTGGCGTCGGTTAAGCCGGCGACGCCGTAAGCGGTAATGCCCCATACATCATTCAGCGGCGCGGTGATTGCGCCGTAGAGTTCATGAATATTGTCTGCCGTATCAACTGACTTTTGCAAATAGTCATAGGCAAATGTCAGCGCGGTGCTGTCGCCAATAGGAAGCGTTAGGCCGGCCGAAGTGGTAAAGCCATTTTCCAAATCCACGGTAAAGTCGCCAAGGTCATCTGTAAAAGTCGGGTCGCCGAAGATGCGGTAACCCAATGTGACAAAGGGGGTTATCGTGCTGCCATACCATGCGGCATCGACAACGACTGTGAAATCGGTCTTGCCGGTTCCAAGGGCAGCGTCAACGTCTGCGGTTGGCAATTTAACGCGGCCTTCAAATGTTATGCCAAAGTCGCCGGTGAGGTCGGCTGGCAAGGCGTAGCTCGCCGCCACCACAATGTCGCCAAGCCCTGAGCTTTGGCCATCATCGCCAGATGCGGCGTTCTCCTCGGTCTGGCAAAATCTTTCAAACAACACTGGCCGGGTAAACTGAATACTGGCGCAGCGGTCTGTAACGATGGGTGTGCCATCGCCGGGGATCACATCACCGGGGCCGTCAACGGACAGATAGGGCACGCTGATGCGAACGCTCACATTCTCCCAGCGAAGCCGCGCGCTGACCGGCACAAAAATGATGTCAGTGTCTTCATCCGCGCCATAGTCGCCATTGGAATAGTCAGCGCCCGCGGTGAATGACACAGCCTGCGCATGTGCTGCGCTGTTTAAGAGCCAAACGCAAAGCACTGGCCATAAAATACGCATGATAAATACCTAGATGAACACAAAAGTTGCCCCAGCCGGGGCTTGTGGCTGGGGCAGACCTAGAGGGGATCGCTCTAGGTGTCTAGTTGCGGTTTGGGCGCCGGGCGCGCCACGCACGCACGCCGTCTTGGCGCGCCGCAGCGCGCCCGGATGCTACGTCTTCAGGCACAAGGCTGCGAATGTCTTCGCGCGCTGCTTGCCGATTGGCGCGAATTTCAGTGCGGCCTGCACGCACGATTTCGGCCTGTTCTGGCGCAGCCATTTCAACTTCGCTGCGCAGCGTTTGAAGGCTTGTGCGAACGCTTTCTCGCTCTGCATCGGTCAGCCGGCGCTGCTCTGTGCGTGCGGTTTCGACAATTGGCTGGATTTCAGACCGCGCCGCTGTAAACGCTGGCTCGGCCAGACTTCGGATCTCCTCTTTGGCCGGCGCAATATCGTCTCGGATCGCATCATTTTCAGCGCGGGTATTTTGCCTAATTTCTTGAATTTGCTGACGGATGTCTTCATCCAGCACTGGCGCGCCTTCAACACGTGGCGCATCCTGTGCCCATGCTGGCGTGCTCAATAGAGCAACAACGGCAGTCATCATCATTGCGGTACGGGACATAAGCTTTACTCCTTTTTGTCCGTTTGAGCATTTTGCCCGCGTGCTGCGAGCGCTCATGGCCCAATACGCGGAAGCCGCGCAAAACCCTTCGCGGGAAATCGCTGCTTATTTATTTAAAAGTGCGGTCTTTGTTCTGACGCCAAGCGCCAGCGCGGCGAGCATCAAGACGCCAGCACCGCATAGACCGTAGCCCAGCGCTTTGGCGGAGCCATCGTAGCTCCAGCCGATAACTGCTGAATAGCTGCCGGCAAAAAGCCATTGCCAAGCGCCCAGCATGGCTGTCGCCGTCCCCGCCATAGGGCCAAATGCGGAAAGGGATTTGGCAGTGGATGTGGGCACCATTAGCCCAAAGCCGATCATGAATATGGTCATAGCGCCAATCAGCGGTATTGCCGATTGGTTGAAAAACTGCGTGACGATAAGGCCCATAAAGCCGCCTGCAGCGCAGAGAAGTGCTGCGCTTTTAAAGACCACATCGATGGAGAACCGGCGCAGCAGCGCTTGGCAGGCATAAGAGGCCGCCATTTGTACCCCGGCAATGGCGGTAAACAGCCAAGCATATTGCGCGGCGCTGAAGCCGTAGACGTTCTGTGTTATCGCTGGGCCGAGCGCAAGATAGCTGCCGAGACCGCAGGTCAAGGCAATTAGGGCGAGGACGCCAGCGCGGCTATCTGGGTTGGTAAACAGCTGCACGCCAATCCTGGCGATATCCGCACCTGAACGACGCAGCCGTTTATCCAGGCTCAGCGTTTCATTGAGAAAGCGCCAGGTGAGTATCATACACAGAACGCCGAACACGCTGCAAAACCCAAACAACGCGCGCCAATGAACAAAATTGAGCAGCACAGTGCCAAATTGCGGTGCGACCATGGGCGTGAAGAAAAACACCACCATAACGACAGCGAGCGCGCGTGCTGCCTCTTGGCCATCGAGACAATCACGGACGATGGTGCGAGAAAGCACGACCGGGCCGGCGGCGCATAGCCCTTGAATGAGCCTATAGGCAGCAAGCATCTCCGCATCACTGGCAAGCGCGCACAAGGTAGATGTGATGCTGTAGCCCAGAAGGGCCCACAGCAACACGCTGCGGCGTCCACGCCAATCTGATAGCCAGCCCCAAAAAATCTGGCCCGCTCCAAGGCCGGCTAAAAAAGCGCCGGTCACCAGCTGCGCGGTGCTTAAAGGCGCCGCCAGCCCGCGCGCAATAGCCGGTAAGGCCGGCAGGGCAATATCGATGGATATAGCCGACGTTGCGGTAAGCATGCTCAGGAGCGCAACCGGCGGCACAGTTTGGCGGGATATGCGCGCGGCTGCAGGCCCAGTCATGTCTGCAAATCTATCTTATGGCGAATAAGCACGATTGGCCTCGGCCTTTGAGCGTTCATAAAATGCGGCATCGGGCGCAGGCTATTGTGTGCTGGGTTCAGTGCTGGAGTTTGGAGCTATCGCATCTGCCTCGTCCCGTGAAGGCGGTGGATTAAGCGGTAGCCGTATGTCGGTCTCGTCAGCGCCCTGCGGTGCAACCAACGTCGTGATTGGAATGACGCTGAGCGATACCATATCGCCGGTCGCAATAAGTCTCTGGGTGACGCTCGGCGGCGGCTGCAGCACCGTTTCGGGCGGCATTTCCAGTGCTAGGTCAGATGGCTGCTGTGCTGTGTCTTGCGGCACGGTCTGCGCGAGCGCTCGTTGCTGCACCGCTGTGCGGATTGCCGTGCGCAGTTGCGCTTTGGCCTCGGTGGAGCGTGCCGTGGGTTCTGGGCGGTCTTGCAGAGAAGCCATATCATCAATCGGCAAAGGCGTTGCAATGGCCGGCGCAAGCACCGCTGTGTCTGCAGCAGTCGCAAACTCCGGGAATTGCGCCTGGAAGTCGCTTTTAAACGCCGGGCCGCGCAGACGACTGGTTGGTGCCGGCACGAGCAGCATTGCCGGCGCCGCCGGCAGGCTTGCATCTGCAAGGCTCACTCCAGCAAAATCACTCAGCGCAGTGAGCTGCAGCAACGACCCTGGTGCGGTTTCAAATACGCCGTTTAGGGCCTGCTGCATCATTACCGCACGGCTTGGCACGACCCGCCAGAGCCGCAGCGCCGCAAGCGCGCCATGAAATCCGTTCACAATCATACCGTCGGCAGCTGGCAACCCGCCAAGCCACGTCGCCGGTGCGCTGGCATTGAAAATCGGTACCTCGGTTTCACCAATCAGTGCGCCATCAATCATGATGGTGCTGCCGTCAACAAAATGCTGAAGCGCCACATGATGCATCTGGGCATCTGCAAAATTAAAATCAAAGCTCCATTCGCGTGCGCCAGTCACCAGGAGTAACGCCTGTTGATCTGCGCTTAAGGCGAGCACAAAATGCGTGTCCGCATCGCCAAGGCAGGCGAGTATAACGGCATCAGCATTTTGTTGCTTTCTATCCCAATCGGGTTGCAACCAGAGATCAACGGCGCTGCCAATCCGGATCATGCTGCCGCCAGCAGGTGCGAATCTCGCTAAGGTATTGCCATCAAGCGCTAGGATATCAGGCTGGTAAGCATCTGGCTGTGCGAGTGCCGAAAGGCTGCTCATAAAAACGCTTAGTGCTGCGAAAAGACCGCGCAACCCGCTTCCCCTTGTTTCTTCGACCTGCGTTCCCAAGGTTTGTGCTTCAGCCTTGGCACACTCTGTCTTCCCCTACGCTATCGTTTAGCGCATGAGCCAGTGAAATTTGTCACATATGCGTTATTGCACGCATGAAAGCTGCCTGCTACGCCCCACCATAAGGCGCTGGGGCCAGTATGAAAGAGCTGCATATGGACGCGATCGGCCGCTACTGGCAAAGGCACTTTCCTGGCACTGCGCCGGTGGGTTGGGCATTGCAGAGCAGCTTTCCTGATCGCTGGGTTCGGCTGCATAGCCTGCCCGGATCAAAGCAATATCCCGATGGCAAAAAACACCGCGCGATCATTGCCGAGCGCGCCCTAGCGCTGGCGCATGCGCTGCTTAGTGACACGGGGCCATATTATATGCTGGCCAACGTCTACGCACCCGAGCCCGGGTTGCCGTTTGCTGTGACACAAGACTGGCGCTATCACGGCGCGGAGTTGTCGCAATCTTTCTCATGCCTGGAAGACAGCGCTGATCAGGCCTCCCAGATCGTTGTGTTTACTGGTCAAACAGAACGCTTGAGCCGCGGCTTTGAAGCGGCTGTGCTTGGCATCGCAGAAGAGCGCAGTGCACGCTGTATTTGGGTCTCCCCCAAACGACCAGCGGCCTTTGCCCCCTATGCCGGCGGGTTTGATTTGATCACCGCAGTACCGGATGATGTCGCAACCTTTAAAGCGCAGTTTAAACGCTGGCTGTCAAAGCATCCTGATGGCTTTTAGCCGCTGCCTAGCCGCAGCATAGCGTCAAGCTTTAAGCGGCGAGCCGCAGAACATCTTGATGGCCCAGTGCGGCTGAAATACCGCTTTTTTTACGCGCTTCAAGCAGCGCAAACAATGCGCCCGGCGCAACCGGACGCGCATAAGCATATCCCTGCAGCATATTGCAGCCCATATCGCGCAAGATATCGCCTGTGGCATAGTCCTCAATGCCCTCAGCAACCACCTGTGAGCCCAGTGAATGGGCCATATCGATAATCGTCATCACCAATTTGCGCTGCGCTGCGTCTCGCTTGACGGTGGCGATAAGTTGCCGTGGGATCTTGATGCGCTTGGGCCTTAGATTTTGTACGGCAAGGATCGAGGCATGACCGGTGCCAAAGTCATCCACCTCAATATCAAAGCCCATATCGAGTATTTCCTTCAGACTTTGCCGGGCAGCGGCTGTCATCTCATCTAGCCGCACGGTTTCGGTCAGCTCAAAGGTAAAGCGCGCGGGGCTAAGTTCGGCTTGCATGATTTGCTCGATAAACAGCCGGTCTTCAAGGCGCTGGGCAGACACATTGAGGGATATGCGTGGGATGCTCGCGCTTAGTGTATCAAATACCGCCAAATCATGCGCTGCTGCGTGCATGACAAGCTGGTCGATATGCTTAATGGCGCTCAGCATATGCGCTGCGGGCAAAAACTGGCTGGGCGGCAATATACCGGCGCTTGGGTGGCGCCAGCGAACCAGGGCTTCAGCGCCCGTAACGTGCAGCGTTTGCGCATCAAATTGCAGTTGGTAAAACGCCAGAAACTGTTTGGCTTCCAGCCCGGCGATGATCTCGTCAGACAGCGCCTTGGTATGATCAAACTCTTGTTTAATCTCTTGACTGAAGACCATGTGTTGGCCGCGGCCACGTTGTTTGGCCTGATAAAGGGCCACATCTGCGTTCACCAGAACATCGCTCACATTAGCCGCATCGCCGGCCAGTTGCGCAATACCGATGCTGGCGCCAAAATAGCACATGCTTGCCTGATACAGCACAGGCTCGCTCAGCCGCTCAATGATCGTACCCGCTAATTCGATAAGCTCTTTTTGCGTCAACGATGGGTCGGTTAGGACCACGAATTCATCCCCACCAATCCGCGCTGCAAAAGCGTGTTCGCCAATCATCGCCTCTAACTGCTGTGCAACCCAACACAAGATAAAGTCACCCGCCGGATGACCCAGGGTGTCATTGATTTGTTTAAAGCGGTCCAAATCGATATGCATGGCCGTTAGTGTTTGACCCGCTTGGGCGCGCTGCTTGAGCGCTGCATCAAGCCCGCGCCGATTGGCCAGCCCCGTTAGCGGATCATGCAGTGCGGCATGGCGCATACGATCTTTAAGGCGTTCAAGCTCGGCATTTTTCTCTTGCGCCGCAACGTTGGACAGTTCCAGCGCGGCTTTTTGCTCGCGCAGTTTCGTCAGCGTGTGCATGACTTTGCGCAAGGCTGGCCAAAAAATAATCGCGCGCTCAAGCATAAGCATCAAAACAGCAGCAAACAGCGTCGCGTTTTGGATCCAGCGCAGTTCCTTGGTGCGCGTGACAGCGGCAAGCTCAAAAAAGCTTACCGCCTGGTTTAATTCGCTTAGAAGCACGTCTGTGCCGATGGCTTGCATCCGATTGAGCGCTGCTTGCGCGTCGGCGTCAGCGGAAATAACATGCTCAGCATCTTCAATATAAGCGCGCACTTTTGCATCCAAGCTGGTGCCAAGTGGCCCTGGCGAAAAGTAAAGCAGTTTTGACGCCGCGCTTAAATTCGGCTGTGCCGTAAGCTTTTGATGCGAGGCCGCAAATAACGCCAAATTATCTTTCAAGGTCTCCCGGGCCTTTGCATCGCCTTCCTCATAGGTGTCCCACGCGAACAACAATATGCGCTGGCTCAGCATGCGCTGTCGACCGCTGATGTTGATAATCTCAGCATCCTTCATAGCGTCTTCGATGTCGCGTCTGGCAGCGATGTGCGAGGTTAACAGCAGCGCCAAAATTGTGCAGATTGCCAAGATGTCCGAGCGCCACAAACTGCGCGGCGTCATCTCAAACAACTGCGTTTTTACGTTTTGCCACCGTGCCCCGGTCAAATGCCCAACTCCAGTCCTTGCCACAACGCCACACTTTGCGGTGGCTTTGGCGCTGATTGGGATTATGGCGTCAATATCCTAAGATTTTGTTTTGCTTGAGCAAATTAGATATCCGCTTGCGCAAAAAAGCGATGCCGGGCTATAGCGCTGTCTTTAAAGCGTGAGCGAGGGTGTTGATATGAAACTTGGCCGCATGAACCATATTGGCGTTGCCGTTCCATCCATGGCAGAGGCAATCGCCCATTACCGGGATATCCTGGGCGCACGAGAGATTTGCGCTCCCTTTGAAATGGCAGCGCAAGGTGTGACGGTTGCATTTGTGGAAACGCCGGGCCATGCTGGAACACAAGGCACGCAAATTGAGCTTATTGAGCCGCTCGGGCCAGACAGCCCAATCCACAATTTCATCAAGGCAAACCCGCTCGGCGGGCAACACCATGTCTGCTATGAAGTGCCCGATATCCATGCGGCAAAAGCAGCATTTGAGGCGATGGGCAAGCG
>JBCCLR010000167.1:0-8631 GCA_039026755.1 Pseudomonadota bacterium | reverse complement strand
GTTTTTTGCCCGCGAACATGGCCCAAGCGCGTGCGGTATGGGTTTTCGCGTGCGCGATGCGCGTCAGGCCTATGCCGGTTTATTAGAGCGCGGCGCTGAACCTGTCGCGGTCGATACTGGCCCCATGGAACTGCACATCCCTGGCATTCGCGGCATCGGCAATTCCATTATCTACCTGATTGATCGCTATGCTGATCAAGGCGACGGCCTTTCGATTTATGATATCGATTTTGAATTCTTGCCGGGTGTGGAGAAACACCCCGAAGGGTTTGGCTTTCAGGTCATCGACCACCTGACCCACAATGTCTATGGCGGGCGCATGGCCTATTGGGCCGATTTTTATGAGAAGCTGTTTAACTTCCAGGAGACCCGCTACTTCGATATTAAAGGCGAATATACCGGTCTGACCTCAAAAGCGCTGACCGCGCCGGATGGCAAGATCCGCATTCCGCTCAATGAAGAAGGCAAAGGCGGCGGCGGCCAAATTGAAGAATTTCTGCGCCAATTCAATGGCGAAGGCATTCAGCACATCGCTCTGATTTGTGACGATCTTGTCGCCTGTTGGGATAAGCTCAAAGCCGCCGGCGTGCCGTTCATGACGGCCCCTCCAGGCACCTATTACAGCATGCTTTCTGAGCGCTTGCCGGGCCATGGTGAGCCGGTCGATGAACTCCAACCGCGCGGCATTTTGCTTGATGGAACGACAGAAGGCGGGCAGCCGCGCCTGCTCTTACAGATCTTTGCCGAACCACGCATTGGGCCGGTGTTCTTTGAGTTTATTCAGCGCAAGGGCGAATACAAAGACGGCTTTGGCGAAGGCAATTTTACCGCGCTGTTTGAAAGCATTGAGCGTGATCAAATCAATCGCGGCGTGCTTGGGAATGCGCCGGAAGATGATCGGGTATTAGCGCAATGAGCCCAGCGAAACTACAGGGCATCCACCATGCGGCCTATCGCTGCAAAGATGCCAAGGAGACTGTGGAGTTTTACCGCGCCGCGCTTGGCATGCGTTTTACCACGGCCATTGCTGAAAACCATGTGCCTTCGACCGGCGATTATGACCCTTATATGCATGTCTTCCTTGATGCTGGAAACGGCAATATCCTGGCCTTTTTTGAACTGCCGCAGCAGCCGGATATGGGGCGGGATGAAAATACCCCGCAGTGGGTCCAGCATATGGCCTTTCGCGTTGAAAGCGTGGCGCAGCTAGAGGCGACAAAAGCGCATTTAGAAGCGATGGACTTAGAGGTGTTGGGGCCAACCCATCACGGCGTCTTCATGTCGATTTACTTTTTCGACCCCAATGGGCACCGCGTTGAGCTTGCTGCCGATATTGGCACAAAGGAACAATATGACGAACTGGCCCGCGTTGCGCAGCCCATGCTTGATGAATGGTCGCAAACCAAAAAAGCGCCGCAGCATGCCGATTGGCTGCACGAGATTGCGCGGGCGGAGCACCGCAAAGCCTCTTGATGTGTGACGTGCAGTTTGGACCAGCCATGCTTGGCAAAAGTGAAAATACCTTATGAAACTTGCAACCTTAAAAGGCCCGTCGCGCGATGGTTCTCTCGTTGTTGTCTCAACGGATTTGACGCGCTGCCTGAAAGCGCCCGCGCCCTATACAACGCTGCAAGCGGCGATCGAAGAATGGGAGAGCGCTGCGACAGTATTAGCGGCGTGCGCAGCGCAGCTGGACACTGGGGAAGGCGGTGGCGCCTTTGACGAGACAGCCTGCCTCAGCCCCTTGCCGCGGCCCTATCAGTGGCTCGACGGCAGCGCTTATATCAATCACGTCGAGCTGGTGCGCCAAGCGCGCGGTGCGGAGGTTCCAGAGAGCTTTTACGACGACCCGTTGATGTATCAAGGCGTGAGCGGCCTGACCCTCACACCCTATGACGACATCCCGCTGGGCGACCCCGCATGGGGCTGCGATATGGAGGCGGAGGTGTGCGTCATTACTGATGACGTGCCGATGGGCGTCTCTGAAACCGCCGCTGCCGCGCATATCAAGCTGATCCTGCTGTGTAATGATGTGTCGCTGCGCGGCCTTATCCCAGCGGAGTTGGCAAAGGGCTTTGGCTTCATGCAGTCAAAACCGCCATGTGCGTTCTCGCCTATTGCGGTGACGCCCGACGCGCTTGGCGATGCATGGCATGATAGCCTGGTGCACTTGCCCTTGCGGGTTGACTATAACGGCACGCCCTTTGGCCGGGCCAATGCCGGCGTTGATGCAACGTTTAGTTTGGCAAGATTGGTCGCCCACGCCGCAAAGACGCGACCGCTTGGCGCTGGGACCATTATTGGATCAGGGACGATCTCAAATAAAGATAAGGATGGCGGGCCGGGGCGTCCTGTGGCGCAAGGCGGTGTTGGCTATTCCTGCATCGCAGAAATCCGCACCATTGAAACCATTGCCGATGGCGCGCCCAAAACCCCGTTCATGCACCCTGGCGATCGGGTGCGCATCGCCATGCACGATGCGGATGGGCGCTCGATCTTCGGCACCATTGAGCAGCGTGTTGTGTCCGTTTAATGGGCCATATAACGCGCACAGGGCGTATCTCAGTTATGCAAACACCTTTAAATCTTACCCCGCTGCCGGCTGACCCTCTGCTTGGGCTGATGGCGGCCTACCGGCAGGATATGCGGCCCGATAAGGTTGACCTAGGCGTTGGTGTGTATCGCGATGAAACCGGCCAAACGCCGGTCATGCGTGCGGTGAAGGCCGCAGAACGCCAGCTCCTCGCCAGCCAGACGACCAAGGTCTATGAAGGCCCGGCTGGGAACCAAATCTTCTGCGCGGCTATCGCCGATCTTGTGCTGGGGGATAAATACCATGCCCTTCAAGACCGGCTGGCCATGGTGGCAACACCGGGCGGCTGCGGCGCACTATACTTGGCGCTTAATCTGCTCAAACGGGGCTGTAAAAACGCGGCGGTTTGGGTCAGCGACCCCACTTGGCCCAACCATATCGGTGTCGCCGCTTCGCTGGACATGGAGGTTAAGACCTATGCGTATGGAAGCGGGCTCGACACCCAGATCGATCTTGACGCGTTGCTTGGGTCATTGTCTCGCGCAGCGCCCGGCGATGTCCTCATCGTGCAAGGGCCGTGTCACAACCCCACCGGGATTGATCTGTCCTCAGAGCAATGGGCGCAGCTTGGCGCGTTTTTAAACGACCGCGGCATCATCCCCCTCATCGATGTGGCCTATCATGGCCTCGGCAGCAGCTTAGATGAGGATAGGGCGGGTGTTATCGCCTTGCTTGATCAGCTTGAGACAGCGTGTCTTTCCTACTCATGCTCCAAGAATTTTGGCCTCTACCGCGAGCGCACCGGCTGCCTGTTGGTGATGAGCGAGACAGCTGATCAGTCTGCCGCGGCCGCGTCCCACCTACATGATATTGCGCGCGCCTGTTATTCCATGCCACCGGCACATGGCGCAGCCATTGTTGAGACCATCCTGTCGAATGCGCAGCTGCGCGCCCAATGGGAAAGCGAACTGAGTGACATGCGCGCCCGCGTGACAGCGTTAAGACAGCAGCTTGCCACATACTTGGCCACCTTCACAGACAATGCGGCGTTTAAAGCCGTTGCCGGTCATAAAGGCATGTTTTCCATGTTGCCCCTCACCGCCGCGCAAACCGACATGCTGATGCATAGCAAGGGCCTCTATCTGCCGCACTCCGGGCGAGTGAATGTGGCGGGGCTTCACAGCGATGCGGCCGAAGATGTGGCCAAAGCGATCGCCGAAACGCTTCGTTTGGCACCATGAAACGAGCCTTGGGCAACTTTGTAATCCAAAATACTGCACGCGCTGGTATGAGCAATTGATGCCGCGCTGGGTCGCGTTCGCGCGGCATTTGCGCGGTTTGGTATCGGCTATGCCGTCCCTATCCTGCCGCGCTTTGGGCGAAATAGTCCGTCGCCATCATTTGCTGAGCGGCCGCTTCAAGGTCGCGCACAATTGCATCGCGCGCGCGGTTCGCGTCACCGTCTTTTAAGGCGCGCACTGCCTCGTCATGCACTGCGGTGTCATAGTCAATTATCGACTGTGTAGAGAGCAGCGCATTGAGCGTCGGTCCGATTTGCAGCCACAGCCCTTCGATGATGTTCATTAACGTCGGCATCTGCGCGGCCCTGTAAATGCAAAAGTGAAAATCCCGGTTGGCCGCCAGATACACCGGTAGATTGTCTTCAAGCGCGGCCTGTTTGAAGGCGGAGGAAATGCGGTCAAGCCGCGCCAGCTCAGCTTTTGTAATCTTCTGCGCGGCAATCTCCGTGGCCAGACTTTCTAAGTTGACCCGAATTTTTGTTAGCTCCATGAGCTTGACCGGTGACAGCTGCACGATCTTAAGCGCGCGCGCGTTGCTTGCATCAACCGCACCTTCAGTGACCAAACGCCCAAGCGCATCACGCACGGGCATGGCGCTGGTGCCCAGTTCATCAGCCAGGGAGCGAATTGAGATCACCTGGCCCGGCACAAACTGGCCCGACATAATCGCATCACGCAGCGTTGCATAAACGCGGTCTTGCATGGTCTCAGGCTGCACGGTTCTCAGCCGCGGCACACTTGCTTTTACGCGTCCCATTTCAGATCCTCCAGCTGCATGTCTACCAGGTATGGCGTTGGTTTACAGGCTTGTTTTTTCTAATTTCAATCAAGTGCACGCCTCCCCAACACGTCCTGAGGACTTTTCTATTTACTGTGATCACACATCACGATATATAGCTTTCCCGCCGATGTAAAATGAAACGATTGCAAGCGGCTTAAAAAGGGGGAGTTGGGGGCATGTGGAATATCGGCGTCGATGTCGGCGGGACGTTTACCGATTTATTTGCGTGGAATGTAAAAACCGGAAAGCGCGTCACTTCAAAAGTCTTGACGACCAAGCATGATCGCTCTGAAGGGCTGCTGAACGCCATTCGTGCCGCCAACATTGCGCTTGCCGACATCAATCAACTGGTGCACGGCACGACAACGGCGACCAACGCGCTGATTGAGCGGTCCTTTCCCGATGCTGCGATGGTCACAACCGAAGGCTTTCGCGACGTACTGGAAATTGGCCGGATGCACCGCGAACATCTCTACCGGCCTTATCAAACCAAACCGAAGCCCATCATTCGCCGCCGCTATCGCTACACTGTGACGGAGCGCACCACGGCAAAAGGCGAGACACATCGCCCGCTTGATAAAGATGCAGCCAAGCAGATCGCGCAGAAGATTAAGGCGGCGGGCATTCAATCCATCGCTGTCTGTTTCATCAACTCCTATGTGAATGCCGATCACGAAGCCCAGATGAAGCAGATTTTGCTGGATGCCATGCCGGATGCTTTCGTGGTGTGTTCTGGCGATATTCCGGTGTTCCGCGAACATGGCCGCTTTACCACCACGGCCATTCGCGCGGCGCTCATGCCCGCCATGCGGGATTATTTTGACCGCCTCGAAGATCGCCTACGCGAGAATGGATTTCAAGGCGCGCTGCAGATTTTAAAAAGCAGTGGCGGCCTGATGAGCGCACGCGTTGCGCGCGATCATCCTGAAGAGCTGATTGAATCCGGCCCCGCCGGCGGCGTTGCCTATGCCGCCCACCTGGCGAAAACCAGCGGGTTTAAAGACATCCTGCATACCGATGTGGGAGGCACCAGCTTTGATGCCTCTATCGTGGTTGACGGACGCGGCCTCGTCACCCGCAATTATGAGCTTGAATGGGACGTCCCCATCGTCACGCCGATGCTCGACATTCACTCCGTTGGCGCAGGCGGCGGGTCGATTGCCTGGGTCGATAATGGCGGCTCGCTGCGGGTTGGCCCGCAAAGCGCTGGGTCTGAGCCTGGGCCAGCCTGCTATGGCCGCGGCGGCACGCAGCCCACGATGACGGACGCCAACCTCTTATTAGGGCGGCTGGAGCCGGATTTGGGCGATAAATTCACGCTCGATATCGAGGCAGCGGAAAAAGCTGTTGCGAGCATCGCTCAGCAAGCGGGTATTTCAACCATCGAGGCGGCGGAAGGTATCGTCAAGATCGGCTGCGAAACCATGGCCCATGCGGTGAAAATGGTGATTGCCGGGCGCGGGCGCGACCCGCGTGACTTTGTACTGGCCAGTTTTGGCGGCGCTGGACCAATGCATGCGTGCTTCGTTGCGCAGGCGCTTGCCATTCCGCAGGTTGTTGTGCCTGGCTATGCGGGCGTTGCATCGGCCTTTGGTGCGACGGTCATGGATTTACGGCATGATTTGGAGGCGTTTTGTTATGCCCCTATTGACGATTTAGACCCACATCGCCTCAACACCTTATATGATGGCCTAGAGGATAAAGGGCGCGCGCTGTTAAACGCCGACGGCGTTCAAGACTGCGACGTTCGGTTTCTGCGCACAGCGCAAATGCGTTATGTGGGCCAGACCTATGAGGTTGAAGTGCCGATACCGAGTGGCCCGTTTGACACCGATAGTATTGCGCGCATTGCCGCTGAATTTCACAAAGTACACAAAACCGAATATGGCGTGAGCTCGGATGAATTTGCCCCCGCGCTGGTGTCCATTGGGCTGGCGGCCATCGGCAACGTGGGCGAAATTCCGATCATTGAAAAAGCCGCGCAAAGCACCGGCGACATCCAAAAAGGCGAACGCAAAGTCTATTTTGACGGCACCTGGTTTGATGTAGCTGTGTTGCACGGCCACAATTTAGCGCCCAACCAAAACGTCGCCGGGCCAGCCCTGATTGAATATGACCATAGCTGCGCGGTCCTGCCGCCGGGTTCAACCGGACACATGGACCAGGCCGACAATCTCATCATCACTCTGGCGCATTAGGAGCAAGCTATGACCGAAATCATTCGTGCAGAAACCGGGCTTGATGCGCCAGATTATGACCTTGATGTTGTTACCTTTGAGGTGTTGCGCAGCTTGTTTGATTATGCGGCTGAGCGCATGTCATCCATTCTCATGCGGTCTTCATTTTCGCAGATTTTAGCGGATAATGTGGACTTCTCGAACGCGATCTACGACCCGCAAATGCGGCTCATCGCGCAGGCGGCCAATTGCCCTGTGCACCTGGCGGCCATGCATTTTTCAACCCAGGCGGTGGCCGAGCGCTTTGGCATCGAAAATCTGAAGGAAGGCGACGTTGTCGTGCTGAATGACCCCTATCAAGGCGGTACGCATATTAATGACCTAACGTTTACCATGCCAATTTTTTATGAAGGCACATTGATTGGCTTTGCCGTCAGCCGTGGCCATTGGATGGATTTGGGCGGCGGCGCTGCGGGCGGGCTTGCCGGCGGTACGCATATCGCCGGCGAGGGTCTGCGCATCCCGCCGATGAAGATTTTCTCTGCAGGGGAAATCAACGAAGACCTGGTCGGCATCTTGACCGGCAACAGCCGCACGCCAGAGTTTATTCGCGGGGATTTACAGGCGCATCTTGGCGCGCTGCGCGGGGCGGAGGTTGAATTGCAAAATGCGGCTGCGCGCTATGGCACGGAAACCTTGGATGCGGCCATGAAAGAGCTGCTGGGCTATACCGAGCGGATTACGCGCAAGGCCGCCGCTGAAATCCCCGACGGCACCTATTACGGCGAAGACTATGCCGATACCGATGGTCAAAGTGATGACCGGGTGCACGTTAAAGTCAAATTGACGATTTCCGGAAGCGATATTGAAGTTGATTTCACCGGCAGTGACGCGCAAGTGGTCGGCGCCATTAATTCGCCCGTCGCCAATACCGTTGCAGCGGTTTATTATTCGCTGCAGTTTTTTCTGGCGCCAGACGCGCCGCCCAATGCCGGTATGTTTGCGCCGATTACGGTGAAACTACCGCAAGACTGCTGGCTGAATGCCAAATGGCCCGCGCCGGTGTCGAACTGTACTTGCATCACGGCCTCTAAGATTACAGCCGCGCTGTGGCTGGCGCTGGGGCAAGCCATTCCAGATAAGATTATCGCGCCCACATTCTCTGAAGCCAATTGGTTTATGGGCACTGTGACCACCAGAGAGAAGGGCATGAGTGTTTTCACCGACATTCTGTCCGGCGGCTGGGGCGGCACACCCTATAATGACGGCATGTCGGTCACCATGGACCCGCTTGGCAATTGCCTCAACACGCCGGCGGAAGCGGCTGAACTGATGCATGACATTGTGTATGAAGGCTTTGAACTCAACCCCAACTCCGGCGGGCCGGGGCGCTATCGCGGCGGGCTTGGTTGTATCTTTTCGCTGCGCTTTTTAGGCGACGGCCATATCGGCATCGAAACCTCGCGCACCATAGAGGGCAGCCCAGGCGTCAACGGCGGCCAGCCGAGCATCCCGCAGCGCTTGATCCGCACGCGCGCGCAGGATGACGCGGTAATCGGCGGCCTTAAAGGCGACAATTCTTGGGTCAACCCGCTGGCCAACACCTTTGCCTTTAAGCCGCAGGATATATTCCGCTTTGAGGCCACCGGCGGTGGCGGCTGGGGCAACCCTTTTGACCGGCCCGTGGCAGAGGTCGTCGATGATGTGATCGATGAATACATCACGCCCGAGCATGCGGAAAAATACTACGGCGTCGTGGTCGATCCCGCCACATATGAAGTCAACGCCGAGCGCACACGGCAGCTGCGCAGCATGGCCTAAACAGACATTGAGTTCGGG
>JBCCLR010000166.1:0-8714 GCA_039026755.1 Pseudomonadota bacterium | reverse complement strand
CTCTTCAAATACCAGGCGAATGGCCCCTTGTACGATGAACAGCCCAACCGCGAAACTCAGCAGCCCAAACGCGGTAAGATTGAGATGAAAGCTATCGGTCAGCCTGCCTGCCTCCACAAAAGCATCTGGCGCCTCAAGCCGCAGGCCGGGCGCGCTTTGCGCCAATGTACGCTGATGCGCAGGCTGCGTGTTTGCCACGATAAGGCGGCTGATGCCGCCCGGCTTCCTCAGCAGCCGCTGCGCCAGGCCGATATCAGCAATGATGGTCGCGCTGGGCGCGGTTTTGTCGGGCAATACTGTAATGCCTTGAAAGTCTTCTGGGGCTGCTGCAGCGATGTCGCCCATGTCCGTGTCGGCTAGCACCAGCTGTTGTCGCAAGAAAGCTGCAAAGTCCTGTTGGCTGCGGTTTTGTAGGCTGAGACGGGCGGCGCTTAAGCCGGTTGGCATGGTCAGGGGTTCAATGCCCACCACCCAAATGCGCGCGCCCGCCATCGTCAGGGACCCTTCAAGATCCGGGCTTACCTGCCATCCGGCGCGCCGCAGCGCGACATAGGCCCGCGTAGAAATGGTATCACCAAAGCGCGGCAAAAGCTGGCTAAATTGCCCTTCTCCAACGGTGTTTGACGCCGCATCATAGCTTTGCTTTGCTTCAGCATTGATAGCTTGCACCGCACTCCACAGGCCCGTTGCAAGCGCCAAACCTAAAAACAGTGTCATGAATTGCAGCGGCCGCCGACGCCAATAGCTTAAAAGGACGCCAAACGCGGTGCGATAAAGCGTCATCTGGTTGCCTCAGGCGGCTGGGTCAAGGTGCCGCTCTGCAAGTGCAGGCGCCGTTTTAGACGGCTGGCGAGATGGCTGGAATGGGTGACCATGATAAGCGCGCAGCCATGCCGGTCGGTTAGCCCGGCGAGTTGGTCGACAACCGCATCGGAGGTGGCTTCATCTAAATTGCCGGTCGGTTCATCGGCCAGCAGGAGTTTGGGGCGCACTGCAAGCGCTCTTGCGATGGCAACGCGCTGCTGCTGCCCGCCCGACAAGGCTTCCGGGTATTTGTCCACATGCCTATCGAGACCCAGTGCGCTGGTGATGTCGGTGGCTTGCGCTTCATCTAGACGGCCGGCCAGCCGCGCTTGCAAACGAATATTGGCAGCCACGGTGAGCGACGGGACCAGGTTGAATTGCTGAAATATGATGCCGATGGTTGTGCGGCGCAGCGCGGCGCGGCCTTTATCGTCAAGCTGGTGCACCGGCTGCCCATCTAGCATGATGCTGCCTGCGTCTGGCACATCGAGCCCGCCAATCAAATGCATTAAAGTGCTTTTACCCGAGCCTGATTCGCCGGTAAGTGCGAGCGTTTCCCCCGCCTCCAGCTTAAACTCCACGCCGCGCAGCACTTTGTCTGTGCGCGCGCTGTGCGCCGCCGGAGCGGTATAAGATTTATGGATGTTTACAACGTCAAGCAGCATGCTCAGTCAGCCTTATCATGCGACCTGTAGCAAGAATGTGGAGGCCTGTGCAGGCGACATTGTGTGCCGCCTGAGTGCTGAACCGTTAGATTATTTCAGCGGCTGCAATGACGGCTAGGTTGACAAGGTCTGATGTTGACGACGTCATTCCGGCAATTTCTATGGGTCGGTCTAGACCCAGCAGCAGCGGCCCGATCACCCGGCTATCGCCCATTTCTTTTAAGATTTTGGCCGAAATATTGGCCGAATGCAGCGCTGGCATGATCAAGATATTCGCTGGGCCAGACAGCCGTGAGAAGGGATAGAGGTCCATCATAGAGCGGTTCAGTGCCACGTCGGACGACACCTCACCTTCATATTCAAAATCAACCTGCGTTGCATCGAGAATGGCAACCGCTTCGCGCACATGCGCCGATGATTCCATAGCAGGACTGCCGAAATTCGAATGGCTGAGGAAAGCGACGCGCGGTTCTTGCCCAAGTTTGCGCACTGCTGCTGCGGATTCAATGGCGATTTGCGCGAGTTCTGCCGCTGTGGGGCGTTCGTTCACGGTCGAATCAGCGATAAATATGGTGCGGTTGCGCGCCACCACGATGTGCATGCCAAATAAAATTTCATCGGGGCGCGGATCAATGGCGAGGCACACTTGTTCAAGCACTTGGTGATAGTGCCGCGTTACGCCCGAGACCATGGCATCAGCTTCGCCAAGCGCCACCAGGCAGGCACCAAAAACATTACGGTCCTGATTGACAAGGCGCTGGCAATCTCTGTGCAGATAGCCTTGTCGCTGCAATCGGCTGTACAGAAAATCCGTAAGCTTTGCGGTGATTTCGCTGGTCCGGCTGTTTTCAATCTGCATGGCCGGACCGGTATAGCCGAGCTGCTTGAGCTGCTGTTCCACCTTTTCCGTGCGTCCAATCAGCACGGGTTCACCATAGCCATCGGCATAAAAGCTAATGGCAGCGCGCAAGACTTTTTCCTCTTCCGCTTCGGCAAAGACCACGCGCTTGGGGTTGCGCCGCACTTTGTCATAGATCTGCGTGAGCGTGGCAACGGTCGGGTTCAGCCGGGTTTTCAGCTCTGTGCGGTAGCCATCCATATCTAGAATTGGCCGCCGCGCCACGCCCGTATCCATGGCCGCTTGCGCCACTTTTGGTGGGATAAATTCGATGAGGCGCGGATCAAATGGCGCAGGAATGATGTAATTGGGGCCAAACACCGGGCGGGGCCCGGAATAGGCTGATGCCACTTCATCGGGCACATCTTGGCGGGCGAGTTCAGCCAAGCCTTCAGCAGCTGCAATCTTCATCTCATTGTTGATGGTGCGCGCCCGCACATCAAGCGCGCCTCTGAAGATATAGGGAAAGCCCAGCACGTTATTGACCTGGTTGGGATAGTCTGAGCGCCCCGTGGCCATGATTGCGTCTGGCCGGCAGGCCGCGACATCTTCTGGGCTAATCTCCGGGTCTGGGTTTGCCATCGCAAAAATGATGGGCTTATCGGTCATGCTTTTGACCATGTCTTGCGACACCGCATCTTTTACGGACAGGCCGATAAACACATCTGCACCATCAAGCGCTTCGCTTAGCGTGCGCGCTGGCGTCTCCACCGCATATGCAGATTTCCACTGGTTCATGCTTTTCTCGCGGCCTTTGTAGATAACGCCGCTGCGGTCACACATGACAATGTTTTGCCCCGGTACGCCGATGTTTTTAATCAATTCCGCGCAGGCAATAGCCGCCGCGCCAGCGCCGTTCATCACGACTTTTGTATCTTTTGCATCGCGCCCGGTGAGATGCAGCGCATTGATCAGGCCGGCGGCGGTAATAATGGCTGTGCCGTGCTGATCGTCATGAAAAACCGGGATATCCATTTCTTCGCGCAAGCGCTGCTCGATAATGAAGCATTCCGGCGCGGCGATGTCTTCGAGGTTGATCCCCCCAAAGCTCGGCCCCAGAGGCGCCACGCAGGCGCAGAATCTATCAACGTCACTTGCGTCCACCTCAAGGTCGATCGAATCAACGTCGGCAAAGCGTTTAAACAAGACCGCCTTGCCCTCCATAACCGGTTTTGAGGCAACCGCGCCAAGATTGCCGAGGCCTAAGATCGCCGTGCCATTTGAGATGACCGCAACCAGATTGCCCTTGGCGGTATAATCATATGCCGTGTCAGCATCTTCTGCGATGGCTTCCACTGGCACCGCGACGCCAGGTGAATAGGCAAGCGATAAATCACGCTGCGTCGCCATCGGTTTTGACGCGATAATTTCAAGCTTCCCAGGGCGGCCAGCAGAATGGAACAGGAGTGCTTCTTTATCGGAAAACCGTGCTTTTTCGTCAGGCATTTGGTGCTTTCTATGGGCTTCTTCTAGCGGCAATCGCCAGCTTAGCTACTAGGCGCTTCAGGCCCTAAAAACCAGTGAAATCAGAACACATTGGAGAAACTATTGGCGCGCCTCAGCACTACCGCTAAGACAGCTATCATGGCCACCTTAAAACAAAAGCCCGCCGCAACAACGCCGATGATGGCGCAGTACCTGACCTTAAAGCAGGCGCATCTGGATTATTTGCTGTTTTACCGGATGGGCGATTTTTATGAGCTGTTTTTTGATGACGCCAAGCAAGCGGCAAAAACGCTTGATATTACGCTGACCAAACGCGGCCAGCACGGCGGCAAAGACATTCCCATGTGCGGCGTGCCTGTGCATGCCGCAGATAGCTATCTGGCCCGGCTCATCAAGGCCGGCCATAAAGTGGCAATCTGCGAGCAAATGGAAGACCCTGCGGAAGCGAAAAAGCGAGGCTCCAAGTCAGTTGTCGCGCGCGATGTTGTCCGCCTCGTCACGCCCGGCACACTGACGGAAGACACCTTGCTTGAGGCGCGCCAGGCGAATGTGCTGGCCAGTATTGGCCATGTGCATGATACGCTCAGTCTCGCGTGGATGGATATGTCGGTAGGCCAGCTTACCGTGATGGCATCGACGTCTGAGCGATTGGCTGCGGATATCAGCCGTATTACGCCCAGTGAAGTCCTCATCCATGCGGCCGATACTGAGCAGTTATGCGCTGATCTTGGCATTGTTGTTTCCAGCCGCGCGGCGCGTGGGCTCAACAGTCGCCGCGCCGAGCAGGCAATTAAAGACGCGTACGGCGTTGCCACGCTGGATAGTTTTGGCCGTTTTACCAAAGCGGATATGCTCAGCCTCGGCGTTTTGATTGACTATGTGAGAGATACGCAAAAAGGCGCCCTGCCCGTCCTGCAGCCGCCGCAGCGCGACGATGTTGCCAGCCATATGCTGATTGACCCGGCGACGCGGCGCTCGTTGGAGCTGACCCATACGCAAAGCGGAAATCGGCAAGGCAGCTTGCTCGCGGCGATCGATAAGACCATGACGGGCGCTGGCGGACGGCTACTGGCGCGCTGGCTTGCCGCGCCCAGCTGCGTTTTAGAGACCATCCAAGCCCGGCAAGACATGGTCAGCCTGCTGCATGAGGCCGCACATATGCGCGCGGACCTCAGGACCGCGCTGCGCGCTGCGCCAGATATTGAACGTGCGCTCACGCGCCTCAGCCTGGGCCGCGGCGGCCCGCGTGATCTTTCGGCAATTGCCCACGCGCTGAAGGCTGCAGCGCAGGTCGCAGCGCTGCTGTCAGCGCCGCGTGATGTGCTGCTGCATGAGCCGGCCTTACTTCCTGGGCTGATCTGCGCGCTGCGCGGCCATGCTGACCTCGCTGACCAGCTTAGCGCCGCGTTAGCGGCAGAGCTGCCGCTGATCACCCGCGATGGCGGCTATATCGCGCGTGGTTTTGATGTTGAGCTTGATACATTTTTATCGCTTCGCGATGAAGGGCGGCGGCATATCACAGCCCTTGAAGCGCAGTATAAAGCAGACACTGATATTGCGAGCCTGAAGATTAAGCACAACGGCGTGCTTGGCTATCATATCGACGTCCCGGCAAAGGCGGCCGACCCGATGTTACTAGCGCCGCTCAATGAGAAGTTCATCCACCGCCAAACCATGGCAAGCGCAGTGCGCTTTTCGAGCCAAGAATTGGCAGAATTGGCTGGGAAAATCTCCCGTGCGGGCGCTGAAGCGATTGCCCGCGAATTAGACCTGTTTGAAGACCTGCGGGGCATGGTTCTGGCCCGCGCGGTCCAGCTACAAGGCTGCGCGCAAGCGCTTGCAACGCTCGATGTGTTTGCCGGCCTTGCCGAGCTGGCTGACGTGTCACGTTACTGCCGCCCGGTGGTGGATGAAAGTCTCGATTTTTTAGTTGAGAAAGGGCGCCATCCTGTCGTTGAAGCGGCTTTAAGCGCTGAAAATACTGAATTTATCCCAAATGAATGCGGGCTTGGAGCAGGCCAGCGACTGTGGCTGCTCACGGGGCCGAATATGGCCGGAAAGTCTACATTTTTGAGGCAAAACGCACTTATCGTGCTGCTTGCACAGCTGGGCGGCTTTGTGCCTGCACAAAGTGCGCATATTGGTATTGTCGATAAACTGTTTAGCCGCGTTGGCGCCTCAGATGACCTGGCGCGCGGGCGCTCAACGTTCATGGTGGAGATGGTCGAAACGGCCACAATCCTTAATCAAGCTGGGCCAAAAAGTTTTGTTATTTTAGATGAGATTGGCCGCGGCACGGCGACCTATGATGGGCTATCAATCGCTTGGGCGACGGCGGAGTATTTAGCGCGCACATGCCAGGCGCGCGGGCTGTTTGCCACGCATTATCATGAAATGACGGCGCTGACGGCGCAACATGAAGACATTGCCGCATTTTCCATGCAGGTGCGCGAGTGGCAGGGCGAGCTGGTTTTTCTGCATGAAGTTGCACCCGGTGCCGCAGACCGATCTTATGGCGTGCAAGTGGCGAAGCTGGCGGGGATGCCGGCCACGGTTGTTGAGCGTGCCCGTGATATTCTCAGCCGGCTAGAAGAACAGGCACGCAGCGGCCAGTCGGGGCCCTCAGCGGCGCCTGAAAAAGTGCTTGCCGATTTGCCGTTGTTTACGGCGCCAAGCGTTGCCGCGCCGCTGCAAAACAGTGCAGAACATGCAGCGTGTTCGGCACTTGGAGAGATCGAACCTGATGCGCTCAGCCCGCGCGAAGCGCTCGAGGTGCTGTATAAATTGAAGGCCATGCTGGATGATTAAAGCACGGGCATGTCGGTGTTTGGCATGCCGTTTTCGCCGTCTGTTGTAGGCTCGGGCGTTGGAAATACATCAGGGGCGGCCTCGACAGTCTCGAGCCCTTTTTCGGTGATTTTCATCACATCTAGTGTGCGTTCACTGATTCCGCTTGGCATGATCCGGAACAGTCCGGAGGCGCCATTAAAGCCGTGCGTTTCAAACAAGCGCGCGGGATCAAATGCCGTTGGTTCACCGGCGGCAGTGCGGGCTGACAGTGCAATAATCGCCATCGCATCATAAGCCGTTGCCGCAAGCGTCGGCGGGCGGGCGCCATATTGGCCGAGATATTGCGCGTTAAAGCGCTCCGTTGCACCAGCCGGCGGTGCGGCAAATAAGCCGCCATGCAGCGCCGGCTCACGCGATAGCGCCGGATCGTTCCATAGCCCAGTGCCGATGAGCTGTGTTTCTTTTTCGTCAATGGCATAAACATTCAGCATTGGCGCCAAAGCGCGCAGCAGCTGGCCGCCTTCACCCACCAGCAGAACCTCATAATCGGGCTGCCTGAAGGTATCGAGGTTGCGAATGCTGTCTAAATAATCCAGGCCCACTGGGTCTGCCAATTCGGTTAAAAAGGCACGCTCGGCTTCGACTTCCTGGGTTCGCTCATCAAACTGCGCGACGCGGCGTACCGGCGCATCAAGGGCTCGCAAATTGCGCTCATAGCGCTCTTCAGACACCAGTTGATACAGCGGCGGCAGGGTTGGCATGGATGTCCGGGCGGCCCAAGGTGGCTGCGCGACCTTAGGTTCGCGTGCAAATGCGTCACCGGTCCCTTTAGCGGCCATGCTTTCAGCGCTCTCCTGGTCCAAAAGCCCTGGTTGTTCAGGCGCCGGCTCGTCAGGTGCAAGGTCTTGAGGTATGGGGTCTTCAAACACTGGGTCTGGCGGCAGCAACACGGGTGCAAACGAGCGTTTTGCCAGCTGCGCGTTTTGCGCGGCATAGGCATCCGCCAGGGCCTGCCGGCGTATCCTAATCGGCTCATTGAGCTCATCGATGGTTGCGCCAACAGCGCGCTGAATGCGCGCGCCGTAAATGTCGTCTGGCACAATCAGAGCAAACTTGCGTGCTGAGCTTTGCATTGCCGTAAAGCCCAAAATGCGCGCGACTTCCTGTTCGGGCTGTTGCCCTAGCAAAATCGCTCCCGCCGCATTTGCTTCGGTGTCATTTGAGAAGGATAGCACCGGCACATTCGCTAACATTAGCGCCGGTGCGATTGCTGCGGTATTGGCTGAAAATAGCGGGCCTATAACTGCATTTGCGCCATAAGCGCTAAGATCTCGGCGCAGTTGAAGCTGCGTCGCTGGGGTTGCGTCAGAACCTAAAGTATCAAAAAACCGCAAGCTGAGACGCGGGTCCTGGGCTGCAAAAAACGCCATTTGAATCGCGTTTGTCATGGCTTCGCCGAGCCGGGTTTGCGGCCCAGACAGCGGCAGTGCAACCGCAACTTTGATGGGCGCAGCAATATCCTGCTGAGGGGCCTTCTGGGTCGGCGTCGCAAAGGTCACAGGTAGGTTTGAAATAGGCGCTTGCGGTTGTGATGAGGCACATGCACCAATGCTTAAAACAGCAAACAGGCCAAGGACGGCTAGGCTGCGGTTATGCTGAAGCGTGTTGATGTAAAAACCCACCGGATTTCCTTTTTTGTGCTCGTAACTTGCCCCCCGAGTTGCTTCCATGCAAGCTTCACGGCTATGAACGACGTGCAATTAGAGCTAAAGATTTCCAAGGCCAATTTATCGCCTGGTCTTTATCTTGTGCCAACCCCCCTGGGTAATCTTGGTGATATCACCGTGCGGGCCCTGCAGGTGCTGGCCAGCTGCGACGGCATTTATTGCGAGGATAGCCGGATCAGCCAGACGCTACTGCGCCATTATGGCATTGCCAAGGCGCTGCGCCGCTATGATGATCATGCCAGTGCGGCGGCGCGAGAGGCAATCATTGCGCGTCTTGATAGCCAAGCGCTTGTTTTGATCAGTGATGCGGGTAGCCCGTTGATTAATGACCCGGGTTTCAAGCTGGCCCGCGATGCCATCGCTGCTGGTAAATCCCTGACGGCT
>JBCCLR010000165.1:0-8729 GCA_039026755.1 Pseudomonadota bacterium | reverse complement strand
TTTCATCATCACTGCTTTTGCCGCGGCCACGGCTGCGGCGCTTTCTTTTGCGTTTGCGGCCGCCGTCGTCACTGTCGTCGGCAAAGGCTGAAGCATCGACTTTGCGCGGTTCGGATTTTATGACCCGTTCTTCGCCATCGTCGTTGATTTCAATGCGCTCAATCACATAGTCGTCCGACATGAGCTTGCGATCGCCGAGCACTTCGATACGCATGTCATTGCGGCTTTCGAGGTCGGTGAGCAGGTCACGCTTTTCGTTCATCAAATAAAGCCCGACATCTGGCGTCAGCGTGATGCGCAGCTTGCCGCCGCTGACCAGTGCCGCCTGTGCCTCAATTGCTCTGAGGGCCTGCAGCGCAGATGATCCGATGTTGCGAACCAGTCCGGTTCCATCGCAGGTTGGGCAGCATATCGTTGTGGCTTCGAGCATGCCCTGCCGCAGGCGTTGGCGCGACATTTCTAAAAGACCGAATTGACTGATGCGCCCAAGCTGAATGCGCGCGCGGTCATCTTTAAGCGCGTCTTTCATGCGGCGTTCGACAGCGCGGTTGTTCTGCCGCTCTTCCATATCGATAAAATCGATCACGACCAGGCCGGCCATATCGCGCAGACGCAGCTGTCGCGCGACTTCGCTCGCTGCTTCTAAATTGGTGCGCAGCGCCGTTTCTTCGATATTGTGTTCTTTATTGGCCTTGCCCGAGTTTACGTCTATTGAGACAAGCGCTTCGGTTGGGTTGATGACGATGTAGCCACCGGATTTGAGCTGTACGGTGGGGCTAAAGATCGTCTCCAACTGTACATCCACATCCGCAGCTTGAAACAACGGTGCTGGCTCTTTGTATTGCAAAACCCGGCGCGCGTGGCTGGGCATCAGCATTTTCATGAAAGCCTTGGCTGTTTTATAGCCTTCCTCGCCATCCACCATGACTTCTTCTATGTCGCGTGTGTAAAGATCGCGAATGGCACGCTTTATCAAGTTGCCTTCCTCATGGATCAGCGTCGGTGCGATGGATTTAAGTGTCGCATCGCGAATGCCTTCCCACAGGCGCCTCAGATATTCAAAATCCCGCTTAATTTCGGTTTTCGTACGCTTCATACCGGCGGTGCGGATGATACAGCCCATGGTATTTGGCAGCTTTAAATCATCCATGACCGTGCGCAGCCGCTTGCGGTCACTCGCACTGGAGATTTTGCGCGAGATGCCGCCGCCATGCGTCGAGTTTGGCATTAACACGCAATAGCGCCCGGCGAGAGAGAGATATGTCGTGAGCGCGGCGCCTTTGTTGCCGCGTTCTTCTTTAACGATCTGAATCAGCAGAATTTGGCGCTTTTTGATGACTTCCTGAATTTTATAGCGGCGCCTTAAATTCCGGCGTTTGGAGCGAATTTTTTCCTGCGCTTCTTCAACTTCAGCGGTTTCTGGCGTTACGCTTTCAGCCTCTTCTTCGACCGCCTCTGCCAGTTCAGCGTCATCCGCTTTATCTTCGGCCTCATCGGCAGTGTCACTGTCTGCATCGACGTCCTCAGTTGCTGGTTCTTCAGCGCTGTCATCTGTGTCATCCAAAAGCTCTTCGCGCTGGGCTTCCAGCAGCGCTTCACGGTCTTCCGTGGGAATTTGATAATAGTCAGGGTGAATTTCGCTGAACGCCAAGAAGCCATGTCGGTTGCCGCCATAATCAACGAAGGCAGCCTGTAGGGACGGCTCTACGCGCGTTACTTTTGCAAGGTATATATTGCCCTTGAGTTGCTTTTTTGCTGCTGATTCAAATTCGAAGTCTTCAACACGCTTGCCGCGTTGAAGCACAATCCGGGTCTCTTCCCGATGCCGCGCATCGATAAGCATTTTTGTTGTCATTAAAGAAATCTCCAAGGCCGATGCAGCGCGCGCGATAGATCGCCAAATGCGGCGTTCGCGCGGGCCATTTGGCCATCATATGATAAAGTAAAGAGGCAAGCACAGCAGGGCTAAAAGGCCATGTGGCTTGTGCGATTGGTAGGTCTCTGCGCTCAGGATATGCTGCAGAGTAAGCATTTGGCAGCTGCCATGGCTTTTGCATGCATGATCCGGTGAAGCTCACCGCATGCAAAAGCCATAAAAGTGTACGTGGCAGCACGCCCAAATTCGTTCTCTTCTCATATCGCTGCACATCTCAAGTGCTGCGACTCTGCGGCGTTTTTTGAGTTCGAGCTGGATTTTAATTGGGATCCCCAGTTTTCACCGGGCCCTAAAATTGCGCTGCGCGATTTAAGCGCGCTGCGCTGCTCGTTCAAATCACCCGCGCGCCACTGGCCTCAATGTCATGCCGGTGTCAGCGCGGTGATACTCAAGATATACGCCTTCAAAAAACCCATAAATCATGTTTGATCGCGCAAACAAGATTAACGTTGGAAAAATAAACGCATCCGCCAAACAAAACAATCCCAAATCGTATCGGTCAGAATTTGCGGTTTATACCCAACATAATGTATGAGAAACCATGAGAGACACTATTTGCGGTATTCACAAAAGAGGTCCTGGCCGGCCATGCGGCGGTGACAAGGAGTAAGAATGGGGCGACGCAGCGTTCGCAGATGCGTAGTGGCGTGGGTGTTCGCCCTGGCCATTTTCGCTTGCCCTCCTTGTGTAAACCGCGCTAGCGCGGCTGACGTCGTTGCAGCGCGTATCGGTGTTCAAGGGCCTCAAAAGCTGCGTTTCGTGCTTGAAAGTACGCAGCGTTTAAAGCCAAACATTGCGTATTTGTCGGGTCCAGATCGGATCGTTATTGATCTGCCACCAGTGGACTTCAGCCTTGGTCCCGGCCTCAGCAATGGCAAAAGATACATCAAGTCTTATCGCTACGGTAGTTTCTCAAGCAGCGTATCACGACTTGTTCTCGACCTGAATGAACCGGCTTTGGTGTATAAGAAATTTGCCATTAGGCCCGGCAAAGGCAAGCGCTTGCACCGCTATGTCTTTGACCTCAAACGCACCAGCCGCGCTAAATTTGACCGCGATGTAACGCGTACTGCCGATGCCTTGCGGCGCAGCGATAGTGAGCAAGCAAGTCCGGTGATTAGTGATGCCGCGCGCAATGGCGTAAAGCCCGTGATTGCGATTGACCCCGGCCATGGCGGCAACGATCCAGGCACAATGGGCATCAATGGCCAGGCGGAAAAGCTGATTTCCCTAAGCGTTGCCCGCAAACTCCATCGCAGACTTGAGCGGACTGGTCGCTATGTTCCGGTGTTAACGCGCAGCCGGGATGTGTATGTACAGTTGCGCCGCCGAGTTGAAATCGCCAGAGCAAACAAAGCAGATTTATTTGTCTCATTGCATGCAGACTCCATTGCAAATCGAAAACTCAAAGGCGGCACGATTTATACATTGTCTGAGGATGCATCCGACGCCGTTGCAGCGGCCCTGGCGGCCAAAGAAAACAAATCGGATATTATTGCTGGGCTTGACCTGGGCGTTGAGCGCGAGGAGGTGCGCGATATTCTGATTATTTTAGCGCAGCGCGAGAGTAAGAATTTTTCTGTTAAGTTCGCCAACATTCTCATCGAAGAAATGGGTGGGCGGCGCCTGATCCCTAAACGGCCGCACCGATATGCCGGTTTTGCAGTTCTAAAGGCTCCTGATATTCCCTCCGTGCTGGTGGAAATGGGGTATTTATCAAACGCGCAGGATGCAAAGCGCATATCCAGCGCGCAAGGCCAAAATGAAATCGTTGACGCGCTAGTCAAAGCCATCGATCTTTATTTTGCGCAGCGCGCCGCGCTTGGATTTAATCAATAGCTAAGTGTGTTGAGGTACGTCGGCGCGAAATAGAATAAGTATTTATGGTGTATGTCATCGATTGATGGCTTTAAACCAAGACTGCTTTTAGGCTGCACGGCGCGGAGAACACACGTATAATTTACATTTAGCAAATACATTCTATACACCCAAGCCGAGTTGGTTTCGGTTCGCGCGCATGGATTGCGCGCTAGAGGTGATGTCCCGAAAAGCACGATGCGGTTTTTATTCTTTATTCCAAGCAGGGACCGGGCAACCGGCGGAATTTCAATCATTTTTGATGCCATCGCGGTGTTGAACGAAGCCGGTTTCGCGGCTTATGCGCTTTGCGATGACCCGCACTTTGAATTTGTTCAACATGTTTTTAGGGTCCCACGTTTATGGTCAAAGAGCGTGCGCAGGGTTGGCGGCAGATTGCATCCTAAATCTGTGGTTCAACGCTTGCGCAAGCGAAAACGTGGCAAGATCAAAGCAGCGCCGTGTGCACAGTGGCAACCGGAACCAAACGATGTTGTCGTGGTGCCGGAGTTCAGTGCACATTGGATGCCGCGGCAACTGCCGCGCGATGTTCCGCTGATCCTGTTAAATCAAAATCCGTTTGCGCTTTTGCGGGTGTTTTCCCGGGCAGGGTTCAATGCCGCAGACTTTGCCGCGTCGCTCTCAACGTCTAAAGCGTGTTCAGCGGCAAGCCGCATGGTGTTTAACAGCGAGCCCGCGCACTTGCCTTTATTCATTGCGGAAGACCGGTACGCGTTTCAAGCCGAGAAGACTTTTCAAGTCGCATATATGCCAAGAAAGCGACGCGACAGCGCACATACGCTCGTTAAAGCATTGCAAGCAACCCCGGGTTTAGACACAGTGCCATTTGTCCCAATTGACGGGATGACTGCAAGCCAAGCAGCCCAAATTTTGCGGGAATCGCTGTTTTTCCTCTCTCTTTCAAAGCGTGAAGGTTTTGGCTTACCCGCAGCGGAAGCGATGGCGACGGGGTCGGTGGTGATTGGCTATACCGGCATTGGCGGTGACGAATTTTTCGATGTAACGACGGGATTTCCTGTCCCAGAAGAAAATCTCATGCAGTTTTATGACACTGCCGTCTCGGTGATTAAGAGCTACCAGAAGGACGCCGCCCCATTAGACCAGTTGCGGCAACACGCTTCGGCAACAATTTTTCAAAACTATCCTAAATCGGCTTTTGAGGACGCTGTCCTAAACGTGTTCTCACAATTTAAAACATCGCTTGCACTGTAGTGTTATTTTTTGCCCCTAAGGTTCCTGAACGCTCATGGTTTTTTCGCCGCCATTGGAAAGCCCGAATTGCACCTTATGCAAAGATTGCGCAATGTTATCGCGTTGAGTGCCCGTTGATGCATGGAATTTGCTTGGGTTAAAACATGTCACGCCGACTAAAGATACTTAAATGGACTGCCATTTTGGGCATCACCGGAACACTGCTCGGCGCGGTGGCCGCAACGGCACTCGTCGGCTGGGCGTTCTATCATTACGGTAAAGACCTGCCGGATGCGGCGCTGTTAAAAACCTATGCAGCTCCGGTGGAAACCCATGTGCACGCCGGCGATGGCCAGCTCCTCAGCCGGTTTGCCAGAGAGCGACGCTCGTTTGTGCCCATCACCTCCATCCCAAAGCGCTTACAGCTTGCCTTTGTCGCAGCGGAAGACAAAAACTTTTACGCGCACCCAGGCGTTGATTTTCGCGGCATTGCCCGCGCTATGGTTGCCAATATTGGCCATGTTATCCGCGGCCGGCGGCTCGAGGGCGCGTCGACCATAACCCAGCAAGTTGCCGGGAATATCTTGCTCACCCGCGAGGTGAGCCTCGAGCGAAAAATTCGCGAACAAATCCTGTCGCTACGGATGTCCCGCGTGCTGTCAAAAGACCGCGTTCTGGAACTCTATTTGAATGAGATTTATCTTGGGCAGCGGGCGTATGGCATCGCTGCGGCGGCACTGAGTTATTTTAACAAGCCGCTGGACGCCCTGACTTTGCCCGAAATGGCCTATTTGGCCGCCATACCCAAAGGTCCGAACAACTATCACCCTGTTCGTGCGAAAGAAAAGGCGACCAATCGGCGCAATTATGTGATCCGCCGCATGCTCGAGGATGGCTATGTGTCTGAGGCCGAAGCGCAGGCGGCGATCTCAACTGAGCTTGAAGCATCATTCGCCGTGCAACGCGATGGCTATAAAGCAGAATACTTTGTCGAAGAAGTGCGGCGCGAGCTGATTGACCGATTTGGCGAAGAGGCACTTTATGGCGGTGGGCTCTATGTGCGGACGTCCTTGCAACCGACATTTCAAAGCATTGCGGAAAACGCGTTTCGCGCATCCTTAATCGGGTATGACCGCCGGCACGGCTATCGTGGGCCCTTTACAAAAGTCAAAAAAGCGATCGACAGCGATGCTGAGTGGGCTGCTCTGCTGGAGCGTTTTGTGCAGGATTTCGGCATCCCAAGTTGGCGCGTTGCTGCAGTTGAAAGCGTTGGAGAAGATAGCGCGCGGCTGGTTTTTGCCGATGCTGCCGTTGGCCTGCTGCCATTTGAGCACTGCACCTGGGCGCGGCCATGGCTGCCGGAGCAGAAAGTGGGTCCCAAGCCCCAAACGATCGACGATGTGGTGGCTGTGGGTGATGTCATCATCGTGTCTGAGGATGCAGATCTTGCCGATGTATTCCATCTGGAGCAGGTCCCAGACGTGCAAGGTGGTTTCGTGGCGCTTGACCCGCATACAGGCCGGATTTTGGCGATGGTTGGCGGCTTTAATTATGACCAAAGCCAGTTCAATCGGGTGACACAGGCAAAGCGCCAAGCCGGCTCCGCGTTTAAGCCGTTCGTCTATGCCGCAGCCTTAGAACAAGGCTACACGCCTTCGTCGATCGTTCTAGATGCGCCGCTGGCGATCGACCAAGGCAACCGCCAAGGCATTTGGCGGCCCAGAAATTATCAAAAAAAGAAATTCTATGGCCCAAGAACTCTTCGTTTTGGGTTGGAGCATTCAATTAATTTGATGACGGTTCGTCTTGCTCAAGAGATAGGTATGGACAAAGTTACAGAAATCGGAAGACGTTTTGGTATTGGGGATTTCCGTGAGACTTTAGCTTATTCTTTAGGAGCTGGAGAAACTACATTATTAGACATAACGACTGCTTACGCGATACTTGTTAATGGCGGCAAGCGAGTGGTGCCAACGATGATTGACCGCGTACAAGATAGATATGGCCGCACTATTTTTAAAACCGACATTCGAGCCTGCAACGGTTGTAATTCTGACCACTGGTATGGGCAACCACCGCCGGAACTTGATGATCCGCGCGAGCAAGTGATCGATCCTCGCTTCGCCTATCAGATCGTTCATATGCTGACGGGTGTCGTCAAGCACGGGACCGCACGAGTAGCAATGAGGCCAGTAAAACAAACTACCGCTGGAAAAACCGGCACGACTAACGGGCCCACTGACCTTTGGTATGTGGGTTTTTCACCGGATTTGGCAGTTGGCGTTTACGTGGGTTTTGATAAGCCTGTTAGTCTAGGTCAAAGAGAACAAAGTAGTGTAAGCGCGGTTCCTGCGGTCGCTAGATTTATGAAACAAGCTTTAGAGAAAAAGCCCGATATTCCTTTTCGCACTCCGGATGGCTTACGCTTTGTTCAAATAGACTTAGAGACTAAAAAGCCTCTTCTCGATGGTAAAATACCGACAATCTTAGAAGCCTTCGTACCGGGGACTGAGCCATCCGAAGATGGGTTTTCAAATGCTTTTGATGGCTTTTCCAGCGCCAGCGGTAGTGCGGGCTCCCTTGCCAACGAAAGCGGTGGCATCTATTAACCGGCCAATTGGACATCACGGGAGATAAAGGCGTGCGTGCAGAAGGCCAAGCGCTTGTCGATCAAATTGAGCAGTCGCTGGCGCTGCTGAGGAGGTATCTTTGACTGGGATACCGCTATTGATCGTCTGGATGAGCTAAACACCCTGGCCGAAGACCCGAGCCTTTGGGATGACCCAAAACAAGCGCAAGTCCTGATGCGTGAGCGGACCCGGCTAGACGATGCTGTGGCCGGTTGGAAGACCATTAAGTCCGATCTTCATGATGCCCAAGAACTCTATGAAATGGCTGAGTTTGAGGGCGATGAGGATATGATTCGCGATGTCGAAACCTCGCTGCAAACCTTAGCCGCAAAGGCAAAAGACAAAGAAGTGGCAGCGCTGCTTTCGGGCGAAGCGGATGCGAATGATTGCTATATCGAAATTCATGCGGGTGCCGGCGGCACAGAGAGCCAGGACTGGGCTGATATGCTGCTGCGCATGTATCGCCGCTGGGCTGAGAGCAGGGGGCATAAAACCGAAACGATCCAATATACCGCTGGTGAAGAGGCGGGGGTAAAATCCGCGACCATCGTCATTAAAGGCGATATGGCCTATGGTTGGGCGAAAACCGAAAGCGGCGTGCACCGGCTGGTCCGCATTTCACCCTTTGATTCCAATGCGCGGCGTCATACCAGTTTTGCCAGCGTATGGGTCTATCCCGTGATTGATGACAGCTTTGAAGTTGACGTGAATGATAAGGACTTGCGCGTGGACACCTACCGCGCGTCCGGCGCCGGCGGGCAGCACGTGAATAAAACTGATAGCGCGGTGCGCATCACGCATATTCCCACCAATATCGTGGTGCAATGCCAGTCCGATCGGTCACAGCATAAAAACCGTGCATCGGCCATGAGCATGCTCAAAGCCCGCCTGTATGAACAAGAGCTGCAGCGCCGCGAGGCCGAAGCGTCTGCGGTCAATGCTGAAAAAAGCGATATCGGCTGGGGTCATCAAATCCGCTCTTATGTTCTGCAGCCTTATCAGATGGTGAAGGATTTGCGCACCGGTGTTGAAAGCACGCAGCCGAGCAGTGTGCTCGACGGCAGTTTAGATGCCTTTATGGCCGCCGCGCTGGC
>JBCCLR010000164.1:0-8787 GCA_039026755.1 Pseudomonadota bacterium | reverse complement strand
TCGCGCACGTCATCGGGCAGGCGATGTGCGCCCATTTGCACAAGGCCGGCCTTGATTGCGATATCCTCCCCAAGCACTTTTTGCGCAACCGCACCGGCCGCCACGCGCGAAGCGGTCTCCCGCGCGGAAGAGCGGCCGCCGCCGCGATAATCGCGAATGCCGTATTTTGCCAAATATGTGTAGTCGGCATGGCCTGGGCGGAACTTGTCTTTAATGTCGGAATAGTCTTTGGAACGCTGGTCGGTGTTTTCGATCATCAGAGCAATGGGTGTGCCTGTGGTCAGGCCCTCAAAAGTGCCAGACAGGATTTTGACTTGGTCGGGCTCACGCCGCTGCGTGGTATATTTCGATTGGCCGGGCTTGCGCGCGTCTAAAGCAGGCTGGATATCGGCCTCAGTCAGCGCAAGGCCTGGCGGGCAGCCATCGATAACGCAGCCTAAGGCAACGCCGTGGCTTTCGCCAAATGTGGTGACGCGAAACAAGCGCCCGAAGCTGTTGTAAGACATGCGGATAAGCCTTGGCTATTTGCGAGCGCACTCTAGCGAGCGCCGTTTAAATTTCAACAGGTGCCTGAGGGGGTGCGGCTTATAACGCGTCCTGCGCGGCTGCGTCTGGCATCGCTTGCGCGTCTGGTGCAACTTGCGGGTCTGGCGCGCTGGGGTCAGTTAGTGTGCCGAGGTCGCCGCCGCGCCGCCGCACGGTCGCCGCAGCGTTTACCTCAGCGCCAAAGACGAAACCAATGCCGAGGAAGAAGAAAAACAGCAGCGTCACCATCGTGCCCGCGAGATTGCCGTACGTCGATTCATAATCGCCTAAATTGCGCAGGTAGATCGATAGCCCATTGGCGCTTGCCAGCCACATAATTGCCGCACAGAGCGCTCCTGGCGCCAAGGCGATGGGCCGGATGCGAGTTGGACTCAGGACGAAATAGATTACAAACAAAATACCAAACAACATGGTCGGTGTGACAAAGATCTGCAGCGCCTTCCATAGGCTGTAGACGCCCGCACCAATCAAGGCTTCGCCGCCAAACAGCTTCCACAGCGCCGGGCCAATCACTTGGATGGACATGGCAGCGATGAGGAGCAGCGGTGCCAGTGCAGCGATCGCGGTGCTTTCAAGCCGGCGTTTGAGGGCGGGCTGCACACGCGACCAATGAAACGCGCGGCGGACTGCAAGCCGGGCAGCATCCAGCCCAGAAGAGGCAGTCCATAGTGCGATGACGGCGGTTACGGTCAAGATGCCTTTGGGCGCGCCAGCAATCACGTCCTTAATTGGTTTGCGCAGCACATCTGCAACTTCAGGCGGCAAATAAGAGAGGAAAAGTTCAATGGTGCGCTGTACGTCGTCCGCGCTGCCCAGTTGGCCGGCGACCGCCGTGAAAAATACAAAGAACGGAAACAGAGACAGCAGCCCTAAAAACGCCAAATGGCCCGCCATCATGGCGCCTTGGTCGCGGCGAAAGCCGGCATAGGCGCTTGCCAAAAGCGTCAAAACCGAATTGAACACAAGCCTGCCTTTTCAATCTTTGTCCGGCAGCGCGATTGCCAGAACAGCAAATTACCTAGGCGTCTTGTGTGGCACGTTTAGCCTTTTTTGCCCATGCCCCAATTGCTTTTTTCAGCTGCGCATCATCCTTGGGGATAACAATCGCATAGGTGACGAGCTGATCCCCCGGGGTCTTTCCTTTTGCAGCGATGCCCTTGCCGCGCAAGCGAATGGTCATGCCGCTGGAGGTGCCCGGCGCAACTGTCACGGCCACTGAGCCGGAGATCGTCAGGATGGTCACTTTGCCGCCCAACACGGCTGTGTCGAGATCAATATTCTGCGTCATGCGGATGGTTGTGCCGTCACGGGTAAACGTCTCATGATCGCGTACGCGCACGGTGACAAGCGCATCACCAGCCTTGCTACCAAAGCCGCCAGCATCGCCTTGGCCGCTGAGACGAATTTGCTGACCATCTTTGATGCCGGCAGGAATGCGCACAGCGACAGTTTTGGCCCCTTGCAGGGCTAGTTTTTTCTCCGCGCCGCGCGTTGCATCAAGGAAATCAACGGTGATTTCGTAATTGACGTCTTTGCCGCCGCGCGCTTTGGCCGATGGATTTGCGCCAAACCCTTGGCTTTGCTGACGCGGATCTGCCCCGCCGCCAAAGCGTGAGCCAAAGTTGCCGAAGAGGTCTTGAAAGATATCTTCAGGCGAGCCAGCATCGAAGCTCCAGCTGCCTGACTGGCGGCGTTCGCCTCCGCCCATACCAGGCCCCATACCGGCGCCAAAGCCTTCAGAAAATGTGGCGCGCTTGTTGCCATCCGCATCAATCGCGCCGCTGTCATATTGCTTGCGTTTATCCGCGTCCCCCAAAATATCGTATGCGGCAGTAATCGCTTTAAACTTCTCTTGCGCGGCCTGGTTGTCTTTATTTTGGTCTGGGTGATACTGCTTGGCCAGAGTCCTATAGGCGCGTTTGATCTCATCTGCGGTCGCAGATTTCGCTACCCCTAACGTTGAATAAAGGTTCTTGGCCATCTTACCCAGGTTTCTAAAACACGCACGGTGCATCGCGCATGGTTAATTCCCATATATGGTATGCCTATGCACTTCGTTAAAGGGCGCGTGGTTTTTCATATGGCCATATTACTCGACTAATATGCGCCAACGCCGGTCTTCAGCCACACATGCGGTTGCATAGCCGGTTTCGACATCCTTGCCGCGCCGCAGTGTCTGGTGAAACTCTCGGCATTCAAGCCCTGCCGGGCCAACGAACACCATTTGCGGCACGACCGTGCCTTCGAGACCGCTGGCGCGCCATTTCACCGTTTTGCCTGCCGCGCCTTGGCTGAGTGCCGCTTGGGTTAAATCGATCATTTTTTTTCGGGTTTCAATGCTCAGCCCAGCATCAAAGCGGCTGCCGCTCCACAGCCCCGCAAGGCCTTGCAGCGGAATTGCAATGTCAGGCACATACGCCGCCGTTTTGGTTTCTTCTTTTGGTGGTGGTGGCGGGATGAGCCAGTCTGGCCCACCGGGCGTTACATCGGGTTCCTTGGGCGGCAAGGATGTTTGCGCCGGCGGTTTGCTGCCACAAGCTGCAAGGCCAAGTGCAAGACACAAAACAAAAAGGGGCTTTAAGTGCGGCATTTCTACTATCTTTGAATCCGTTATGTTTGCCTGCGGCTGGGGCCGTGTTACTGCTTCGCGCAGCGCACTAGCATATAAAGGTATGGCATCCCAATGATTGATGAAACGGCTGATCCGTTCGACCTATTCGAAAAGTGGTTTAAAGCAGCTGAAGAAACCGAAAGTGTTGACCCCAATGCAATGACCGTCGCCACTGTTGATGCAGATGGCACGCCCAATGCGCGCATCTTGCTGCTGAAAGGCCGCTCACGCGCAGGGTTTGTCTTTTATACCAATTTGGGCAGTGTAAAGGGCCAGGAATTACAGCAAACGAGCCGCGCTGCGCTGCTGTTCCATTGGAAAACGCAAAAGCGCCAGGTGCGTATGAGAGGCGCGATTACACAGGTGACAGATGCGGTCGCAGATGCCTATTTTGCCACCCGTCCGCGCGAAAGCCAGCTTGGCGCATGGGCGTCAAAGCAATCTCAGCCGCTCGATAGCCGAGACACGTTTGAAGCGCGGCTGAGTGAAATGGCTGCCCGCTTTGAGGGGCAGGAGGTGCCGCGCCCGCCGCATTGGTCGGGGTTTCAGTTGACGCCGGAACAGTTTGAGTTTTGGCAAGACCGTGAGTTTCGTTTGCACGACAGAGTGCGGTATACGCACGATGATGGCGGCTGGAATGGCCAGCGGCTGTATCCATAGGCACCAAGAGGCGGGACACGGATGACCTTAAAACTGTATGGCATTAAAAACTGCGATACCTTGCGCAAAGCACGTAAGGCGCTGCAGGATGCGGATAAAGATGTCGAGTTTATTGATGTCCGCGCCGACGGATTGGATGCGCAGACCGTCAAGGGCTGGCTTGACAAGGTTGAAGCCGACACACTGCTGAATAAGCGCGGGACATCTTGGCGAGCGCTATCCGATGCGGAGAAAGCAGCCGCTGAGGCAGACCCCACAACAGCGATCGTGAATGCACCGACGCTGTTTAAACGGCCGGTTATCGTGGCCAGTGATGGCGGCGTGACAGTCGGCTGGAAGAAGCCGGAACAAGACAAGTATCTCGCGTAGTCTGCGTGGATTAAGGTGACCTATGCCACAAAAAATTAAGCTCAACGATTTGCAGCTGCGCACGCTTGCATTGCTGCAGCAGTTGGCAAGTGATGATGAGATTTCAACGGATCATGCTACTGGCGGCAGGACGGTACACATGGTCCCACAGCCCAATGGTGATCATATGTCGTTCGGTCAGCTCACCGTCACCAGCCGCTTTGCGAGCGGTTTGGTGAATGAAAATGTTTGGAACGCCCGGCAGCGCAAAGGCATCATCGACGGGGTTTTCCCGCATCAGGTTACGATATTGCCCGTTGGGCTAGCCTTTGATACCGGCCTATCAGCGTGCGAGACGGAGAGCTGCAGCTGCTGCTGAACAGCCGCAATGCGTCTTTGTTGGCCCCTAACGCAAAGTAGCCCGCACCCGCAATAAGGGCCTACGATGCTTTATGCGTTGGCTGTCATCGCATGACGTGCTATGTTATGAGACTGTTTGTCTGCATCGGGCTTCGCCGGTGGTGACATCTCCAGCATACGCTCCAGCGGTGCAAGCGCGCGCACACGAACATCTTCCGGCACATGCATTTCAGGCGTCATATCCCGTAGGCACTGATATAGCTTTTCCATGGTGTTCAGCGCCATATACGGACACATATTGCAGTTGCAATTGCCGTCCGCACCGGGCGCGCCGATGAACGTTTTATCCGGCCGCGCTTTTTGCATCTGGTGCATAATATGTGGCTCAGTCGCGACAATGATGGTGTCGGCCGGCGATGTTGAGCAGAAATTCAAAATCGCGCTGGTTGAACCGACATGATCGGCATGGTCAAGAATGTGCGCGGGGCACTCCGGGTGCGCGGCAATAGGTGCCTCAGGGTGCTGCGCGCGCAGCTTCAGCAGCTCTTGCTCTGAAAACCGCTCGTGCACGATGCAAGAGCCATCCCAAAGCAACATGTTTTCGCGCCCGGTTTTGCGTTTAATATAGCCGCCCAGGTGGCGATCAGGTGCAAACAAAATCGGCTGTGTCGGCGGAATTTGATCAATGATGTATTCCGCGTTTGATGAGGTCACGATGATATCGGTATGTGCTTTCACCGCTGCTGAACAGTTAATATAGGTCAATGAAATGTGATCCGGATGGGCCGCGCGAAACGCGCCGAAATCATCGGGCGGGCAACTGTCTTCCAAGCTGCAGCCGGCATCCATGTCCGGCAAAATCACGGTTTTTTCAGGGCTGAGTATTTTCGCAACTTCAGCCATAAACCGGACGCCGCAGAACACGATCACGTCTGCGTCCGTGGCGGCCGCCTTGCGCGATAAATCAAGTGAATCCCCGATAAAATCCGCAATATCCTGGATTTCAGGTGCCTGGTAATAGTGCGCTAGGATGACCGCATTACGCTCTTTGCGAAGACGATTGATTTCCGCAATAACGTCGTGCTGCGGGGTTGCTGGTCGATTGGCGAACACATTTGGTCTTATAATTTCATTCATTCCGCATCCTTTCGGCGGTCGTCCCTCAGCCCTCTAAATTGGCTTCTCTTTTGCGCATGTACAAGCAAAATCCGTCACAAATCATTCAAATAAAGTGTTAGGTGGGTTTATAAAATGCACCAATATCAACGCGTTCTGGCGTTTCCACGCGGCCTTGATCCATCAAGTGAATGATATGCGCAAAGACCGATTGCGCCGCAGCGGGATGAAGCACCGGGTCAATGTCTTGATACAGCTGCGCGACAATATCCATGATCGCGCCTGTGCCGGCATCTATTTCCCTTAAAATCCCTACTTCGCGTTGCTCACGGTGCTCAATTAACGCACTGATAAAGGGTGCTGGCTGCGCGATGGGTTGGCCGTGCGTTGGCCATAGTTGCTTAACATTCATGTCCAACGTCTCATGTAGGCTGCACATGTAATCGCCCATATTGCCATCGGGCGGGATCACGACACTGGTCGCCCAGCCCATGACATGATCGCCGCAGAACAGTGCATCTTCTTCAAGCCAATGAAAGCTAAGATGGTTTGCCAAATGGCCGGGCGTTGCCACCGGCTTTAAAGTAACGAAATCAAAGGCGAGCGTGTCTTCGGCTGTAACGACCCGGTCAGGCGTGTAGTCGTAGTCTTGGGCTTCATCGAGCTGCACTGCTGCGCCATGGTTTTGGCGTGCCGGTGCGCAGCCGATCACTGGAGCGCCAGTAAGCTGCCGTAGCAGCGCCGCGCCGGGCGAGTGGTCCCGGTGGGTATGGGTGACGAGGATGGCGTCAATGCTGCGCTTTCCCACGACACTTAAAATGGTTTGAATGTGGGTGTCGCTGTGCGGTCCCGGGTCAATGACCAAACACGCCGTGCCTGAATGCAGAACATAAGTCCCCGTGCCAGTATAGGTGAATGGTCCGGCGTTGTTTGCGACGACGCGAACGAGACCAGCGCCAGCGGCGTAGATGCCTGGCCCTGATGTTTCATCGTCTTTAATAAACGGTATCGACATAATAAGCGCCCCATGCATGTAGCTTAGGTCTAGCTCTTATGGCACAGCGCGCTAACCTGTCTGTATTTGAAATAAATAGGCCCGGTCAAAGGGGGGGAATGACCGGGCCTGAAGACGAGACCGTGGAGGGACGGTAGCTTGTCTTGCAATGGGTTACGCCGGCGCGACGAGAGTGGATCACGCGGGATGCATTTTTTTAAGTTGATATGGTCGGGGAGAGAGGATTCGAACCTCCGGCCCCTGCGTCCCGAACGCAGTGCTCTACCAGGCTGAGCTACCCCCCGACAGAGGTATTTCGCAGATGATTGTGGGCTATACTGTTGCAATCACGTCCTGACAAGAGGCTGAAACGGCTAATAACTGCGATTTACGCAGAACGTGACCACATTCGCCAGCGCGTCCCTGGCCGAGGACGCGGGGAACAGGCTTAAACAGTCAATGGCGCGATCAGCATAGTGATTTGCCCGCTTGACCGCATCATCGAGTGCTGACGTTGACTTCAGCATGTCGATTGCCGTTTCCAGATCACCTTGCTGTTGCACCAAGTCAGCGATTGTGCGTTTCCAAAATGCCCTGTCTTGTGCTGATCCGCGTTGATAAGCCAGAATGATTGGCAGAGACATTTTTCCTTCTTGGAAGTCGTCGCCTATGGTTTTGCCCAGTGCCGCTTGATTGGCGCTATAATCCAGCACATCGTCAATGATTTGGAAGCAAATGCCAAGATTGCGGCCAAACGTTGCCAGCGCGTTTTCTTCAACCTCTGCCCGCTCGGCCACCACAGCGGAGATTTGGCACGCCGCAGCAAATAAGACTGCGGTTTTTGCGCCAATAACTTCCAAATAGGTATCTTCGTCAGTTGATAAATCGCTCACCGTCATCAACTGCTGGACTTCACCCTCGGCAATGACGGAGGAGGCGTTTGAGAGGATTTTGAGCACTTTGAGAGAGCCGTCCTCAACCATCAACTCAAAGGAGCGCGAAAATAGAAAGTCGCCAACCAGCACGCTGGCTTGATTGCCCCAAACCGCGTTGGCTGTTTCTTTACCGCGCCGCATCGCGCTTTCATCAACCACATCATCGTGCAGCAATGTGGCGGTATGAATAAATTCAACACAGGCCGCCAGCTTGCACTGGCGCTGGCCCTCATAGCCCACCATTTTGCTGGTTGCTAACGTCAGCATTGGTCTAAGCCGCTTGCCGCCGGATGCAATAAGGTGACCAGCAAGCTGCGGGATCAAAGCGACCGGGCTTTGCATGCGGTCCAAAATCGTTTGGTTGACGCGCTGCATCTCGTCAGCCACCAAGCTCTGCAGGTGCGTTAAAGCATCCTGGCTACTGGCGACCGGCGTTGGGCGCTTAAATGGCGTTACTGAGGACACAAGACCTTTCCTGGAATGTTATGCATGACAAATTGCCCTGAGCGTCAGGCACAGATATCGCATTGCCTCGCAGTTTGCTAGACAGAGCGTTCTATATGCGGCAACACGGTGCCCATTCGTGGCGTAAACACCTCATTTAGAAGCTGAAATCATGCATGAAATCCTCAAAACCACAGATGTGGTTCTCATTAGTCATGTAAAATCGATATTCGGTGAAAGCGATATTGATGTGCTAGAGCTGGATGAACACATGAGTGTGCTGGAAGGCAGTATCGGTTTTCTTATTCCGCGCCGCTTGATGGTGCCGGAGGATCAGCTGGTCCGTGCCATTCATGTGCTCAAGAGCTGCAACCTATATGACAAAATCAGTCCCGAAGCACTCAGCTGGGTCCGGTAAAAGGGGATGCGATCGGCCAATTGCACTGTGCCCAACAATTGGCTAAAGCTTCGCGCCAAAATGCCGGCACCACGTGCTCGCATATTTAGAGAGATCAAATTACTATGATAAGAAAGCTAGTAGGGCGCATACCGTTCTTACGCAAATTTGGCGATGCACCGCCGATTGTGCCTGTGGTTCGAATGAGCGGCGTCATTGCCGAAAGCGGCCGCTTTGCCAGCGCACTCAATCTCGCTGGTGTTGCGCAAGATTTGCAAAAGGCTTTTAGCGTCTCCGATGCGAAAGCCGTTGCGATTATCATCAATTCGCCAGGCGGCTCGCCGGTCCAGTCCGGCCTGATTTTCTCGCGGATCCG
>JBCCLR010000163.1:0-8854 GCA_039026755.1 Pseudomonadota bacterium | reverse complement strand
TGACCGCCCGGCGCGCGGTCGTGCTTGCGAACCCAATGGGTTTGCTGAAGCTTTGTTCCGCTCCAGCATTATTTATCTACTTCGGCGCTGTTTTTCTATTTAACCACCTGGGTTCCAGTTTGATCTATGACCTTTCGAACCCAACGTTTTCCATGTCGCGCAAGTGTCAGCCGCACTGGCATCTTCGAAAGGCCGGCGACAAAACCTTCATTTACGCCCGGCGCGTTCAAAAAAGTGTGCCTAATTTGACGCTGCGTTAAGGCTGATTGCTGTAGCTTTAGCCAGTTCAGCTTGCTTGCATAGTCACTTAAGCCTATGAGCAACAGACTAGCTCGTGCATGTCGCATGCGCCGCGCAAACAAATGCAATGCGTGACAGAAGATAAGGTGCGGTTTGGAACAAGACCTAAAATCTAAAGTCACGTTAGAGCGGTTGGCTCGGCCATATCGTTCGGACTTAGAATATTATCACGCGCAGCCGGAAAAACCGTGCAGTGATGTCAAATTGGTGTTCATTCATGGCGCCTTTTCAAACGGCTGGGTTTGGACAGTGTTTTTTCAGCCGTATTTTGCATCGCTTGGCTATGAAACCTATGCGCTTAACTTGCGCGGGCGCCGGCCCATTGCACCATTTTTACCAACCCAACACGGCCTGGCGGATTATGTCGGTGATGTCGAAGATTTGGTGGACTTTATTGATGCGCCACATGTTCTCATCGGGCACTCTTTGGGCGGACTAATCGCGCAAAAGCTTAGCGCCCTCTCGGCGCCATTGGCTCTCGCTCTCTTGGCCAGTGTTCCGCCGGAGGGTTTGGCCATTTCCGCCTGGCAGATGGCTTTATCCAACCCTTTGCTGCTTTGGAATACCGCGACTTTTTCTATTTCGCCGCAACTCAGCAGTGTTGGTCTGGCCCGCGATGCCTTGTTTTCGGCCGATGCTGATGAGGACTTGGTAAATATCACGCTGCGGCAAACCTCGCCGGAGGCACCACGCGCGTTGATGGAGGCACAGTTGCCAATCGCCGCCGCGCCAGGCTTTCTCAGCGGCATTCCCGTCATGGTACTGGGTGCGGCCAACGACCAATTGATTCCCGCAGGTGCTGTGCAGCGAACAGCTGATTTTCACGGCGTAGAGCCCTTTATCATGCGGGATTTGGCGCACGCCGTGATGGTCGATACGCGCTGGCGCCGCGTGGCCGACCACCTGCATGATTGGCTGCAAAAAAACGTCCTTTAAAGGTTCAAAATTCACGGTTGATACGCGTGCCAATGCGGCATTAGCGATGTTTCGTTGCGTTGCTGGCAAGAACATGCTGTTTAGTCGAACGGGGCAGTATTAAATCGATAGACCGTGCCAAATCTATTTAGCACCTTTAGCGGATTTAAAGATCCAGAACACGAAGCAATCAAGACGCTATCGGGGCGTATGTTGCGCTACCGCGACCTTGATCAGCTATCGGCGCGCCTTGCCGGCGTGCTGTGCGACCGCGGGCTGCGGCCTGGCCAGCGCGTTGCCGTGCAGGCCGAAAAATCAATTGAAGGCCTTGCGTTCTACATCGCCTGCCTGCGCTTTGGCGCGATTTATGTGCCGATGAATACCGCCTATACCGTTGATGAAGCCACCTACATCATCAACGATTGTAAGCCAGCGCTTTTAGTGATTTCAGACGGGCTGAGCGCGGCTGGCTATGCCGGCAGTGCACATGACACGGGGAACGTCGCGGTTGAGACACTGAACGGTCCCGACGGCAGCCTGATGTCCGCCGCTGCGCAAACTGTACCGTATCAAAGCGTCTATGGTGCTACAGACGAGGATATTGCGGCGATCCTTTATACATCGGGGACCACCGGCAAACCCAAGGGCGCCATGCTAAGCCACAACAATCTGGCCAGCAACGCGCGCACGCTTGTGGACGCGTGGCGGTTCAGCGCGACTGATTGCTTGTTGCACGCCTTGCCTATTTTTCATGCGCACGGCCTGTTTGTCGCATCAAATGTCGCCTTAGCTTCTGGCGCCAGTCAAATTTTTCTGTCTAAATTTAATATCCCCGATGTTCTCGCCGCCTTATCAGAAGCAACGGTTTTTATGGGTGTGCCCACATTCTATACGCGGCTGTTGAACCATGCCGACTTCAATGCGCAAAGCACTCAGGCTATGCGGCTTTTTACGTCGGGGTCTGCGCCTTTGTTACCGTCCACATTTGAAGATTTCGAAGCGCGCACCGGCCAGCGCATCCTCGAGCGATATGGGATGACGGAAACGGCAATGAATACATCGAATCTCTATGACGGCCCGCGCACGCCTGGTTCGGTTGGCGCCGCGTTAAAAGACATTCATGTTCGCATTGTTGATGCGCAGGGCGCTTCGGTTGCAGCAGGGCAAACTGGCGACGTAGAGGTTAAAGGGCCAAATGTGATGGCCGGATATTGGCATGCTGAAGACAAAACCGCCGAAAGCTTTACGCAAGACGGGTTTTTTAAAACGGGCGACCAAGGCTATCTGGATGACGCTGGATATTTGTTCCTCGTTGGCCGCGCTAAAGATATGATTATCTCAGGCGGCTTTAATGTCTATCCCATTGAAATTGAGCAGGCCTTAAACGATCGAGAAGACGTTATAGAAACAGCTGTTATCGGCGTTCCGCATCCAGATTTTGGTGAAGCCGTTCTAGCAATAGTGGTGCCGCGCTCGGGTTACGCGTTTGATGGTGCCGACGCGCAATCAAAGCTCAAACAACAACTGGCAAACTACAAACTACCAAAACGCATTTTTGAGCGCGATGCCTTGCCGCGCAACACGATGGGCAAGGTCCGCAAGGATCTGCTGCGCCAAGACTATGTGGATATCTTCAACGCTTAAGCTATTGAGCGAGGGCCTGCATTTTCGCATCGAGTGCTGCAATAAAACCATCAAGGCCAGCGGTTTTAATGGTGTCTCGAAACTCCGATCGCCGCAGCGCGACTTCACTGACCCGGCCATCTAGATAGATATCAATGATTTTAACGTCGCCGTCCACGACACGCGTCCGATAGTCAAGGTTAACAGTGGTATTGGGGGTGCGCAGCTGCGTTTCAACAATCACCGTCGATAGTCCGCCATCACGCGTTTCACCCGTTAAAAAATTTGGCTCGGACGAAGACGTGAAACGCCGCGCATATTGCGTCGTCATCCATTGCGTGAATGTCTGTATGGCTGCGTCTTGCTGCGCTGGATCTAACCCACGCCAATTGCGACTGCCGTAGATCGCTTTTGTCATGGCCGGTAAATCAAAGGTTTGTGCGAGCGTTGGCCCAATAAGATCTTTGCGTTCATCCAAGTCTGTTGCAACAGACTGCATCAAAGCAGCGAGCTGCGTGTGAAGCGCTTCAACCGTATCGACCGCGCGGCTGATTTTTACGTCTGGCGACGGCACAGGTTGTGAAGCGGCATGAGAGGTAACAGCCAAAAGGCCTAGGCCCGCGATGCACAGCGCTTTGATACTTAACCACATTCAGCGTCCTCCCATTTTGCACGCGCATGATGCAACGGCATATGTGAGCACGTGATGAATAACGCGAATTGAATTAAAGAGTCAGACGTTATGATATATGGCTACGGCGCCGCGCTTAGCTTGCGTAGTGCAGGGGCCCATTCTGGCGCCAATTCAATTGCTTTGAGGAAATATGGCTGCCCCGCAGCGCGCCCCGCCATGATCTCATGCGCCAAACCGAGATTGTAATAGGCGATATGCGGGGTCATCAGTTCATTTTTCAGCGAAAGCTTTATTTGCTCAATCGCCGCACCGTATTGCCCAAGTCCAATCAGCGCCGCGCCCATATTCACCTGCGCTTCAGCAAGATTCGGTATGTAACTTAGCGCGCGCTTATAATCGGCGATTGCGGCGTTAAAGTCTTTCATCCGCATCAGGATGATGCCGCGATTAACATATGTCGCCGGCAGGTCTGACGCCACCAGCGTGCCAGACTCGATGGCTTTGGTGCATAAATCCACGGTGCGGCGTGAGCTGGCGCCAAGCACGGTTTCATCATAGCACTCTTTGCCGAGCCCGCTGCCGAAGATACTGGCACTGGCATGTGCAGAGGGAGCGCCGAGCTGGGCAACGCCAAAACTCAAGACAGCGCTTAAAATGAGACTCTTTTTGGTCATGTATCCCCCCAAGGTTTACGCAAATAAGCTAAAGTGGCTCCGCCTGGCTGTAAAGAGTATTGGCGACACATCTGCAGTGAACAGTCTATTTCTCAATTGGAGCTATGCAAAGCAATCAAAGCATCCTATCTCCAAAGGCATGCAACATGCCAAAGCAGAATCCGAAAGTGAAGCGCCCCCGAAACCGGCTGTGCGCGGCGAGCTTGTAAAAGGGGCGGTGCCGACAGCGCTGATGCGCTTGTTGCTACCGATGATTGTTGGGCTACTTGCGGTTATTTCTCAACCGGTGATCGATACCTATTTCGTTGCGCTGCTGGGTACGCGCGAGCTTGCGGCGATGGCTTATATCTTCCCTGTCGCTTTTGTGATTTCTAGTATTTTAATTGGCATTGGTGTCGGCGCAACGGCCGTTTTGGCGCGCCAGTTTGGCGCCGGAAACCTGACTGAAGCCCGCGCCACAGTGTTTCACACCTTGCTGCTGGGCGTCATTGCGGTTGCTATTGGCGCAGCGGTATTGATCCCGTTTCAAACGACCCTGTTTAGAGCGCTTGGCGCCTCTGAAGAGCTGCTGCCGCTTATTTCGGAATATATGGACGTTTTCCTGATTGGATTGTTTACAATGGCGCTGCCTATGCTCGGCAGCACATCATTACGCGCCAAGGGCGAAGTTAAACTATCTAGCCTGATCATGATTGTCGTCGCCGTCGTCAATGCGGTGTTGGACCCAGTGCTTATCTTTGGTTTCGGGCCCATACCGGCGCTTGGCTTTAAAGGCGCCGCGCTGGCCTCGGTGGCATCCAACTTTGCTGCATCAACGATGGCGATCTATCTACTGCGCCGCGGTGATCAGCTCCTGCGCTTTGATATGCACTCGCGTGACCTGCTGATGGAAAACTGGCGCAAAGTGCTGCATGTCGGCCTGCCGTCAGCGCTCACAAACTCAATTTCACCGCTGTCTGGCATGGTGCTGGTCATCATCGTAGCACGATTTGGCGAAGCCGCCGTAGCCGGGTGGGGCGTTGCCGTTCGCATCGAAATGCTGGCGATCATCATTCCACTTGCCATGTCGGCATGTATTGGTCCGTTTGTCGGCCAAAATATGGGGGCAGGGCGGGTAGACCGTATGCGTGAAGCCATGCGCTTTTCATTTTTTTCGGCGACCGTGTATTGCCTTTTTATTTTCCTGATTATGCTGTTCTTTGCGCCGCAAATCGTAGCGCTGTTTGATGATACGCCGGCGACCATACAATTTACGTCGGGCTATCTGATTGCCGTTTCGGCAAGCTACCCACTCTACGCCTTCATCATGATCACAACGGGCGCGTTTAATGCGCTGGGCGTACCACGGCCAAATATGGTGCTGTACAGTTTGAAGCTGCTGGTGATTTATCTGCCATGCGCCTGGTATGGGGCAGAATATTTTGGCTTCAATGGCGTTGTGGCGGCGGCCGTCATATCAAATGTCGTCCCTGGCATTGCCGCACTTTTATGGTACCGCGCGCAGTTCCCTAAGGTGCGCCCACTTCAAGACGTCGATACAGGTCTGTTGCCTGGCGCTGCGAACACGTAAAGCAGGGCCGGCAGCAACAAAAAGTCTGTTACAAAAGCCAGCACCAATGTGATGATGAGAAGCTGCGCCAAGTTGCTGATGATGGCAAAGCTCGAAAATGTGAGCACTGTGAATCCGGCCAGCAGTACTGCGCCGGAAACTAATATGGCAGGACCAACGTCTTCAAGCGTTTTGGCCACCGGGTCTGCTACGCCAGACTTTGCAAAGCCCTGATATTTTTCAAGCATATGCACAGTCGCATCGACGATGAGACCAAGCGCGGTCGTCACCAAGAATGCTCCATAAAGACCGACGCTGCCAACAAACACCGCCCACACTGCGAATGCATAGAGCGGCGGCCCAATATTCGGGACCAGGCTGAGCGCTCCAAGTTTTAAGTTACGCAATGCAAACATCAGCGCGGTGCCAATACCAAGGGCAGCCACAATGCTGCCGACGAGCATGGATCGCGTGTTGCTCCGGGTGAGTTCTGCGAAAATCATGTTCGTGCCGGTGCCCGCCGTTGCCTGCGCGTGATTCAAATTTTCGCCTGCCCAGCTCAGCAGAGTTTCTCGCAAGTCTTGCATTTGCGACGAGGTCTGCGGCTCGAGCGTAACGACCATGCGAGACGCCTGACGGCCAATGGTCAGCAGTGTGGTCAAGTCTTCTCCAGGCGGCAGCGACATTTCATAAAGCAACAGATATTGCGCAGCTTCATTGGCCGCATCTGGGAGTGTGTTATAGGTCTCATCATCCTCGTGCAGGTTTTTATTGAGCCGGCGCATCACTGTGTCGAAGGACAGGACATGTGCAACACCCGGCTGGCTCTCAGCAAATTGCGCAAAGGCCTCTAGATCCTTCAGGTATTTTGGATTGGTGACACTCGAGCCCTCTGGCGCGCGCACCGCATATTGCTGCGTAAAGAGGGACGGCAGTTTTGCCTGGATAAACTCAGCATTGCCGCGAAAGGGGTGACTGGTGCCAATCCACTCCACGAAATTGTCGCGCACATCAATTTGTGTCAACAGGTAGCCCGATGCGCCGGTAAACATGCAGGCGGCCATAATAACACTGCGGCGCCCACGATAAATGAATCCGCCCATATTTTGAAACAGCGAACGGTTCAGAGATTTCGCCCGCCGCGCGGACGCTATATTGCTGCTCACCATCAGCGCAGGCAGCAGCGTGAGCGATAAGAGCATTGCGAGAAGCGTCCCCAATGCGCAAATGTTACCAAGTTCACGGAACGGCGGCGTATCTGAAAAATTGAGCGACAGAAACCCCATAGCCGTCGTCACTGAGGTGAGGAACACAGCGCGCATATTATGCCGCAGCGTGTGTTGCGCTGCCTCACGCCTTGCTCTGCCAACGCTCAAACTTTTTAAAAACCCAGCGATCAAATGAACGCTGTCAACCAGCGCTACAGTCATGATGACCAAAGGCGCGGGGCCTGTGGCTGGCGTTAGAGCGACGCCTGCCCACCCCGCAATGCCCATTGCCATGAGGATCGACAGGGTAATCACCAGCATACATAGCGCGGCGGCGCGCCAGGACCGGAAAAACCACGTCAGCAGCACTAAAATAAGCGCCGTTATCGCTGGAAATAAAAACAGCATGTCGCGCACGGTAACTTCAAAAAAACTCTGGCTCAGCAGGACGACACCCGTGGTGGCGACCCGCAGGTCAGGCGCGCGCGCGGCAAGCTCGCGCTTGATCACTTCAACTTCTGCTTTGATGACCGGTAACACGCTGCTTTGACCTGGCGGCATGCGGATATCGACAATGACTTGCGCGGTTTTAAAGTCGGGCGAGAACAGGCGCCCCATGATCGCCACTTCAGAGGCTGCGCGCCGCTGGATGAAATCTAGGGTGTCCAGATTGTTAAAGCCGCCGCTGCGCAACGGTTTAAACAGCGGTTCGACCACCAAGTCGTCCGCTTGCGCATAGCTAAATTGATAATTTGCAGCCGACTGGCTGCGCATGGCATAGGGAATATCGAGACTGCGGCTGGTGAGCCAATCAAGCGTTTCAGCTGCGCTTGGCGCCAGCATTGAGCCGTCCGCGCTGTAAAGCACGAAATTTACGCTATCGGTCGGCGCAAATTCATTTTCAATCTTATTGAACGCCTGCAGTTCAGGATTTGCAGTATCGAAAAATGAGCGGTAGTCATAGGAAAAACTCAGTCTTAAAAGACCGAGACAGGCGACGGTAACCACTGCTGCCCACGCCACATAGGTAACGCGCCGGCAGTCTAGCGCACTGTCGCACATCTTTAAAAATAAGCCACGCACCAATCATTCCTCGCAAAGCGCCACAGGCGCCCGTCACCCGGCGCTAATTGGCTGCTGTTTCGAGAGTATTGAGAACAGAGATTGTATAATCGTAAAGTGCTGCGCAGTTTGTGGTGTCTTGCGCACTTTTTGAAGGCTCTACTGGCATGGCGTTTTCAAAATAAGCGCCCGTTTTATCCTGAGTAAACGGGCTGCATGCGGCATTGAGGATACCGCGCGCGCCAAGTCGCGGCGATTGATAAAATGGCTTAAACAGCCTGAAAAGGGTGCCAATCCAGCCTGCATCGCGCGCGAAATCGGTGCGCACCACGCCTGGGTGAACGGCATAGATCAGCGGACCATTCCCCGCCCACAGATTGGCTAAATGCCGGGTCAGCATAATCATTGCCAGCTTTGATTGCCCATAGGCGGCAAGCGGCTTGTAGGGACGGTTTGTAAAATTCGGGTCGGATAAATCGAGCTGTGCGCGGCGATGCGCGCCTGAGGTCACATTCACAATGCGCCCACCTTTGGGCATTTTCTGCGCCATACTGAAGGTGAGATAGGCCGACGCAAGATAATTCACCTGCCACTGCAGTTCAAAACCAGTGTTTGTGAGGGTTCGCTCGTTTGCAATAAGGCCAGCATTGTTGACAAGAATATCCACTTTATCAGCGCGTTCAGACAGAAACGCAGCAGCAGCGAGATCCGCGAAATCCACGCAAATTGTTTCAATGTGGGCCTTACCGGTATCCTTGCGCAGATAGTCAGCGGCAAGCGTCAATTTTTTTTCATCGCGTCCCGTGATCAACACCTCAGCGCCTAAACTGAGCAATCCTTTAGCAACCTCAAATCCGATCCCGCCGCTTGCGCCGGTAATCAGAGCGCG
>JBCCLR010000162.1:0-8906 GCA_039026755.1 Pseudomonadota bacterium | reverse complement strand
TGAAGGCGGCGGCGATCTCATCGCGGTTGGCGGGGTTGATACCGTGACCGGTCTTGATTTTGGCGATGATACGCTCGTTGCTGTACCGGGCTCCACAGTGCTGAGCCCGCTGACGACGTTGCTGTCTTTTGCGGATGACCAGAACGTCTTTTTTGAGCGGACCGGTCTTGCCCTGCTATTCGACGCCGAGCCGGACTTTGATGTGCTTGACTACACGCCGTTTCTAACAAGTGGAGCTGTAGACGGTGAGATCGGGGAATTGATTCTTTTTCTCAATCAGCAGGCGTCGATCCTCGTTTCAGCTGTGCGCACAATTGCAGAGATCATCGGTGAAGCTGATCCGCTGACTTTCGCGTACCAGTCGATCGCCAATAATTTGGTGCAGGCGGATCCCGATACCGTGCTCGTCCTGTTTGACGATATTCTTCTGATGGAGTTATCGAATGCGTTGATAGACGCCGGGGCGATTGAGGGCCAGAGCGCTGATACCGTAGTTAACGCTATAGCGGAGCTGCTGGTAAGCTATCTTGTCCCGTTGGCCGAAAACACTGCGACCGGCGTTGATCCATTTGTAACAGCGCTGATGCAGGAGAGTATTGTCAATCTGGAGTCTTTGCTGGTTGAACTGGCCAGTGGCCCGGACGGGTTTGCACGGGTCGAAACGACGTTAAGCAACGGGTTGTCTGAAGTAAACACCTCGCTGGGTGATTGGAGTGGTTCATTGATGGCTGCTGATAATGCGCCGCTGTTTGCGGCGCGTTCAGGGTCAACCGTTGAAGGAACTGCAGAACGTGATGTACTCCGGGGCCGCGCGGGGGATGATGTACTGCGCGGGTTGGGCGGCGATGATTTTATCTTTGGCCAGCATGGCGATGACATCATTGACGGTGGTGATGGTCAGGACATTCTGCGTAAGTTTTTTGGGACCGGCCTAATTTTTGGTGGTGCCGGCGATGATGACATCGATATTGCATATGCCGACGTTGAAATCGATGGGGGCGCAGGCAACGATACACTCCGTCTATACCGCGGGTTTAGCGAGCTAGCATCCAATGTCCCAGAGTCAGTTTATACCATCGACCTCGGGAATAATACGCTGCGGCAAGAGGCCAATGGCAGCATTCTGATTGATGCCACCGTTACCAACATCGAGCAAATTGAATTGCGCTTTGATGAGGAGGTGTTTTTCACCGGAGGTGACGGTAATGATGGTCTTGGCATCGAAGGCACGGTTGCAACGATCTTTCCGTCGGGCGGGCAGGACAATCTACAATCGCGAGCACCATCGCTTGGTGTGCCTGCGGTTACCGTTGATTTTTCTCAGCAGGATGCGAGCGTGACCGTCACCAAGACTTTTGGCACCTCACTTCTGGAGTATGAATTTGGCTCCTTTTCGAGCAATATCGGCACCACTCGCATCATCGGCAGCGACTTCGGAGATGAGTTTTCTCTGTTTGACTATGACGGTGATTTGCAGCTGGGGTCTGGGCCTGACACTGTTCATTTTTCAGAGCAGCCTGGGAACCTTCAAGTTTTCGGGTTTGAAACAACTGGAATAAACGCAGATACAATTTTTTTCAGCGCCGAATTCGGGGTAAGTGCAGGCATACAAACGATCGATGATGTCTTGAGCAGGTTTACGCAATCACAGACCGAGATAAATGGAGAGGCAGTTCCGGTCGCAATCTTCGTTCCACAAGAATTTATTCCGGGCGAAGTAAGGTTCATTAATGTCCTTGTCTCTGATCTCGGTCCGGAAAACATTATCCTGCCGATGGATACGGTTTAGTCCAAGTGTAACGCTGTTGCGCCGCTACAGACCTTCTATATCGTGGACCAACAGCGCCAAATGGCCACGCTCGGGGCGCACAAGAATTGGTGTTGTAGCACATTAAAAGTGCAGCCGATGACGACGCGACGCCACCGCGCCACACAAAAGACTTTCGGACCTACGATGTTGTTAAACGTTCGCTATAGTTATGTGTTGGGGCGCTTGCGCCGCTACAAACCTTAGTATGCGAAGTGTAGTCCGCCTCAGGGCTAGTCATGTGCGGTTCAGGTCACATGAATAAAGCTGCACGCAATCACGTTTACCGATATCTAAGGTGCACCTATCGCGCCCCTTTTGGAGAGACCTTATGCGTATCATTTTGTTTAACGCCCTGATTTTGGCCGCAGTTCCGCTGGCTGTACAGGCTGATGATTTTAGGATCACGCCTGGAAAATATTCCAGCACCACCACCATGAAAATGCCCATGATGCCGAATGGAATGCAGCGGACCGTAGAAAGCTGCCTGACGGAAAAAGAAGCAAATCTCAGCCCAGCTGAGTTGGCGCAAGAAATGTCTGGAAGTCAAAACTGCTCCGTCGATAAGCTCAAGCAATCGAACACTACGATGTCCTTCGAGTTTCAGTGTACGGAAGGTGAAATGGGCAGCGTAACCGGACGCTATAACATGTCCGGTGGCGGCGATAATTTCACCTTTAGCGGCGAAATGGATGGCTCTATTCAAGGTCAAGCTGTTAACGTGAGCGTCAAAGGAACCTCCAAGCGTATCGGGGACTGCTAAACGCGCTCAAGCGCGTAAAGCAGCAACTTTAGGCGGGGGTTGGCCGCTCGTTATCCGCGGGCTCGGCTAGAGTTAGGCCGTCAACGCGCGCTTCCCACGCACGCACGTCCGCCAGTGTGTCGAGGGCAGCGCGCCCTTCAATCGCGCGATTGATCACATACGTCATGGATCGCACCGCCAAGTCGGCATGGCTCAGGCTGTCTCCAACGAGCCATTCCTTGCCGTCAAGCAAGGCAGATATGGCCGTGAAAAGGGAGGTTATATCTTTCGTGATGGTGGCCTGGGTTTTACGTCCTATGCCTTGCTGCTTACCGGCCTTTGGCAGTTGACTTGGAATAAGCTTGCGAAACAGCCAGTTCTTCCAGCCTTTCGGCTCATGGCGCAGCAGATCATCTAAGAACCAGTCCATGTTTTGCGGCCAAGCGCGCATGCTCAAATCATAGAAGTAAAGGCTTTCATCGGACCAATCTTCAAGAATAGTGGCCAGCGCCGCATCGCGCGGAGCGGCCGGTGTCAGGCTCGGCTCGGGCTGCAGCTCCTCAAAAAATGCCAAAATATCGGTGCTATCAACGATGTATTGGCCGTTTGTTTCAAGCACAGGAAACTTCCCGGTGGGTGAGATGTGTTTGAGCTTGCCGGTTTCAGAAATCAGCACCTCGCGCACGTCATAGTCTAGCCCTTTGTAAAAGGCTGCACGCCTCACTTTGTCGGAAAACGGTGAAATATCGTATTGCCATAGGGTGAGTTTGGTCATCGTCGGGGGCCTCTATGTTGTTCGTCGCAGTATTGTGATTGTGCTGCGCACCGCTTTGTCTTGTTGAAATAGTGCCTTGGCGCTAGCGTCAACAGCTATCAAAGCGGAGGAGTGGAGCAAATACGAGATGGTTACGTCACGGTTCAGTATGGCGCTATTTCAGGCGATTGCCATGCTTGCCTTTATTGCGCCAGCGTTAAGCCAAAGCGCTGAGGAGGCCCCTTCGGAGCCAGAGCAACGGCTTGAACGGCTCGCGCAGCTGATTGAAAAGGTTGCGCCGGAGGCGCAAAGGAATGCCGTTGGAAACGTCTGGGCGTTCACTCTTGAACAGCGCAGCATCACCGTCGTCACAGACACAAATGCAAACCGAATGCGCATTGTCACGCCCATCGCACCGCTATCGGTTTTAACGCCGGAGCTGTCGAAGCGGATGCTGCAAGCCAATTTTGATACAGCGCTTGATGCCCGCTATGCGATCGCACGCGGGCTGATATGGGGCACTTTCATTCATCCGCTATCATCCCTTACTGATGAAGATTTTTTGAGCGGCCTTGGTCAAACCGTCAATATTGCTACCACGTTCGGAACAACATTTCAGTCCGGCGCGCTGAGTTTTTGGGGCGGCGACAGCCAAGAGGCGCTTAAAGAGCTCTTGAAAGAGCTGCTGGATAAGAAAGATGAGGAACCGGCCTAGGCCATATTGAGTGCGCGGCGGGCTTCGTTTATGAAAGCGCGGGTCGACACAGTTACCAGAAAGCCTTGCTGCTATGAGCATCGTCTCAGACACCCTTGCCCGCATTAAACCTTCGCCCACCATGGCAGTGACCGCAAAGGTCGCTGAGCTGCGCCGGGCAGGGCAGAACATCATCGGACTGGGCGCAGGCGAGCCGGATTTCGATACACCAGATCACATTAAAGCTGCCGCAATTGCCGCCATCAATCGCGGAGAGACGAAATATACCGCAGTCGGCGGGACGCCAGAGCTTAAAGCTGCCATCGCTGAGAAGTTTAAAAAGCAAAATGGCATCGACTATGCCGAGAGTGAGATCTTCGCCAGTTGCGGCGGAAAACATAGTATTTATAATGCGATGATGGCGACACTTAATGTGGGAGATGAGGTCCTTATTCCAACGCCATATTGGGTGAGCTATCCTGATATTGTGCTGCTTGCCGGCGGTACGCCAAAGTTCATTCCTGCCAGCCTGGATACGGATTTTAAAATCACGCCAGAGCAATTGCGGGCGGCAATCACGCCAAAGACCAAATGGCTGATCTTCAATTCCCCCTCCAACCCATCGGGCGCAGCCTACACCCGCGCGGAAATTAAAGCGCTGACGGATGTGCTGCTCGACTTTCCGCACGTTTGGATTTTCAGCGACGATATCTACGAACACATTGTTTATGACGGTTTTGAGTTCACAACGCCCGTGCAAGTCGAGCCAAAGCTGAAAGATCGCGCCATAACGATGAACGGCATTGCCAAGGCCTATGCCATGACGGGCTGGCGCATCGGCTATGTGGGCGGTCCTGCGGATGTGATTAAAGCCATGTCAAAAGTGCAAAGCCAATCGACGTCAAATCCATCTTCGATAAGCCAAGCGGCGGCCATTGAGGCAGTCACCGGCCCCCATGATTTCTTGGCTGACTGGGTGGCCACTTTCAAATCCCGCCGCGATTTGGTGGTCGAAATGATCAACGCAGCAGAGGGCCTGACCTGCCCAGTTCCGCAAGGCGCGTTTTACGTCTATCCAGACTGCAGCGCAATGATTGGCGCCAAGACGCCGGACGGCAAAACGCTAGAAGGCGATGGCGATGTGGTGACTTTCTTGCTGGAGAGTGCGGGTGTAGCCGCTGTGCAGGGGGAGGCCTTTGGTTTAAGCCCAAATTTCCGGGTCAGTTATGCGACGGCGACCGATGTGCTTGAAGATGCCTGCGCGCGTATCCAGAAGGCTTGTGGTGAACTCAGTTAACCACAGCTCATGTCGCAATGCAGGTTAGGTGTGTGCTTAAGATGCGAAAACCAGCCGAGGCAACCTAATTTACCTCGGCCGACATTTTCTGCATTGTGTAATTAGCCGCGTTTAAAGCGCCGAAGGGCAATGCACCCGAGCAATAAAGACCCCACCATTACGCCGCTTGCGGGAACGGGGATAACAGCAGGTGAACCCACGTTTAGCGTAACAGAATTGGTAGGATTGCTCCAAACATAAGTGCCAGGCGTGACGCCCAAATCAGAAAATGTAAAAAACGGAAAGAACGCCGTGCTCGATAACTGGCTACCACTGACATAATCAGTCGCAAAAGCGATTCGATCATTTAAATTATTATAGAAGAATACGTCGCCAGATTGGTTGGTGGTTTGCGCTTCAAGAGTGCCGGGGCCAAAGGTTGCGGGCCCCGTTAAGTTGGGTGTGTAAAAGCGGTAGGATTGGCCTGGCCGTACGCCAAAGAAATTGTCCGGCTTTATAGCTGCAACGTTAAAATTGAATATGCCGCCGCCAGACAGCCCTGAAATGTCAAAGCTGCCCTCGATATCCAGAGTCACACCCTGCGGACCCTCGGTTAAAGTTGCTATGATTGCACTGTGTGCCGGAATTGCCAGCGCCGCCACGGCTGCAACAACGCCGCAGGTCACTATACGTTTGATAAAACTCAACATCATTTCAAACCCCTTAAATGAATCGATACCGTTACTTGTCACGCTTTCATCATGAGAGCAAGCGTGTCGCCAAATAAGATTTGAAAAAAATGTAGCAGGGTCTCAGTTTAGGCAGTTAATGAGAGGGGTTAGACTATTGGCGTCGCTTTGATGTTTGTTATCCAGAAGGCCGGGTTTAGCGTTTTCAGCGTCTCAGATTGAAACGCCAGTCGACCCCGCTTCACAGCGCACCTCACACAGCCGTGTCTTGATGGTGAACGCCGCGCAAGTCATGTATAAGGCCACAGACCAAAACAGCAGGACACAGTTTCGATGCTTATTCGCCAGCGCAGCGCGCATCATGTGACGGAAAACGAGGTTACGCCGCAAGAGATGTACCTAAATCGGCGCAGCTTTATTGCCGGCGCGGTGGCAGCCGGGTTATTGCCAGCATCGCCTGCATTTGCGGCCAAAGACGCCGCAGAGAAAAAAAGGCTCGAGGCTGTGCCGTGGCCTGGCAGTACGGATGAAATCCAAACGCCCTACGAACAAGCCACGAGCTATAACAACTATTATGAGTTTGGCACCGACAAGCGCGACCCCGCCAAGAATGCAGGCTCCCTTATCACTGAACCCTGGTCGGTCAATATTACCGGCGCGGTTGCAAAGCCGGGCCGGTATTGGGTGGAAGACCTTATATCACCGCAGACGCTGGAAGAGCGGATTTACCGGCTGCGCTGCGTTGAAGCCTGGTCGATGGTGATCCCTTGGGTTGGCTTTCCGCTGTCGAAGCTGATGGCGATGGTCGAGCCGACCTCCAAGGCCAAATATGTCGCCTTTAAAACGCTATACGATCGCAGCCAGATGCCGGGTACACGCTTTCGCGTTCTCGATTGGCCATACCGCGAGGGCCTGCGCATGGATGAAGCGGCAAACCCACTCACGTTGATGGCCGTTGGCATGTATGGCGAAGAACTCCCCAACCAAAATGGCGCGCCGCTGCGGCTTGTCGTGCCTTGGAAATATGGCTTTAAGTCGATCAAATCCATTGTCGAAATCGCCTTCGTGGAAGAGCAGCCCAAGACCAGCTGGAACATGTCAGCGCCGCAGGAATATGGCTTTTATTCCAACGTCAATCCGGCCGTTTCGCATCCGCGTTGGAGCCAGGCCAGTGAGCGCCGGCTCGATGGCCGCGGGTTTTTTGCTTCTTTAAAGCGTATCGAAACGCTGCCCTTCAATGGCTATGCCGATGACGTCGCGAGCATGTATTCCGGCATGGATCTGAGCGCGTTTTACTAATCATGGTGCGTAAAGCGACATCACGGACGCTCTGGAAGAGTAGTGTTTTCGCAGTAATGGCCATGCCTGCTGCGCTGTTGCTATGGCAATGGGCGCTTGTGGCGCAGGGCCAGCCCAGCGAGATGCTTGGCGCAAACCCCGTGCAGGCAACTGTGCTGAAAACCGGTGAGTTTGCCATGCGGGCGCTGCTCATTTCTCTCACAATATCGCCGCTCGCCTCGCTGTTCGGCAAACCGCAGTTGAATGCCTATCGGCGTATGCTTGGCCTGTTTGCTTTCTTTTATGCGAGTTTGCATGGCCTTAGTCATATTGGGCTGGATCATTTCTTTAGTGCCAAGACCTTGCTTGAAGACCTGTTGAAGCGCTGGCCCATCACGCTTGGTTTTGCAGCGTGGGCGGCGCTGGTGCCGCTGGCGGTGACATCCACATCCAAGATGATCCGCCGTATTGGGGCGAAGCGCTGGAAAAAGCTACACCAGCTGGTTTATGCGCTGGCGGTTGTGGCCGTTGTGCATAATGTTCTTATCACCAAAGGCTGGCAGGTTGAACCGCTGGTGCACGCTGCAGTGCTTGCTGCGCTGCTTATCTATCGCATGGCAGGGCGCCCGCGTCTCGTCAAGCTGCCGCGCCCGGCAAAGGTGCAGCAGGCTTGAGCGCTGATCAGCTCATCATCTTTGATTGTGATGGCGTGCTTGTGGATAGTGAGCCAATTGCCAATGCTGTGTTTGCGCAGCACCTAACCGCAATCGGCCTGCCAACGACGCCCGCGCAAGCGATTGAGCGGTTTAAAGGACGGTCCTTGAAATCGGCGCTTGAAATGGTAGCGCAAGACTTAGGGCGGCCCGTCCCGGCAACATTTCTTGATGAGATGCAGGCGCAAACCTATCGCCAGTTCCGGACCCAGCTAAACGCCGTTGACGGCGCTGAGGACCTGGTGAAATGGGCACAAGGGCAGGGCTTTAGGACCTGTATCGCGTCGTCAGGCGATTATGAAAAGATGGACGTCACGCTCGGCCTGACCGGATTAAAGCGCTATTTTGAGGGACGCATTTTCTCATCACTTGAGGTGAAGCGCGGCAAACCTGCGCCAGACTTATTTCTCTATGCAGCACAAAAAATGGGTGTGCTGCCAGCCAAATGCACTGTGATTGAAGACAGCCAGGCTGGGGTCGATGCAGCGCTCGCGGCAGGAATGCGGGTCTTCGCTTATGGTGATTTTCCTGCAGCGCCAGGTGTCGTTCCCGTTTCTAGACTGTTAGAAATCCGTGCGGCACTTTCTCTCTAGAAGGACATATCTATGGAAAAAGTGAACGGCATCGGCGGATTTTTCTTCCGCTCACAAAACCCAGAGGCATTGCGGCTGTGGTATCGCGACCATTTGGGTGTCGATCTGTCGCCTGAATACTCAGATGGTCCGCCGTGGATGCAAGCGGCAGGCTATACGGTGTTCAATCCCTTTAGCATGGACGACGCGATGATCCCGGCGGGCAAAACATGGATGATCAACTTTCGTGTGGCCAACCTTGAAAACATGATCGCGCAATTGCGCGGCGCTGGCGTTGAGGTCGCTGATTTAGAAGCCTATCCGCACGGGAAATTTACCACCCTCCAGGACCCGGAAGGCAATGGCATTCAATTGTGGGAG
>JBCCLR010000161.1:0-8950 GCA_039026755.1 Pseudomonadota bacterium | reverse complement strand
TCAATCAGCGCATCTGGAATGACCGCGCCGGTCTCATAATGCTTGGCAAACTCGGCAAGTACGGCTTTTTGGCCAGCCCAATGTTCAAGAATTTGGGCGGGAAACTCGGTATAGTCGCGCGGCCCATCAACGCCCGAAAAACGCTGATATTTTATTTGCGTCAGTAAGCCATGTAGCCCATGCCCAAATTCGTGAAATAGGGTCTCTACCTCATCAAAACGCAGCAACGTCGGCTTGCCGTTCTGCGGCTTCGTCAAGTTTAGATTATTAGAGACTATTGGCCGCACAGCATCATCACCCACCGCATAAGCGGGCCGAAAGCTGCTCATCCATGCGCCGCCGCGTTTGGATGCGCGCGCATACATATCCGCCATGAACAGCCCAAGATGCGTCCCATCCGGCGCTTTTACATTGAATGAAGCGACGTCTGGGTTCCAAACCGGTGTATCAACCGCTTCGAAAGTCACCCCAAACAATTTTGTCGCCACGTCAAACGCGCCATCACGCACAGCGCCGAGCTCAAAATAAGGCGTGAGCGCAGCGTCATCAAAAGCGAACTTTTCGGCGCGCACCCGTTCGGAATAGTGCCACCAGTCATGCCCAGCTGCAGCGAAACTATCACCATCTGCAGCGATAAGCACTTGGATATCAGCGCGCTCTTCGCGGGCGCGGGCCAATCCGGGCGCTAACACTTGCACCAAAAAGGCCTCCGCTGCCTCCGGCGTTTTAGCCATACGGGTTTCTAATTGATACTCAGCATGCGTTTTGTAGCCTAGCAGCGCGGCACGTTCAGCACGCAGCTGCGCCATTTTTATAACCAGTGGGCCATTGTCTCCCTCGCCAGAAGACGCCCGCAAGCGATAGCCGTTAAAGAGTTTCTCCCGCACCGCACGATTGGTTGACTGGGTCATAAAGGTCTCGAAGGGCGAGCGATTGAGCCCCACAACCCATTTGTCCTCGCCGGCAACCTTGATGGTGGATTTAAAACGGTCGGTGAGTCCCGCTAATTCTTCCGGCTTGGTCAGCTCCAGTTTAAAATCCACCGTCGCGGTCAGCAAATTTTGCCCAAATGTGGTTGTGAGCGCGGAGAGTTCTTCATTGATCTCAGCAACCCGGGCTTTTTTGTCCGCGTCCAGGTCAGCACCCGCGCGCAGAAAATCTCTGTATGTGAGTTCAAGCAGCCGCGCGTCTTGAGCCTCAAGCGCCAGCTCTGCTTTTTGTGCATGCACTGCTTTCACCCGCTCAAACAGCGCGGTATTGAATTGGATATTGTTTTGCTCGCGGGTTAGCAGCGGGTAAATCTGCGATTCAAGAGCGCGCAGCGTATCGTTGGTATCCGTGGCGGTGATGTTGCTGAATGTATAGGCCACTTTATTGAGTTGGCGTCCAGCCAAGTCGAGCGCAACAATCGTGTTTTCAAATGTTGCAGGTTCAGAGTTGGTGGCAATGGCATCTATTTCGGAGCGCAATTGCTCAATGCCAAGCTCTATCGCCGGAAGAAAATGCTCATCTGCAATGCGTTCGAAAGGCGGCACGCCATAGGCCGTATCCCAATCTATAAAGAACGGGTTATTCGCCATGTCCGCGGCTGACACAGCAGCATTCGTCTCGCTTTGCGGCGGTGTTTGTGCGGCACCTGGCGCGTTTTGATCACACGCCGAAACGCATGCGGCAAAAGCAAAAACAGAAGCAATCGAGCTAATTTTCTTCATTCCTTCGTCCAGTCTGATGATGAAACGGCAGCTATCCTGATCGTCTATTGTAAGTATGTACACCAACGGATCGCCGCCGTGCGAGAACACTCTCCCATTGCGTAAAACTATGCAAGTGCCGTGTCCCTCGGCGCTATAAAATTGAGCAATTCCAGATACCTAAATACCTGCGACAATAACCGTCTTGCGCATTATGCAACTTAATTTCAAGTTGGCAGCGCAAAAGGAATGAATTGGCCTTCTGGGTTGCTTTGCTGCGTAAGGGAACCCATTTAGTACATGCAAGCGGTGGGCAAACGTAAACAAATCCTTTTGCCTACGATCAACGTATAGAAGCTGTTTGCATGGGTGGACCTGCCTCATTCACTTGAAGTGAAGGAGTGATGGCCGAGCCCCCCTTTCTTGCGTCTAACTGTTAACCGCGTTCACTAGTTAAAAAAGAAAGACCCCTTTCATGGATGCCATAGTAACCAATTCGACTGCTGATGATCTTGAAGAGACCATTGTGCCTGCGATCGACCCGCGACCAAGCCGCACAGAAGCGGAAACCGCTGTTCGCACGTTGCTGCGCTGGGCCGGCGACAACCCCCAGCGCGAAGGCCTCATTGATACGCCATCGCGCGTTGTGCGCTCTTATGAAGAGTTCTTCGCAGGCTACGAAGAAGACCCAGCACTTGTGCTGGAGCGCACATTTGAAGAAGTTGAGGGCTATGACGATATTGTCATGCTGCGCAACATCGCCCTCGAAAGCCACTGTGAACACCATATGGTTCCGATCTTGGGTGTTGCGCACATTGCGTACATGCCGAACAAAAAAGTTGTTGGAATTTCAAAGCTGGCCCGCGTGATTGAAATTTACGCCAAGCGCCTGCAGACCCAAGAAACCATGACATCGCAAATCGCCAACACAATTCAAGATGTGTTGGACCCGCAAGGCGTTGCCATTTTGATTGATGCCAAGCACCAGTGCATGACCACACGCGGCGTGCACAAGCCTGACGTGTCAACGATCACCACGACGTTCACCGGCGTCTTTAAAGAAGAGCGGATGGAAAACCGCTTTATGTCGCTGATTAAGGGCTAGGGTAACACAATACTTACTAACCCGCCTCACTGCGCCGCGACCATTCAAAGGAATGGGCGCGGCGCATTCATTTTATAGCTACAAAAACTCGATGCGCGCGCTGCGCAGCCTTACCAAAATTTAGTTTGTGACATTAAGAGAACAGCCACACCCGCTGCCGCGCCGGAGATAAAGACGTTCCAGTCGCGGTGCGCAACGCGCAGGATATTTAAGAATATGAAGCCGATCAGGAAGATCGAGGCAACCACCACAAGCTGGCCCAGTTCAATGCCGATATTAAAGGCAAGCAGCGGTAAGATGATGGCATCACTTCCCATCATCAGGGCACGAAAGAAATTCGAGAATCCCATGCCATGGATAAAGCCAAAGAACAGCGCCATGGCATAATTTGCACCCATTTTTGGGCTTGTGTCTGTCGATCGACGGGCAATTACATTGTGCAGCGCGGTAATCAAAATCGTTGTTGGGATGAGAAATTCAATAACATCTGATCGGATCTTCAGCGTGCCGAGCGCTGACAGTGCCAATGTTATGCTATGCCCTACGGTAAAAGCGGTTACCAAAACCAAAAGCTGCCGCCACTGCACCAATCGATAAACCGCGCATAGCGCAATGAGAAACAAAATATGGTCAAATCCGGCAAAGTCGGAAATGTGCTCAAAGCCTAAGCGTATATAGAGCGCAAATTTCTCCATATCAGAACGTCAAAGCATAACGCGGCGTTTGTTTACTCAGCATCATGCTTTTAGACGCCTTATCTGTATACACGTACACGATGTTATTTTGATCAAAAAACAGGTCAGTAAACACCGTATTCTTGACCTCCAATGAGTTTAGGGCACCTTCGATGGGGTGCTCAAAAACCACTTGCAGCGCTGTATTAATGCCCTCCCCATGCAAGCTTTTGCTTTTAATCTGCAGGTCAACGGCCTGTCCATTCGCTGTAACGGCAAAGTGCATATTGAGGTAAGTGAGCAGCAAAAACTCAGCATTGCCAGCTTCATCTGGCTGGCAGAATGCAAGCTCTGTACTGTCGGGGTTAAACACCAGCGCTTCATTTACATCGGTCAAAAACAGGCGAAGGCTAATCATAAGACGCTTGGCCTCGGCGACATGTTCGATTTCGGTCAAAGACAACCGCAAAGGGTGCGCAACAGCCGGATGCGCAAGGCCACTCAAGACAAAAGCGCCGAGGCAAGCGCTCCAAAAAAAACGTCGCTGCATTCGGGTTATGATTTTTCTGCCTGCATTCTAGCTGCAACCGTTTGCACCTCCCGAAAAACGCGCATCAAGTTACCACTCCAAATTTTTGCAATGTCTTCTTCGTCATAGCCCCGCCTGACCAGCTCAATGGTGATGTTCATGACCTCACTTGCATCGAACACGCCTTCAATGCCGCCGCCGCCATCAAAATCACAACCGATACCCACATGATCAATGCCGGCGACTTGAACGATATGGTCAATATGGTCGACGGCCTGCTGCACCGTCGCCGGAGGCAGTTTGTATTTTTCATTCAGCGCACCAAATGCTTTACGCGCCGCCACTTGTTCTTCTCGGGTCATTTCAGCATATGGGCGCATGGTGCTCATCAGCGCTGCGCGCGCTGCATCAAACTCGGGGTTTTCAGGGCGTTCGCGCACATAGTCGGAAAGCATCGTCAGCTGTACAACGCCGCCATTTTCGGCCAGCATTTTCAGCATCTCATCCGTCATATTGCGTGGATGGTCGGTCACCGCGCGCGCGTTAGAATGGCTTGCAACGATCGGTGCTTTCGACAACGCCAGGGCATCATAAAGCACATCGTCACTGCCGTGCGAAACATCGACCATGATGCCAAGCCGGTTCATCTCCAGCACAACTTGCGCGCCAAAGGCGCTTATGCCGCCATGTTCCGGCCCTTTTGGATCGGTGACTGAATCCGCCAGATCATTATTGGTTGAATGCACCAAGGTAATGTAGCGCACACCCTTCTTGTAAAAGACATCCAGGTTGGCGATATCGCTGCCAACCGGATAGCCGTTCTCCAAGGCTAGAAAAATAGCGCGCTTACCTGCTTTTTCGAGCGCATAGGCATCTGCCGGGTCAACTGCCAACCCGGCGATATCTGCATGTGTCTGCGTGGAAGCGATCACTGCATCAAGCATTTGTAAGCCAAGCGCTTTTGCGCGGCTGTTGCCGGCATCATCACGAATGTCTTGGGCCACAAATGCGGCAAAAAATATGGCGTCCAGCCCACCCTCTTTCATACGCGGATAATCAACTTTGGATCCGGTTTCTAAAGGGTCATGCCGCTCGGCCATATCAAATCCCGGCTCGATCATGCGCAGCGGCGTATCCGCGTGCGAATCCAGCGTCAAAATGCGGTCATGAATGTCTAAAGCGCGCGCCACAATTTCAGCCTCGGTGGCAATGGAGGGGTCAAACGACTGTGGCTTTGGCGCGACAGAACACCCCGCAAGACCGAGCGCCAAAGTGGCAATTGAAAACAGAATTATGCGAGCCATGACATACCTCAAGCCTGTAATAGTGCCTCTACTATAGGCCGCCGCACCTTCGCAAACCAAGCGCTCAATACCTGCTTTGTTTTTGCTTTCCCCAGGGATCGACGCATATCGCTATTTGGGAGAACATTTTGCCAGGGAGAATACGATGAGGCTACCTGTAGTCTTAAGCCTTTTTGCGTGTGCAGCGTTCAGCGCGTGCGGAGAAAGCCCAAGCGGCGACGAGGCCGCGCCATCAATGGAAGAGCCGGAACAAGCATCGGTGCTACCCAACGGTCGCACCGCCGCAGAGCAGATAGAATTCAGGAAAGCGGAATACAAAAAGCTTGCTGGAAATTTCAAAGCCATCAGCGATAGCTTGAAGTCAGGCGCCCCTGACATGTCGCTTATTCAAGCGAAAGCCGACGACATCGAGGCAGGTACGAAGGACATGGGAGACTGGTTTCCTGCAGGAACCGGCCCAGAATCAGGTTTGAAAACAAGTGCAAAAGCTGAGATCTGGACCCAGACAGAAGACTTTGCAAACAAAGTCATGGCGTTCCAAACGGCCGCCGCGAAACTTGCAATGGCGGCTGCTTCTGGTGATCCAGAAAGCATTGCGCCTGCTTTTGGCGCGACTGGGGGAACATGCAAAAGCTGCCACGATATCTACAAGGCGAAGGGGTAAAGGGTGAGTGACGCTGAGCCAAGCGCCGAGGTCCAAGATTTTAAAATTTGGGACCTGTCCATTCGCGTGTTCCATTGGAGTTTGGCGGTGCTCATTTTTTTGCTGTGGCAAACTGGGGAAAGCGGTTCCCTAGATACTCACAGAAAGCTCGGCGTCGCCGTTTTGGCGCTGCTGGTCTACCGCCTGTACTGGGGGTTTTTCGGGCCAAAAACAGCGCGCTTTACAGCGTATCCGATCACGCCGCGCCAAGTCTTCACGTATCTGCCGAAGCTATTTAAGAAGCCCTATAAGGCCACTGTCGGACACAGCCCGCTTGCCTCGCTCAGCGTTCTCGCGATCTTTGCAATTCTCGGCTTTCAAGTTGCAACCGGTCTGTTTGCGATTGATACCGATGGATTATTTTCAGGTTACTTTGCGCATCTGGTGCGCTTTGATACTGCGCGGCTACTGGCCAATCTGCATGTCGATAGCTTCGACATTATTTCAGCGCTTGTGCTGCTGCACCTGTTTGCAATTTCCTATTACCTCTTCGCGCTGGCAACCGACCTGGTGACCGCCATGATCACCGGTAAGCGGGATGTTGATGCTGCGATGGCTTCAAAGCATAGTCCCGCGACAGTGCGCGTGCTGCATCTGTGTATTGCTCTGGGCCTGGCCACAGTTGCTGGTGCAATTGTGCTTTATTTTGGCCGCTAGTATCCGCTCTTCCGTTATTTCTCGGTATCTAGCCTGAAAGCAATTTAAGCAGGATGGCGGATGTGAAGGTGTGTAGCCCACTCGTTTATATACTATTGACTGACTAGTCACTCTAAGTATTATGAGTGTTATGAATTCTCGCCAATCACAAATTGCCAATGCCGCAATCCCCATGTTCCTAGCCGACGGCGTCAGCGTTTCGACGGCGAGCATTGCCAAGGCCGCCGGCGTTGCCAACGGCACACTTTTTAATGCCTTCGCCACAAAACAAGCGCTTATCGATGCAATTTATGTGATGGCAAAAGCCAATATGTTTATCGCACTCGCTTATCAACCTGGCGCACCGTTTGACAGGCAGGTCTTGAAACAGTGTTGGTCTGGCTATTTGGCGTGGGCGCGCCGCGCACCAGAGGAATGGCGCATCATGCATCTGCTACACGATGCCGGCCTCGCCAGCGATGACGCACAGGCGAAAGTGAATGCGATGTTCGCCCCACACGGCACTTGGATCGGTGAGGCTTTAGAGGCAGGCAAAATTCAGGGGCCAAGCCTTGCCTTCTTGCAGCAACTCATCCTGCGCCACCTCGACCTTGTGGTTACGCAGGACCTTAATCAGCATGACGAGACCGTGGCCTTTGACATGCTATGCAACACAATTGGATTAACAGCATGACTAAAGTCTTTGTGACCGGAGCCTCCGGCTTCATCGCCAAACACATTGTCAGCGAGCTTTTGGACAAGGGCTATGCGGTACGTGCGGGCATCCGCTCGCAGCGGCGCAAAATTGAGCTGCAAAACCTGTTTCCAGATGCTGGGCTGGAATTTGCACTATTGGATTTAATGCAGGACGACGGCTGGCACCAAGCCATGCAAGGCTGTGATATCCTCATGCATACGGCTTCGCCGCTACCGCTCGCTGAACCAAAAGACCCGCAAGAGCTGATCCGCCCTGCTGTGGACGGCACAATGCGCGCACTGCGCGCCGCTAAAGCTGCTGGCATAACGCGTGTGATCCTGACATCGTCAAATGTAGCGATGTATAAGGACCCGGCCAAACCGATTGACCAGCCGTCTGATGAGAGCAATTGGACGGACCCGGAAGACCCAACCGTTGTCGCCTATGAAGCCTCAAAAACCTTGGCCGAACGCGCGGCCTGGGATTTTGTGGCCAACAACCCAGAAATGGAGCTCACGACAATCAACCCCGGAATGGTGTTCGGCCCACCGCTTGATGCGCATTTCAGTACGTCGCTCGAAATCGTCGAACGGCTTATGAGCGGCAAAGACCCCCTTGCCCCGCCTATGCAAATGCCAATCGTTGACGTTCGCGATGTTGCTATGCTGCATGTCGCGGCAATTGACCATGAGGCCGCGACCGGCGAGCGCTATGCCGCTACTGCCGGCACGCTGCGCTTTATCGACTTGTGCCAGGCGCTGAAGGCATGGGACCCAAGCCTGAAAATCGCACGCAAGGAGGCGCCGGTTTGGCTGCTACGCCTGATCGGCCTCTTCGTGCCGGAAGCACGATCAATTACCAAGAATGTTGGCCGCAATCTCAGCGTTTCTGGCAGCAAGGCCGAAACAGCGTTCAACTTCAAATTCATTCCCGCTGAAGAAGCACTTCTCTCAGCAGCGCAGGCCATTCGCGCAGCGAAGGCACATTAAAAAAGCTGCCTGAGACGCCCGCCAGCGACAATTAAGTGCTGCTGCCAAGCTGCGCATCAAACAGTGCCAACATGCGGCTCCAAGCACGCTGTGACTGCTGCGCATTGTAGACGCGTGAATCAATCGGCACCCAGCCATGCAGCGCATCGGTATAGACTTCGATTTCAGCCGGAACATCGGCCATCTCAAAGGCCTTGATCAGCACATCTTTGGCGCCGGGCTCGCGGTTATGGTCATTTTCTGCAATGGCAATTAAAGCCCCACCGGTGATCTTTGGCGCCAATCGATGCGGGCTATCGGCTTTGTCGGTCACCAATCCGCCGCCGTGAAATGAACATGGGGCCTTAATCCGATCTGGCACGGCAGCGGCAGCACGCAACGTCCAGGAGCCAGTCATACAAAAGCCAACCGCGCCGATGCCCCGCCCAGTATTTACGGCCTTTTGATCATCGAGCCATGCAGCAATCGCCTTCGCGTCTGCCACCACTGTCTGGGATGAAAATGCACTGTAGTGCGGTTCGACAAGCTCCCACGCACCAGGGTCGCCAAAGCGCATATCATCAGAAAATAGCTGGCCAGTATGCGTTCGATAGTAAGGGTTTGCCGCTAAGACCGCATAGCC
>JBCCLR010000160.1:0-9019 GCA_039026755.1 Pseudomonadota bacterium | reverse complement strand
GGGTTTTGCGCGGTTGGCGAGGCGGTGATCGCTGGTGACCAAAAAGCCGCGGAAAAGGCCTATGCAAACCATTTGCAGCGCTTCACCGGTCACGTTTTAAGGAAGATGGCCCGCGATAAGTAACCCGCCTGTCTGTAGCTGGGCAAGCACCATGACTATATGGCAAATCACGCATCGTGCGTGTGTTCCCCTGCCGCCAACCGCCGCCATTTTAACGGGCGACCAGCCGTGAGAAAACATCTCTCATGCGGGCGGGTTTGACTGCGATAGGGGAATGACAGGCAATGCTGTTTAACGCTCGGGCATATACCGAAAACAAACTCTCTAACGCGCTATTGTTTCGCTATGCTGCACTACAAGTGCCGCTCAATGCGCTGATGCTGCCGATTTTTCTCTATGTCCCGACGTTTTACGCGCAAGAGCGCGGGGTCAATCTGACCTTGATTGGCACCTTGATCTTTGCCTCGCGGATGTTCGATGCAGTCTCCGACCCAACCATCGGCATCTTATCTGATCACACACGCTCACGCTTTGGCCGCCGCAAACCGTGGATCGTTGGCGGCATGGGCATTGCTGCTTTTGCGTGTTACATGCTGTTTGCGCCGCCGCAAAGCGCCAGTAGCGGGCATATGATTGTCTGGCTCATCGCGTGTTATCTCGGCTGGACGATGATTGCCATCCCGCACCTGGCCTGGGGTACGGAATTGACGCGCAATTACAACCAACGCACCCGGGTGATGGCCTGGCGCGATGGTGCGGAGGTGATTGGCTTTTTCATGGTCGGCCTTATTCCGTTTGCACTTGGCGTGAGCGGCGAGGGCTTTTCCGGCAAGGTGCTCGATACGCTCGCGGTGCCTGTCGCGATCGCCTTAATTGTGTGTGTGGTCTTGGCGGTGTTTCGAACGCCAATCGGTCAAGATCAGGACAATGCGCCAAACCCCAAGACTGATCTGACGATGATCTCAGACTTGGTTCGAAATGCGCCTTATATGCGGCTGTGTATTGGTATGTCCTGCATGCGGATTGGTGAGGGCCTTCGAACTACGCTGGCGGTCATCTTCATCACATATTATTGGCAGCGCGCGGATTTCCTCGCGACCTTCATGATGATTTTTTCACTCGGCGGGGTGCTTGCCGTGCCATTTTGGGCGTGGCTGTCCAAGCGAATTGAAAAAGGCCCCACCTGGCGCGTTGTCATCGTCAGCGCCATGGCCATGTCGCCCGCGTTCTTCTTCGTTGATCCCACAAATACTGCGCTCATCACGGTGACCATCTTCGTCTCTGGGGTGATTGCCATCGGCAACACGATGTTGCCCAATGCAATATTAGGTGACGTGATAGACCTGGACACGCTGCGCTCTCAGCAGCTGCGCGCTGGCGCGTATGTGTCGGTCTGGAGCTTCCTTATCAAACTGGCGCTCGCCATACCGGTGATGATTGCCTTTCCCATCCTCGACGCGACGGGCTTTAACGTCACGCTCGGCGCGCAGAACGATGCCGCCGGCGTGCTGGCCGTTGGTATTCTCTATGCGCTTTCCCCGATCCTATTTCAGCTCATCGCTGTGCTTGCAGTATGGAATTTCCCGCTCAGCCGCGCACAGCACGACATCATCCGCCGGCGCTTAAAACAACGCAGTGATCGCCAGCTGGCGCCGGAGGGTGGGGCCGTTGGTTAGGGGCGGGGTGTGGTTCATTGTCCTCAACGGCCGCCAATTCAAGCCTGTGCAGCAAAGATAGTCGGTCATTTCATCTCTCTTTTGACCGATAGCTCATAAGCTGATGAAGCATCATTGATATGCTTTACTGCGGCGTCTCGCTCGTGCGCTGAATATGTAGTTGCAATTCTTTGAATTTCGTTCGCCACGCTCAGATAGATTGGGCCAACGGTTTTGAATAGATAAGACGTTGGATGAACAATGACCCCCCGGCGATCTGCGGGATCGCGCTCGCGCTTCGCAAGGTTTGCCTTTTCCAAACGGTCAATAAGGGTCGTTACAGACCCGGTGGTTAAACCAAGCTCTTCTGCAATCTTTCCCGGCTTCGTTGGTGCTTCAGCAAGCATATTGAGGCAGCGCAGATCGTTGCGGCTAACGCCGACCGCAGCTGCGGCCTTTGCATCCACTTTTTCAATCCAGGAATACAATCGACGGCAGGCGGCCACCAAGTCCTGAGGGGATGTTTCCTTTTCTGCGGGCACAGCCTGATCCATTTAACTTGACAATCAAGATACTTGATATAGTTCAATAGCTATAGATGATGTTGCTCTAAGAATCGAGGTCGCTTGAATGATTATCGCGCTTGCAATTGCCTTTGGGCTCATCTTGGTCGTCGCTGTTTTGTCAGCACTCGCGCCAGTACGCGTTGAATACACGGAAGAGCTTACTGTGAACGCAGCGGCGGTTGACGTTTATGACGACATCCGTCTTCAAGCGCGCCTCATGCGATGGTCTGCTTGGCCCAAAGAGACGAAATCGACCTGCAGCGTTGAAGGAGAAGACGGACAGGTCGGAACGAAGACACTGTTCTTCACAAAAGGCAAGCGTGCTGGGTATCAGGAAATTAAAAGCCTGAAAGAGAACAAGGAAGTTGCTTTAACACTTGTTGGCCCCGGGCCGCCACATAAGCCTAAACTAACCTTCGAGCTTCAACAGCTTGCTGAAAATCGCACACACGTATGCGCGCACTTTGTCAACGAGCTGCCACGACCATTCAATGCGATTTGGAAATTCGCGGGTTTATCAACGTGGACGCGCCAGATGCATCGCAAGGACCTCTTAGGTCTAAAGGCCTTCTCAGAGCCACCCCATAGGGACATCAACGGCAACGTGGTTGGGCGACCGCCAGAGGGCATAAATCCATATGAGCATACCGCACAACCTGCCTGAGTTGTGTCTCGTATGACTTCACCAGTAAGAGACACACCAGCGCGCAATACGTATTGCATCACGGGTCAACTTTGCTAGATTCTATCATAAACATATCATGATTATAATTAGAACGCGCCATGCCTTCACATGCTTGGATTGCGCTGGAAGCGATTGACCCAAAGGCGAATGTGTTTCGCCGTTATATTCTCGATGTGAGCGAAGATCTATTCGGCCATTGGGTGGTAACCCGGCAATGGGGGCGCATCGGCGCGGCATCCCAGCGTGTGACCAATTCATTTGCCCGTCAGGACGAGCGCGACCGGTATGTCAACGCGCTGCCGCAGTGCCGCCGCTCCGCCCAAAAGCGCACTGGCGTGGGCTATAAAGTTGCAGCAAAACGCGTTGATGCAGAGACGCTGATTAAGTTTTGACGCGCTGATCCTGGCGACCCCTGGCGCACTGGTCGCCGATCGACGCGGTGGCAAAGCAGCGCGCGCTATCAGGCCCCTGCAAGGGCCGCGCCGTGCGTGCGGGCGTTCTCGATGTAATGGGTGACGCCGTGATGGTTGCCGGTGGCCATTTCCGGGGTCATATCGCGGAACTTTTTCGCTGGTGAGCCTGCCCAGATTTCCCCGCCAGGAACCACTTTGCCGCCGGTGAGAAATGATCCCGCCGCAAGCATGGCCCCAGATTGAATAACAGAATGATCAAGCGCGGTGGAGCACATGCCCATAAATCCGCCGTCTTCAATGGTGGTGCCGTGCAGCATGCATTTGTGGCCGACCAGCGCCATTTCACCAATGGTTAGTGCGCAGCCGCCGCTCTCGGGACTATCAACATGCAAAATGCTGGCCTCTTGAACGTTTGAGCCGCGGCCGATTGAGATCTCATTCACGTCGCCGCGCAACACGCAGCCAAACCAGATGGATACGTCGGCAGCGATTTTTACATCGCCGCAAATAACAACGCCGGGCGCAATAAAGGCGGTGCCGTGGATTTGCGGCGTCTTGCCATTCACGGAATAGATAAGCGGTTGCATCATGTCCCCCCTTAGACTTTGTTTAACGCTTACACTTGATGTTATGCCGCCTTATAGCCTGCGCGGTGGATGTGGAAAGCCCTTGAATGTTTAGCTACGCGTAAGATTGCCGATGTCGGCGTAGTAGCTGCGCGCTAGGCGCGGAATATTTTGCCTGGGTTCATAATGTTGAGCGGATCGAGCGCGGTCTTTACACTGCGCATCACGTCTACGCCTGCGCCAATTTCAGCTTCCAAATAGCCGATTTTGCCGCGCCCAATGCCATGTTCGCCAGTGCATGTTCCATCCATGGCGAGCGCACGTTTCACTAAACGGTCGTGCAGCGCCTCCGCCTCGGCAAACTGTGCGGCATCGCCGTCTTTGGCGCTAATACCAACATGGAAATTGCCGTCGCCCACATGGCCTAAAATCGGCGCAAAGAGCGATGTGCTTTCGATATCTGCATGCGTTTCCGCAATGCACTCGGCCAGCCGCGAAATTGGCACGCATACATCGGTCCACCACTGCTTTGTGCCTGGCGCATAGGCGGGTACAGACAGCGCTGCATGATGCCGCGCGGCCCATAGCCTGCTGCGCTCTTCGGCCTTGCGCGCCCAGCGAAAGGGGCCGCCGCCATTGGTCGCGGTTGTTTCACTGACGATCTCTACCTGCTCTTCAACCGATGTATCGGTGCCGTGAAACTCAAAAAACAGGGTGGGTTTCACCTCCAGGCCAAGCTTGGAGACATGGTTGACGGCGCGGATCGTTGCTTGATCTAAGAACTCCGCGCGCGCCACCGGCACGCCCAATTGAATAGTGTCAATGACTGACTGGATGGCGCCATCAAAACTGTCAAACGTGCACACGCCCGAGAGAATAGCCTGCGGAATGCCATACAGGCGCAGGCCAATCTCCGTGATCACGCCAAGCGTGCCTTCAGCGCCGACGAACAGCCGCGTAAGATCATATCCCGCGGCAGATTTTCGGGCACGCCGGGCGGTGCGAATAATCTCACCAGCAGCAGTGACCACCTCAAGATTGTGCACATTTTCCCGCATCGTGCCATAGCGCACAGCATTGGTGCCCGACGCACGCGTTGACGCCATGCCGCCAATGGAGGCATTGGCGCCCGGGTCGATTGGAAAGAACAGGCCGGTATCGCGCAAAAAGTGATTGAGCTCTTCGCGCGTTACGCCCGGCTGGACGGCCACGTCCATATCCTCCGCATTCACCTGCAAAATACGGTTCATCTTAGACATATCGAGCGTGACGCCGCCCTGCATGGCATGGATGTGCCCTTCTAAAGACGTGCCAACACCATAGGGGACAATGGGAATGTGCAGCTGCGCGCAGGTTGTAACGATCCGCGCGACTTCCTCCGTTGACGTGGGAAACAATACGGCATCAGGCGGCATATGCTCAAAATGGGAGATATCTGCGCCATGTTCAGCGCAGACGCCGCGCGCGGTGGTAAAGCGCTCGCCTAAAACCGCATGAAAATCGTCAATCGCGCGCTGCGGCAGCGCCGTCTCATATGTCATGGCCTTCATTCCCCCACTTTTTTATTTGCCACGGTATCTCCCGAATAGGTGATCTGCAAATCAATCAACCGAAGGATGTGTACGCGCAGGATATCGCCCCGTTTTTTTATCCTGGCCTTGTCCGGCCTAGCATTCGACCACATTGACCGCCAGGCCGCCTTGGCTGGTTTCTTTATATTTGGTGGACATATCAAGCCCGGTTTGGCGCATCGTCTCAATCACGGTGTCTAGCGAGACCTTGGCATGGCCGGTTCCGTGCAGGGCTAGCCGCGCGGCATTGGCTGCTTTAACGGCGCCAATGGCGTTGCGCTCAATGCATGGCACTTGCACGAGGCCGCCAACCGGATCGCAGGTGAGGCCAAGATTATGCTCCATGCCAATTTCCGCAGCGCAGGCGACTTGGCTCGGGTTGCCGCCCCACACTGCCGCCAGGCCAGCCGCCGCCATCGAGCAGGCCACGCCCACCTCGCCCTGGCAGCCCATCTCCGCCCCTGAAATAGACGCGCGCTGTTTATAGAGGATGCCAATACCGCCGGCGGTCAGCAAAAACCGCCGCACTTTGCTGCGTTGAAAGTCACCACCCATACAATAGTGGCGAATGACCGATGGGATGACGCCGGCAGCGCCATTTGTCGGTGCGGTGACAACTTGACCGCCGCCAGCGTTTTCTTCATTGACCGCCATGGCATACACATTGAGCCAATCAAATAGGCTTTCGCGCTCATTGGTGGCGCCCACCCCTTGCAGCCGACTCCACAGGGCAGGCGCGCGGCGCTGCACTTTTAAATGGCCTGGCAGCAATCCTTCGGTTTCCAAGCCCCTGTCGATGGAGGCCATCATCACCTCGGCAACCCGGTCAAGCCCGGCATCCAGCTCTTGTTTTGAGCGGCGCGCTTCTTCATTGGCGCGGATAACGCCCTCGATGGAAAACGCCAAGTCACTGCAAATGCCGAGCAGTTCCTCGCCCGAGGTAAAAGGATGCGGCGCGGCCCGGCCAACGTCGATAATGTCGTCTGTGGCCGGTTTTTCAAGTTGTGCCTGGGTCGCGACAAAGCCGCCGCCGGTGGAATAATATGTCTCGCTCAGGACTTCCGCGCCATTGTGCCCATAAGCAATGAGCCGCATACCGTTGGGGTGCAGCGCGGGCACTGTGTCGTAATCAAAGACGATGTCGGTGGCGGGGTCAAAAGCGATGGTGTTGGTCTCATGCAGCTGCAGGGCCTTGCTGCTATAAACGCGGTCACAGGCGGCGCGTGCGGCACCGGGGTCCATGGTTTCCGGCCTAAAGCCGCACAGACCATAAACAACCGCCGTGTCTGTCGCATGGCCCTTGCCGGTAAAGGCGAGCGAGCCCTGTAGCACAACCTTGATCTTTTTGACCTGCCGCTCAGCATTTTGCGCGCATAACAGGTCTATAAACCGGCGCGAGATACGCATCGGCCCCACGGTATGCGAACTCGATGGGCCGATGCCGACACGAAAAATATCAAGAACACTTAACATTAAGACCACTTAACATAGCGCGCGAGACCTCTTGCCGCGTGCCCATTGCGAACCTGTGTAACACAAGTCAGGGTGAGCAAGGCCCGTGCCCCTGGAGTGCTCCTGGGTGATGACAGCGCCTGTCATCGGCGCACGTCCCCCTCATTTGCGCTGGTGCTGCGTCTTCGTCCTCAAACCGATCTCGCGCCCGTTTTGCAGTGCCGATGCCGCGGCGGATTTGATGTGCTGATCTGGGTGCTTAAGACCTTGGTCCCCCTACAATGATTGCCACCAAAGCGCAAGTCATACGCGCGCTGGCCCCATCACCTATTTGGCAAAGCATCTAAGTTGAGAAATTTTTGTTCGTATCTTCTAATTTGGAGCTTATAATATTTCATATTTAAGAAGGTTTGAGATATGGATGCGATTGATCAAAAACTGTTGCGCGCGCATCAAAACAATCCCGAATGGTCGATGTCTGAGCTTGGAGATGTGGTTGGCCTGTCGCGCGCCTCATGCTGGAAACGGCTTAAAGCGCTTGAAGACAATGGCTATATTCTCGGGAAAGCCGTGCTGCTCAACCAGGCCAAATTGGGCCTCAACGTCACGGTGATTGCCAATATCAAGCTGGAAAAAACCACAACCGAAACACTCAAGCTGTTTGAAGCCGCCGTTGAGGACCATGCCCAAATCGTCACCTGCCAAGCCATGAGCGGGGACAGCGACTATACCTTACGCGTGGTCGCCAAAAGCATTGAAGATTATGAGGTCTTGCTGCGCGAGACCCTCGCTAATTTGCCCGCCGTGGCGGATATTCGCTCTAGTTTCGCGTTAAAATCAGTGAAGAACTCGACGGAGTTGCCGGTGTGATTTTCTGTTGTGATGGGCTGGATTTGCGGACGGCGGGGATGCTTTAGGAGTGTAAACGGCCCCGGACCGTGGAATGGGTGTCAAGGGCGTATCAAGGCGGGTCTTGTGTAATCTCTTCAACGACGGCCTCGACCATATGATGGGTATGTTCGCCACCAGACTGGCTGCTCTGTTCAAGCCGCAGGCGGATGCGGCGGGCGAGCACCTCGCGATCAGGCTTTGCCGTCTGTTTGCGCAGATCCGTGTAGATCGTCCATGCAAACTGCGCGATGCTCACAAGGAGCGCGCCAAGCGCAATCGTCGTGCCCGCGTCATAGGCCCTCGGCACCTGACCTGAACCGCCCGGCGCGGCCAGGGCTGCCTCAACCGCCTCTGGGAAACCTGCGGGCATATCCGCAGACAACCGCTTGGCAGCGGCTTGGGCCAGCGCCCTTTCGTCATCTCTGATCATCATGTCTCCTTGTCTTTCGCCTCGCGGATTGCAGTGATCAGCGCGTCAGGCACATCGTCTCCGGTCACCACATGCCAGGCCTCAGCGAGCATCGCCTCGCCATGCGCCTGCGTGAGCCGGAAAAGATTCTGCAGCGCCGGCCGGGTGGCGGGATGGCCGAACTCCTCAAACAGCGTAAGGCTGCGGATGGTCCATTGCAGGGCCTGGGGCGGGTTGCCGCGTTCCTCTGCCAGCAGTCCGAGCTGACCATAGCTACTGGCTATGTCGGCGCTGTTGCCGAGCGAATCGTTGATCACGAGGGATTTCTTGTACCAGCCCTCGGCGGCGTCGAGCATGCCGCGACGCTGCGCGACCATACCAAGTTGGTGATAGCTACTGGCCATGCCCGGGCGGTCGCCGAGCGCCTCGCTAATGGCGAGGCATTTCTTATACCAGTCCTCAGCTGTGTCCAGCATGTCCCGACGCTGCGCGACAATGCCAAGGTGGTGATAGCTACCGGCCATGCCAGGTAAGTTACCAAGCGCTTCTTCGATCGCCAGGGATTTCTTGTACCAGTCCTCGGCTGTGTCAAGCATACCGCGAAGCTCCGCGACAATGCCAAGCTGGTGATAAGTACTAGCTATGTCGGGGCTGTTGCCAAGCGCCTCGTTGATCGTCAGGGATTTTTTGTACCAGTCCTCGGCCGCGTCGAGCGAGCCCCGATACTGCGCGACCATGCCAAGCTGGTGATAGCTACTGGCCATGCCGGGGCGGTTACCGAGTGCGTCCTTGATCGCGAGGGATTTTTTGT
>JBCCLR010000159.1:0-9055 GCA_039026755.1 Pseudomonadota bacterium | reverse complement strand
TTGGCCGGCTGTATGGCATCCTATTTGCTGGTATTAGTGCGACGGCTGGCTCTGGTCCAGCGCTGCTCGCCTGGCTGGCAGAGCGCTGGGGCGGCTACAGCCCCGTGCTTTTGCTGGTGGCTGGGGTGTTTATAGTTGGTGCTTTGCCGCTATTACTATTGGGTGGGCAGCGTTATGCAGCGAATGAATTCAGTAAAAAATAGGCATTCTTAGCGCCTCAGGTCAAATCCCAGCATGGGCATTCCACAATGTCCTCTTCAGGCGCTATACGCGCGGCATAATGACGAATTTCAGCGCTGTTTCGTCCCTCAGACTTTTCCAAATTGAATTGCGCGCAGCAACTTGCTTGCAGCAACTCGAATGTGTGAGGCTTTGTTTGGAGAAATTTGGTATTGGTGCCCATAAGGCTGTAGGGCTTATGGGTGCGCGTGAAATGTCCGCGCGCGTTGCGAGGTTTGGGGGGCAACAAATACATGGCACAGCCAAAACAGACGCCGCTGTCGTATTCACTTCCGGCCTTCAGCCCGACGGATTACGACAATATCGATGCACAACTACAGACGCTGGCATCCTACGGCTTTAAGTGGGTGACCTTTACGCCGACTTACCGCGTTAAAGAGAATGTAACGACAAAAAACGTCCTCATACCAGGGCCTGCAATCCGCCCGCAGCCGGCCTGGTTGGTGCGGCTCAAGGCGTTCTTTGGTGTCATAAACAAGACCAAGCCAAAGGTCCTGGAAGTGCGCGACATTCGCTATGCGCTGGACCTGACAACGATGCCCATGATTAAGCTTGAAGCAGCCGTGAATGCGGCGGTGAAGGCGGGCTTTCATGTCAAAATCGAACCCCATTTGGACTATGCGGTAACGCTTGGCACTGGCTTTGAGCAGCTGTGGCGCATGTTGATGCGGTTCCACCCCGATGATGGCACATCCATGAACCCGCATTACTACGCCGCCATCCTGCAGCAGATTTTTCAGATCATTCAGCGCGCTTCAACGCTGCCGCGCCCTGCTAATGCCGGTCCTGCCTGTTTTGCGCTGACTTTAGGCTCTGAAATTGATGTGTCCGTATATGAATTTCCGGCTGCATGGGAACAGGTCTTGCGTAATCTAAAAGCGCTGCGCGCCGCAGCAAAGCTCGACAATCCGTTCCGGCTATCCTTTGGGCATAAGCTGAATTACGACACGCTCACCAACGCCAGAGAGCACCTTAGCCGCGTCAGCCGGGCCACCAAATATGCCAGCCTAGGCGCGCGCTCGATCGATGATTACAACAAAGCGCAAATCAGCGTGAAAGGCTATCTGAGCCAGCTGGATTATGTGTCGTTTAGTTTTTATCAGCCGATCACGCCGAAGCTTGCCACCGGTACCTTTGATTGGGAAAGCCCGCCGACCCCAGCCGACGAAGCCGCGATCGCTGCAGAATTTGGCAAGGTTCTCGATGGGCTACGCAGCGCCGTCGGCCCCAATGTACCGCTTGATATTGGCGAATTTGGCCTCGGCAGTGTCTTCGATGGACCATTCAGAGACGAGCCGGGCGATTTCGTCAAAAAAAATGCGCAAGGCAACCTTGTTAAAGACGACGGCGCGCACAATGCCCGGCGCAAATATATCCGCGCGCTATCGGCCTTCTTAAAAGCTAAAAAATCCGACCTGACGGCCAGCCCGCCGCGCTGCAGCGACTATCTGCCGCTCACCTTCTGGACTGTCAAACACTATGACTTTCTTGGCCTGTGGGACTATCCAATCCTGGTTGGGGAAGGCGACCCCTATGACCACAAACTTGCCGTTGATGATGCGCTAAAAGAATGGGTCACTGCTTATCACAATGAAATTTATGGCGGGCCGTAAGGATTTGCATGCTGGGGCCCTATACAAACACCGTTGCAAGCAGCGCACGGATTGCCAGAGCAATCAGCACCAAACACCCAGAGAAAAACAACAAAAACCGCACGGGCACAGTATTCACCAGGATCTGCCACAGCGAATGCGCCATGCGCACTCCCACATAGGTCCAGGCCAAAGTTATATCTAGCGTCGCGGGGCCGATGACGGCGAGGATGACCGACACAGCATAAAATAGTGTCGGCTGCTCATGCAGATGCGTATGATTGTGCGCTGGCCAATTGGCCTTATCTGGTAGCACACCTTCCAAATCCTGCCCGCGCACGCCGGCTTTATTGGGCAGTTTCGACTTATCAGCCTTGGCGATCGCGCCAAAGCGTGACGGAATGATCCAGAGTAGGACAATCAGCGTCCAGGCAATCAGAACGGCAGCTGGGGCGAGCATTTGGCTTTGCATGGGTCTGGTCCTTTTATGCGCCAGTACTCTTTAACATGCGCAGCGCGCACACCAAAATGGTCTATCATTTACCGCGACGCATGATAGATTTAGCGCCGTGTCGTCTTCACCATAGATATTCCTTGACGTTTTTTGCCACCTCACTTAGCATTTAATAACGATTTGTTAACGTTTAGATTGGGGTTGATGACATGACGTTGAGTTCGGTTGCGCGCTTGGTAGCGGTTATAGGGTTAGTGGCGGCACCGTCCGCAAACGCGGCCTTGATGGATGTGGCAGAAATTAAGATTACCAGTTTTTATGCAGGGCTGGGTCCGTTCGATGTGGACGGTGTAAGCCTCCCTGGTTTCCTTCAAGTCGCAGAAGTCGTTGCAAAGGATGAATTCGGCGTTGATCAAGCCTTCACTGATGATGCGACTGCGGCAGGCACCACATTTGGTGGTTCAAGCCCGGATTTTGCCATCGACGGCTCTACCAACGGTTTATTCCCAAGCATTCATCATTCGGCGACGTCAGCCGTTGGTGAGATGCTCACAATCAGCTTTACCACGCCGTTCAAGTTGGCCGAGCTCAGCATTTTTGGGCGCACGGGAACGTCGGAAAGTGTGATCAATCGCGACGTCTATAATATCGAAATCTTCAACAGCCTCGGTCAGGGGATTTTCATGGCTGAAGGGGTGAGTGCCGTCAATGACGCCCGTGAGGCTGTCGTGGGCTTGCCCGGCGCCGCTGTCATCCCCGTGCCTGCCGCGCTTCCACTGTTTGCCAGTGCGCTGGGCGTACTGGGTGGGCTTGGTTGGCGCCGTAAACGGGCGCTCGCTTGAGGGGCTGTAGCCTGACGACTGGCTTCGCTGAGTGGCATTTATCAGCAATCTGCGCGACTGGTGGCTTGGGTTGGCCCTTTCTGCGCGAGCCTCGTGTTCGCGCGGACATACATAAACCCTGCAAGCATCGCTCTACCGGCGTGATCGAGCGCGACTAAACGCTTCCAGCGAAATCTTGACTAGCTGGGTTGGGGGGGGTTAACCTTCGCCCCTTGGTGCCTCAGCGGCCTCTAGAGGCATATCCGTTTTCATTTGTTCATTAGTAGCTTAAATTGCAGATTGTCGACGCGCCAAGCGGGCAATCAAGGGATGAGCTGCCATGAAGACATGCGCAATTATTGGTGTTGGCCCAGGCAATGGTGAAGCCTGCGCGCGGCGCTTTGCAGCGGACGGCTATGCTGTTGCCCTGCTATCGCGCACGCAAGAGACGCTCGACAGGCTCGCAGCTCAACTGCCCAATGCCCGCGCCTTAGTGTGCGATGCGGCCGACCCGATTGCCGTTCAAAAGAGTTTGGCAGACATCGCTGCCACGCTAGGGCCGATTGACGTCCTTATATATAACGCTGGAGCTGGCGTCTTCGGCAGCATCGAGGACGTAGATTTCGCAGCCTTGGAAACAGCTTGGCGCATTAATGTTCTCGGCCTCGCCGCTGCGGCGAAAACCGTTGGGCCGGTTATGGCGGCCCGTGGTGGTGGTACCATCTTCGTCACCGGGGCGACAGCCAGCGTGCGCGGCGGCGCGCGTTTCGCGGCCTTTACCCAGGCCAAGGCAGGCCAGCGCGCGCTCGCCCAGTCTATCGCCAGGCATTGGGGCCCAAAGGGCATTCATGTCGCCTATATGATTGTCGATGGCGTCATCGATTTAGAGCGCACCCGCGCCATGATGCCAGACAAAGGTGATGACGATTTCCTAAAGGCCGCAGACATCGCCGAAACCGTGCACCACATTTGCCACCAGCCCCGCTCAGCCTGGACCTTTGAATATGATTTACGGCCTTTTGCTGAGGCGTGGTAGAGGCGCTGTCGATCAAGCTTCCTCTGTTTTATAAGTCTGTTCCGAAAAATTTGCAGAAAGACGTCGCAACAGACGTTAACGCATTGGCCGGCGCCTTACGTGCTGCCTGGGTAAAGTGTGAATTGGGTCAAGGGCACTGGTAGGCTACATTTGGTGCGTACGAAGATGCTTTCGTAAAGGCCATTCACATAGATCTCGTCATCCAGTTGTCGCGGATCTCGGATGTGGATGAACGTGATCTTTTAAGGAGAACCGCAATGCGCATTGAACTGCCCGCCGAACACCAAATGAACCCGCTGGCACATCTCGCGGAGAATTATGCCGCTGACATTGTGCAAGCGGGCTTGATGTTTTCTCAGACCACCTACGACAAATCCACGTTGTCCTTGCGCGAGTTTGAAGGCGCGCGCTATCGCACTGCGCTCATCAACGGCTGCAATCTCTGCCAGGCGTTCCGCGCCGCGCGCGACCGCGCCGTACCCACCGCTTCAGTTGTGGACAATGGCGAGCATCCGGATGAGGCATTTTATGCTGCAGTGCCGGAGTATAAAACATCAGATGTCTTTTCGGCTCGCGAGTGTCTAGCCATTGAGTATGCCGAGCGGATGGGCCTTGCGCCGCAAGACCTCGCCACCGATGAAGCATTTTGGGCAAAATTCAAAGCCGCGTTCAGCGATGCGGAGATCGTTGATCTCAGCTTCTGTGTTTCCTGCTGGATGGGTCTGGGACGCACCGCGCACGTGCTCGGCCTAGACGGCATCTGCGCGATCCCGGCATTGCAAGGCGAAACTGCTGCTTGATAACAGCTTTAGCTATTGCTTCGAGCGCGTGTTTGAATGGCTTGAAACGAGGGCTCACCGTTAAGCGATGGCTGCGATGTGGAAGGCGGCTCAGTGGTCATAGCGATGCCAATTCTCCATAAGCGCACCATGCGGTAGACCGGTAGCATCAATAAACTTCATTTCGGCGTCGCTAGCAAAAAATAGCTCATTGCAAAAATGTAATTAAGCGGCCATCATCGAGACACTGAAATTAGAGAGCCAAGGCGTTAACATACAGTCTTTTTTAAAATGGTGTCATTTAGGGGGTATCGTTTCGATGAATAAGATCATATCGTTTGCAACATTCGCTATCGTAATTCTGTCACTTAGCTCGGCTGACGCTGCATCAGTTACATTTTCTGGTTCAATAACGCCGCTGGAGCCGGCTCTAGAACCAGTTTTTGGTACGACCATCGATTTATTGGGAGTTGTTAAATTTCCAGAAAACCCGGTCCTTATAGACACAATCAATGATGTTAGTGCACAGGCAAGGTATCGCTATACCTTCTTTGAAATCACAATCAATGGGCAGACGTTTAACTTTCCTGGCAGTTCGGAAAATCTGCGCGCGCTAATCATTCGCGATTCTAATACTTCAAGTAGCGATAATATAAGCATTCAAGCTGGTGGATTTGTCGATGACATTACGTTCGGCGACACCTTAGTTGAAGACGTTCTTATTACCCTGCAAGCGGCGGGTCTATCGTCAGCATTTTCAAGTATCGAGTTTTCAGAATTGGCACTTATTGAGACGAGCGCGCTTTTTAACAAAGTGATCGATTTTCAGTTTAGATTGGACGGCGTTCGCTACGACCTGAGAGCCAGTCAAGACGTCATTTATACTGTCGATTTTGACCATGCTGCGACTGTTGTTCCAATACCGGCGACAGCACCGTTGTTTATGACGGGTTTTGCGGCGGTATTGGCTTTGGTGCGCCGGAAAAAGTCAATAATGTCGGAAGACTGAAATGGGAAGATAGACGGGCTGTATACAAAATCCAGTTCCTGGATTACCGGATTTCGGATTTGCTCTCCGGATTTGTTGCGCCTGTCGGGGAAATCACCGGGTTTCACGGTCCCTGGATTTGCTAGCTGAGGCTAGCGATCAATTGTTTTTGAAGGCTGCTCAAATAGGAAAAGAGTGCTCAAATAGAAAACACCCCTCCGGTCAACTCTTCGCTGACCTCCCAAAGGCGCGCAGCGTGTTCTGGGTTGGTTGAATGCTCCGCCCGATGGTGGTCCGCCCGAATGGGGTGGCCATGGTACTCTTTTTCAGGACCATAATAGGCGCCGGGTTCAATCTCGCCTGTCGCGGCATAAGTTTGTGGCAGTGCGCCCATTTCAGGCGTTTGCAGTTGCGGGCCGACGCGCATGAACCGCATCAGTTTCAAGACCCAAACCCATTTTTTAAATGCGCTTCCATCTGAAAGATTGGTGTCCGCCATGCCCGGATGGGCCGCGACGGCTGTTATCTGGCTGCCGGCCTTTGCAAGACGCCGCGTTAATTCATACGTAAACAGCAGATTCGCCGTCTTCGATTGGCCGTAAGACTTTTGTGGGCTGTAGGTCGCCTCCCACTGCAGATCGTCGAAGTTCATACCGCACACGCGGTCTGCGCCCGATGACACAGTTACGATCCTTGCATCGGGCGACAGCATGTCAAAGACTGCGCGCGTCAGCGCAAAATGACCCAGATGGTTGATACCGAATTGCGCTTCAAAGCCTTGCTTGGTGGTCTGGCGCTGCGGCGGCATCATAATGCCAGCATTGTTGACGAGCACGTCGATGTTTGAAATGCCAGCCTCGCGCAAGAGGGCTGGGAGTTTTGCAACGCTGTCCAAGTCGGCCAAATCCAGCGACACCAGCGTGAGCTTTGCATCACCATGGTTCGCTTGAATGGCATCAAGTGCTTCAGCGCCGCGTGCTGCGTTCCGGCACGCCATAAGCACATGCGCGCCTTTGCCCGCCAGCATGCGCGCCGTCTCATAGCCGAGACCGATATTGGCGCCTGTGACGAGAACGGTTTTGCCGGTCTGATCCGGGATGCCGCTTTCATCCCAGGTCTTTGTGATTGTCTGTTTTGAATGATTTTCCCCCATGCCCCTTCATCGCGCATACAGTCTAATGAGACTACCTCTGCATTTTGGGATGGCACTTGATGGAGCGGATTTCGCGATGCGCAAAGTATAAATCCCTTTCAATGAAGTCTTTTGGCCCGCCTCAGGATTGTAACGCCATAGTGTTCCTCATACGCTTCGAATTGAGCCGCTTTTGACTGGGGTTTGTATGCGCGACTATAGAACATCGGTTGCCCTTCTTGTGGCCGTGGCTTTCATGGGCCTGTTGGCGCTGCTCCTCATGGACATGATCCGGCTGAGTATTGCGGGCACTATTGCCGATGAAGACCTTCCAGAATTTGCCTTTACAGCTGTGTTGTGCCTGAGCGCACTGCCAATGATTTTAATGGTCACCACGTCAAATATGGTCGCAACCTACGCGTCGCTGATCATCACCGGACTGTTGGCGCTGTTACATGGACTGCATATCTTTGAGCACGGCTTTGCGGGAGATTGGGCAGGCGCATTGCTGATCATTGTAACTATGTTTGTGCCAACGCTGATTGCGACACTCATGATCTGGCGCCACCGCGCGGCGACCGCCTAAGATAGATAAAATAGAGCGATTGCAGAAAGCTCAAAGGCAGGGGGCGCAGTGCCGAGGCCGGGGGAGAGACAATCTATATGCCGTCTCTTGGCCTTTTGACCATTATATGGGGATTGTTGCGGGATTGTTGCACCTGTCACCGGAATTCGCCCGGAATTCGCACCGGAATTTCCTACCTCTTAAATTTGGGGTGGTAGTCGAGGGAGGTGCTGTGGTGCAAGGCGGTTACTGAGACTGATCTATATACTATATTTGCATTCAGATACTAATTCGGGATTTAGTAAACTGTCACCGAAATCACCGAAATTGCTGTCACCGAAATTGCCACCGGAATTGCGGATTTCGCTGTTCCATTGTAATTTTGCCTACCAATTACAATGTATTTCCATGCAGAAAGCGGCTATTTTTCTATTTAATAGATAGAGGCTAGTCCATTGAAGTCGTATCAAAACGTAATTACCGCAGCAGTAGATTTTACATCCGAAAATTATGAATGGCTGTTTAGTGGAATTGGCCTTACGATCGTGGCTTGGGTTGCGAGCTTGTTATTTAAAAGACGTACTAAAAACAGTGCGATGCCAGAAAAAAATATACGAAATAAATTCTCAGCTGGCGGCGATGTCACAAATCTTCACGTAGAAGGAAATTTAAATGTTGCAGATGTCGTCGTAAAAACAGATCCGAAAATCGCACTTCAAAAAAGGAGTGCACGGCTTATTGGCGTATATGCGGGCCAACAAATTCCAAAGGGTCACGTTCAAGTAAACAACAAGCCGGTTTTGGGATCGAAAACTTTTGAAAATGCGAAGCTTCCAGTTGCAAGAGGGAGCGTCGATTTATCGGAAGGTATTAGATATTACAATTTTACTCTTGAGAACTATGGCGATACCAAAATACACGATACCTCGATACAAATTTTCTTTGGTTTCGAGGGAGTAGTTGCTCGCACGATCCACAATATTTCACTAACACACGGTGATAGAATGGAATTAATTCAAGGCAGTCAAGGGGTCTATAACAGGCTGCATCTGCTGTCTAAAGAACTACTGGCGATGGAAACGGTTGGCTTCGGTTTTTACACAACGTCGCAAAATGTTCCTGAAATTCAACTCTTTGACTCAAATGGAGCAAATGACAATATCCTATTGTTTGAACAAAGTTACAAAGTAGTAGATCAGGCTTAGAACCGTTTCCGCCGCATCTTTGCCTTCTTCGTGCTCGTCCCTGGCATCCCGCTCTTGCTCCTTGGCTTCTCCGCCAGCAGTTGCTGATCCAGTGGCAGGCCGAGCTCTGAGGCCTCCAGCCGCTTAATCTCATCGCGCAGCCGTGCAGCTGTCTCAAATTCCAGGTCTGCAGCCGCGTCTTTCATCTGTTTATCGAGGTCGGCGATATAGGCTTTCAGGTTGTGGCCGACCATGTTGGTGCCG
>JBCCLR010000158.1:0-9169 GCA_039026755.1 Pseudomonadota bacterium | reverse complement strand
GTTATTTATAAGGCTATCTAAAGCCTAACTGACTTTGCAAAAATGTAATATTATTGTTTATAATCAGATATTTAATGTACTTCAAAATTTGCGAAGGCTAGAAAAGGTAAGTGATATTATTATTGTTTAAAATTTTATACTTGTTCTGCACACTCACGTTCTATCTATGAAAAGATGGAGGAAAGCCAATGAGACCAGCGCGATACACAGAGGACGAAGCCAGAGCGCTTATTCTCAATTCAGCGGAAAAGGTCATAGAACGCTATGGCTTTCAGAAAACAACCATTGCTGACATTGCCAAAGAATGCGGCTTTAGTGCCTCAAACGTCCATAAGTTCTTTGGAACCAAATCTGCCATCAAACAAGCCATCGCAGAAAGAACCCTCGGGGCTATTTTTAGCGAAGCATGTCGCGCGGCAAATCATGAACACGGCGCAGGCGATAAAATTGCTGCATTTATTAGCACCGTGAACAAAGCCACCTTAGAGCGGTTTGAAAAGCAAGCCTCGGTGTTTGAAGGCTTGGCTGCAGCGGCGGATGAAAAATGGCTGGTTGTGCGTGAGTATCGCATGGCCATCCTGCGAAAGCTGGAAGAGTTAATTGACTATGGCAATGACCAAGGCGACTTCGACGTTCCGAACGTCAAAAATACCGCTCTTGCAGTTCATATGTCACTGTTCAGACTCATGCATCCGTCTATGATTATGGAGGCTATCGGGGAGCCTGATCAGGGCTCGACAAAGGTTTTTATCGATTTCATTCTCCGCGGACTGCAGAAAAGCTAATGCGGTAGTGATACGCTACCGGGTGGGAGGTATGCATCTGCACCAACCTCACTTTAAAAGATCATCACGCAAGCCTTTACCCATCCTTCTTCGCATACGGATTATCGCCGCCGCGCGCGAACAGCCTCAGCGTCACGCCATCGAGATCAAACGCATCGCGCAGGGCATTGGTCAGGTAGCGCATATACGCCTTCGGCAAGGCGTCCGGGCGATTGCAGAAGATGGCAAAGCTTGGCGGGCGGGCTGTGGTTTGGGTTGCATAGCGCACTTTGAGCCGGCGGCCCGAGGGCGCGGGCGGCGGGTTGTCTGACACTGCGAATTGCAGCCAATCGTTGAGTTTTGCAGTGGGGATGCGGGTGTTCCATTTGGCATGGACGCTAAGGACGGTCGGGCCCAGCTTATCAACGCTGCGCCCGGTTTCGGCAGACAGCGCGATCACGGGCACATTGCGTACTTGGCTGAGCGACATGCTCAGCTTTTCGCGAATATCGGCCATGAGATCGGCTTTGTTGTCGACCAAATCCCACTTATTGAGCGCAACGATGAGCCCGCGGCCTTCTTGCACAACGAGGGCGGCAAGTCGCAAATCCTGCTGTTCTGCGCCAAGCGTAGCATCGAGCAGGAGAACCACGATATCGGCAAAGCGAATGGCGCGAAGACCGTCAGAGACAGAGAGCTTTTCAAGTTTTTCAACCACCTTGGCGCGCTTGCGCATCCCGGCGGTGTCAAACAGCCGAACCGGCGTGTCTTCAATTTGCCAATCAATGGCAATGCTGTCGCGGGTGATGCCTGCCTCTGGCCCGGTAACCAGCCGATTTTGGCCGATAAGGCGGTTGATGAGCGTTGATTTGCCGGCATTGGGCCGGCCAATGATGGCCAGGTGGATGGGCCGGCCTGCATCTTCATCTTCGGCGTCTAGGGCATCATCTTCGGCGGGCTCGTGCGCTAGGATCGCGCCGTAGAGGTCGGCCATGCCTTCGCCATGTTCTGCCGACAGCGCCACCGGCTCACCAAAGCCAAGCCCAAACGCTTCATACAGCCCTGCCTCAGCGGCTGTGCCTTCGGCTTTGTTAGCCACGAGGACGATGGGCCGCTCCATCTTGCGCAGCCAGTCGGCAAAATATTCATCCATCGGCGTGATGCCGGCGCGGCTATCAACAACAAACAGGACAACATTGGCCGAGCCAACGGCTTGCTCGGTTTGATCGCGCATCCGCGCCGACAGCGCATGCGCATCATCGGTTTCAAGGCCTGCGGTATCAATAACGGTGAAGCTTAAATCACCAATCTGCCCCTCCCCTTCGCGGCGGTCGCGGGTCACGCCGGGCTGGTCATCCACAAGCGCAAGGCGCTTGCCGACAAGCCGATTGAACAGGGTCGATTTACCAACATTTGGCCGGCCAATAATGGCAATGCGCAGGCGCATTTTTTTAGGTCCTAACGATAGGCGGAGAGACGGCCATCATCTTGCAGCACAAACAGCGTTTCATTGGCCACGACCGGGCTAACAGCGATGCCCTTGCCAATGTCGCGGCCGGAGAGGATGTCCCCCGTATATGGCGATACTGATACCAGATAGCCCGTCGATGAGCCGATGATGAGCCGGTCGCTGGCCAGCACCGGGCCGACCCAGAAAATCACATCTTCACGGTCTTTGGGGTCTTCAAAGCGCTGCAGCTGCGTCACCCAGCGAATTTGCCCATTGCGCCTGAGGAGGCAGACGACCTGCGCTTCATCGGTCAGCACATAGATATAATCGCCGCCAATCCAGGGGGTGGAGAGCCCGCCTACATTGGCTTCCCAGACGCGCCCTCCGGTGGAATAGTCGATGGCTACCATGCGGCCAGAGTGGCTGAGCGCATAAACCGTGCCGCGATCAACCACGGCGCCGCCATCAATATCATTGAGGCTGGCAAGGGCAGTCAGGCGCCCGGCACGCGACAACGTATCGGTCCAGGCAACGCGGCCATTTTCAACCCGCAAGGCAAACAATTCGCCTGAGGAATAAGGCGCCACGACCACCCCTTCAGCAACCGATGGGCTTGCCGCGCTAATAATGCCTGCGGTTTCAGCAATGCCCACATGGTTCCACAATTCAACGCCATCTTCGGCAGCCAGCGCTATCAGCTGATTGTCGTGTGTGACGACAAACACCCGGCCATTGGAGTAAGACGGCGGTGCGCGGAACGGAATGCCAATCTCATAGCGCCATAACTCGCGGCCACTTTTCGGCTCGAGCGCGCGCACCACGCCATAGCCATTATTGACATAAAGTTGGCCCGCGCCGTGGGCGACACCGCCGCCAAAGCCAAGCTCGTTGTTTTCATCTTTGATCTTAAATTCGCTGCGCCATACTTGCCGCCCACTTGCTGCTTCATAGGCAAACACCGTGGCGCGCGCATCTTGCACAAAGACCAGTCCATCAACCACGATGGGGCTTGAGGTAAGCTTACGGTCGCGATCACCGCCCTTGCCCCCGCGCTTTGACCATTGCTTGCGCAGCACATCGCCAATGCTCAGGTGATACATGGCCTTTTGCGCATTGCCGCTCATTTGCGTCCAATTTAAATTGCGATAAGGCGGCGGCAGCAAAATCCGCTGGCTGGAGACGCTTTCATCTGCTTCCAGCCTTTCATCAAAGGTCAGCACCGAAATGCGTTCGCCGGTCAGCGGTGTTTCAGGGGAATCATCAACCACATTTCCCGAACACGCAGCAAGCAACACCGCCATGCATAAAGCGAAACTCTGCTTTAAGTCTGGCATCATTGAGGGGTCTCTCCTGCTTCACCTTCCAGTGCCGCACCATTTGCCGCGGGATCGGCATCTAGGCCAGCGTCACTTGCTGGCGCAGCGCCTTCATCAAGCGCCTCAGACACATCCGGCAAGGCCGCGTCATCCAGCGCCGTCAACAGCGTCTGCGCCCGCCCGCGCAGTGACTGCGGCGCTTCCTGTGCTTGTTGAAGCGTGCGAAAATAAGGCAGTGCCTCAGCTTGCTTGCCTTCGCGCAGCAATGACACACCAATCAGTTCTGAAGCGGTATATTTGTAATCGCTGTCGAGCGTTAGCGCCGATAGCCGGGCGATGACATCTTCTGACGTCAGTCGATCGAGCTGCAAGCTGGTGGCGCTGATTTGCGCCAGATCGCGGAAGGTCTGCGGCAGTGCGGTATCTTTTGCAGCTGCTTCATAGGCCGCAAGCGCGGCATTGCGATCCCCACTTTGGGCGTGCAACTGGCCAATACGCAGCTGCGCCAGCGCGTTATAGCCAGCACTAAGCTCCTGCGTGAGCATCGCCTCAAGCCGCACAATCGCAGCATCGAGATTGCCTTTATCGATCAGCAGTTCGGCTTCTAGGTAGCTGTTTGCCTGGGATTCAATGGCGGCTTGCTTTTTACTTTGATAAAAGGTGTAGCCTGAGACGGCCAAAATGATGAGGCCGGCACCGACCAGAAACATCCAGCCATAAGTTTTCCAAAACGCTATGGTTTTGTCGCGTCGATAGTCTTCATCAACCTCACGAATAAAGTCTGCCACGCTGCATCTTTCTTGTGGTTTGCGCCCGTGCCTCGCTGTTTAGCGCAGATCGCCGCGAACACAAGCGCTATTGCGCGCATTGCCATCTGTCCGCGTACCAAACGACATCCATGATTGATCCATATTTGCCTCGCAATGAGATAGCTGTTACCAGGGCAAATTAGGGGGATAGTTATAGTATGCTTACACGTCGTACCGCTCTTATGGGCATTGCAGCTGGCACTGCGGCGCTCTCTACCAGCGCTTGCACCGCGCGCTTTGGCAGCAAAAGCTCTTATCTTACACCAATCCTAAAGCCGGAACATCACGGCACGGTGGCGCACTGGGTCGATATCGTGATGCAGCAAGTGCGTGACCAGCGCGTGCCGCCGCCGCGCGCTGCATATAATTTTGCGCTTCCCATGGCGGCTGGCTTTCTTGCGGCAAACGGCGTGATCGGCAGCTATTCTGAACCCTTTGGCATCGGCCAGGGCCCGCGCGGCGCTGACCCTGAAATTGCCTATGGGACAGCCTTTGCCATTGCGGCAGCTGAAGCTTTTCAGCAGCCTTTTTTGATGGAACGCCTGGCTTTTAAGCGCCGCTTTGCCGATGGTGAAGCCAAGCGCCTAGGGGTTCAATGGGGCCGCAAGGTGGGGCGCGCCGTGGTTCAGATGCGCACCAATGACGGCGTGGAATTCAATAAAGTAAATTTCTATCTTGGGCGCTACCCACGGCGTGACGACGCACTGAAATGGACGCCAACCGGCCCATTCTATAGCGCCGTGCCCGGCCCGGCTTTTGCCACCTATGCACGCGGGCTGTTCCCTGGGCTGGGGCAAATCAAACCCTGGACCATGACCCGGTCAAGTCAGTTTCGTGCAGCGGAGTACTATGATCCGCAAAGCCCAGAATTTGCCGAAGAATTTAGCACAATCCGTGCGCTTGGCGGCGCCGACAGCAAAATCCGCACGCTAGACCAGTCGGAAATTGCTCTGTTTTGGGAAGATGGGCCGTGGGGCATTACCCCGCCAGGGCATTTTTTATTCATCGCATTGCAGGTGCTACAGGACCTTGACCTGCCGTTTATTGAGCAGGCGCGTGCCTTTGCCCTGCTTGGCATGACCCAAGCAGATGCAGCAATCAGCGCCTGGGACAGCAAATATATACATGATGTTATCCGGCCTGAAACCGCAATCCGGTTCCGCGCTGCGGCGTTTAAAAATCCTGACGCGCGGGTGAAGAGTGACAAAACATGGCGCAGCTATATCCCAACACCTGAGTTTCCAGCCTACACCTCAGGCCACTCAACCTTCGGCGCAGCGGGCGTGGAACTCACCAGCCTGCTGCTTGGCACATCGAAAGTCACTTTTTCGCACGAATCCCCGGATCAAGTGCTGTGGCCACAGCTCAAAGGGCGGCGCCGAACCTGGACCGACCTTAATCAAGCAGCCGATGAAAATGGCCTCAGCCGCCTGTATGGCGGCGTGCATTGGCGGCTTGACCATACCGCGGCCATGCAGGCCGGGCGCGCCATTGCCCGGCAAGCCTTTGAAAAAACCTTCCCGAAGAAGGTTTAAGCCCATGACAAGACATACTTTTTTAGCGCTGGGCCAAGGCCTGGCAGCCAGCCTCGTCATCAGCAGCGCGGCCGCGCAATCGGTTTCGATAAATTATGACCGCCTGTCATCACTTGAAGAGCCGCTGGCCGCCGCCCTTGGCAAAGTCACGGTTACAGCAACCGGCGTGCTTGATGCACCGCTTGGCATTGATCTTATGTCCGGCAGTGAGCAGGATGTAAATGCGGGCTTCCTCGGCAATATTGAACTCGCCGCATCCACCCAGCTGCGCAACCGCTGGAACGTTCAAGTCCGCTATTTCGCCCAATATGACAGTGATCCTGGCGCAAGCATCCTAGGCCTTGGCGGCGGCGCGGCGCCCGATGAATACAGTGACAATGTTGTGGGCGTCATCTTCGGCGCCTGGGGCAGTGTCATTGGCGGCAATACGGCCAATCTTGTGCGCGAACAGACGCGCCGACTGCGCGGCGCTGGCAATGGCGCGCTTGCCTTTGACCAGACCTATGGGCAGCTCAGCGATTGGGGCGGCGCTTATGTGGGCCAATTTGGCCCTGCTCGCCTGAGCGCTGGGGTCGATGAGGACGGCAATTTCGACATTGGTGCCTCTTGGTCACGCCCGCTTGGCAACAAAGATTACCGCTTTACGCTGCGCTATACCAATGCGGACTATGTCTCCGGCGATGGCCTCGCGGCATTTGACACCAGCTCCATTCTTGCCTTGGGGGAATTCACCTACGGCAGCGGGGTCTATGATGTAGGCGTTGGGTATGAGGACCTGTCGTCAGCCGCTACTGACCTGGAGCGCTGGTACATTTCAAGCGGCGCGCGCTATAAAATCGGCGCGCTCACAGCCTCGCTTGAGGGCCATTACGGCCGCGTTGGCGATGAGCCGGAAGTTTCCGCAGCGCTCGGCGTGCAATATGACATTGCGCGCGGGCTTTCGCTGAACGTGGGGATTAACCACGCGGATGCCCAGCTCATCCAAAATTCCGTCACAGTCATTGATCGCAAAGCAACGGAGGCCTTGTTCTCACTGCGCTATAGCTATTAACCCGGCGCCAATTGCGGCAAATAGGGCGCTCACCTTCCAGCGGTTTGCCACCTGTTTGCGGCGGATGGTGCTGAAGCGCAGATGATCCTGCTGCGCCAGCAACACAGCAGGCGGCTCAACCCACCAGGGCAGCAGCCTATTGAGGCCCTTGACGGCAAAAAACCGCAATGCCCAAAGTTTCAGTTTCCACGGTGTTTGATTGTATTGGTATGGCGCAACGGTTTGCACCAGTTTCACGAGCGCCGCACGCTCAGGCTTTTGGTCCACATCGAATGCGGCTGCAGCTGCATCAACGTCGTCCTGTGTAGCCTCCAGGTGCTGCGCCAAATGAAACACATCTTCAAGCGCACTGTTGACGCCGAGGCCGAGGTCCGGCGGAAATGCATGTGCTGCGTCGCCGAGCAGTAGCGCGGGGACGTTGCCGATTTTTGCATAGCACTGGGCCGTGTATTGCGGCGCTGGAAAACGCGAAGGTTTTACAGCAACGAAATCTTCCGCTTCTTGCGCGGTGATAACATCACGCAGCGGCAGCTGCGGAAATGCCTGCTCGAGGAAATCCAATACGTCTTCGGCGGTTTCAAGCTGCCAGAGCTTATGATTGCCCAGGCGGATCACATTCACCGTACGCGGCTCATCGGGCTGCGCCACTGGATAGGCCACCAGTGCAGTGGCTTCATCCGATTTGCCCGGCTTTGAGACAAAGGCATAGGCCATGTCATGATCGCCCGCGGCAGGCATATCGCCCTTCAGCGGTACATGCGCCGGCATGCTTAGAACCTTGTAATACAATTCAGATGCCGGCGAGGGGTAACGCCGCCGCTCAAACTGAGCTTCAGGCAAGCCGGAATGCTGTATCATGGCGGCGCGGGTGCTGGAGCGTAGGCCATCACAACCCAGGATCAAATCCGCTTTGATGCACTGCGTTGGCCCATCACCATTGGGTTTCAGCAGAATATCAACTGAACCGCGCTCATCAACCGCAACATCCTCAAAACTATGGTCGTAAAACAGGGATATGCGGCCGTCTTTGCGCTGCTCAATGGCTTCATACAACATGATCTGCAGGTTTTCCCGACGCGACCAAAATGCGCTATCGCGTGCCGGGTCCCAAAAGGGTGACTTAAAGATTTTGTGCGAGCCATCGCTCAGCACCATCGTCATGATGTTGCGATCATTCTCAACACCATAATGGCTTAGGCGATCGCTCAAACCAAGCGCATCCAGCAGTTTTTGGCCACGCGCATCGATCAGATAATTAAAGCCTTTGTTTTTATCAAAGGCTTTTGCCGAGGCCGACTTTTCCGCAAGGATGATACGGCTAAAGCCGCGTTGATGCAGCATTAAGGCAGCGGCAAGACCGCATGGCCCGCCACCGCTGATAAACACAGTTTTATCTATGCGCACACCCACCGCTCCACCGCCGTTTTCTGACTATGCAACTTAAGAGAAACGGCGCGGACAGGCGATCAGCGCAACTGCGCTTGTTCGGCTATCGGTTATCGGGTGTTAACGCGCTTAAGCAGGCGCAAGCAGTGCATTGGCCGATGTAACACCTTCGCGAATCAGGTTCAGCGGGACGTTCACACCGTCATCGGTTAATTCCGGTGGCTTTAAAACCGCCAATTTGAGCACAGTATCGACCTGACCATTGGCATTGCGCATCGGGCAATAAACAGACTGTAGCCACACAATTTGACCCGTTTTCGTCCGCCGCAGCACCTCGCCAGACTTGGCCTGACCGTCCGCGAAGCTCGGCCACATATTCGCGTATTGCGGATCTTTCGTTTTTGGATCAACCAGAAATGTCCGGTGATTCACGCCGATGATTTCATCGAGGGTATAACCAAGCACATCGAGAAAATTCTGATTCGCCTCCAGCAGTTCGCCCGTCAAATTAAAGTGAGCAATGCAATGAAATTTGGAGACGATGTCAAACAGACCATCTTTGTTCGACAATGCTCCTGCCACCGCTGCGTCCAAATCTGACATCGTTTCGCTCCGAAGGCACCCCTTATAACATTCTACAATCTAAAGTGGATTAGTTAACAAAACAAAACCCCAGATTGTATTTTCTAAGCTATTGCGCGTAGCTAAGACGCATCTTGGTGGTGTCAGTCTCACGCGAAATCGTCTCAGTTTGCCGAAAGACAGGGTCTTTCAGCGAACCGTTTGCGCAAGCCGACGCCATTCCAAAAGTGCTTCGGATCGGTAGGCTTTGAAGATTGGTCGGCTGTTGAGGTGTCT
>JBCCLR010000157.1:0-9191 GCA_039026755.1 Pseudomonadota bacterium | reverse complement strand
TCGGCCTCACTGGCTTCTTCTATGGGGCCAATCAGCCCATAACCGGCATTGTTAACGGCAATATCGGGAGCGCCGTGTTCTCGCGCTGCAGCGTCAACAACATCAAAGACCGCGCTGCTACTGCTCACATCAAGGAGATGGCTATCAGCGTTTGCGCCTAACGCTTTGATGCGTGCTTGATCTTCGGCTTTGCGCACACAGCCGATTACTGTATGACCAGCTGCAACCGCTTTTTCAGCAAGGGCAAACCCGAGGCCGCTGGACGCCCCGGTGATAAGCCAGATACGGCTAATAAGGCGTATCTCCCTGGGCCCACATTCGGTGCATCAACCGCTTGTATTTTTTATCGTCAAACAATGTTCCTGTATGCAGAGTGCAGCGATTGTCCCATAACAGCAAATCGCCCACTTGCCATTTGTGGCGATAGACGAACTTCTCTTGCGTCACAAAATCTACCAATTCATCAAGCAGCTTAAGACCCGCTTCGCCTTCCATGCCGATCACTTCTTTGACCGTACCTGTGCTTGGCCATAAGGCTTTTCGGCCATTTGCCGGGTGCGTGCGGATGAGCGGGTGGACAACATCCGGGTTCTCACGCTGCATTTCTGGTGACAATTTGATGGCGCCATATTTGCGGGTTTCCATGAAATACTTGTAACTGTGATGCAGCTTGAGGTTGGCAAGCTGCTGTTTTTTCTCTTCAGTCAGCTCATCATAGGCAGCACAGCAATCGGCCATAAGCGTATCACTGCCCTCATCTGGCACTTGTACGGCATACAGCATCGTGCACTTCACCGGCTGCGGCTTATAGGAATAATCCGTATGCCAGCCGACCCCATCATTATGCGCACCAATGGGTTTGCCGTCGACTTTAATATTCGACAGCAAAAAAATTTCTGGATGCCCAGGCAACGTAAATTGTTTTTGCGTGTGCCCCTCGAGGGGGCCAAAGTTGCGCAGGAATTGTTTTAAGTCCTCCGGTTCCATCTTTTGGCCGCGCAGGGCGATCGCGCCGGTCTTCTCAAAACAATCGACAATCTGATCGATGACCTCTTGCGGTTCGTTTGGGATATCCACACCGCTAATGAGTGACCCAAAGTTGTCCCGAAGTGGCTCAACATGCATGGTTGATGCTGCGGTCGCCGCTTGGGCGCTTGATGTTGTGGTCATATAATTTCCTCCCCAGTCGCAGAACCGGATGGCACACGTGTTCCAAAGTCAATAGCTATGGTGGAACGCGCTCATTGTCTTGACTGGCTATGCAAAAAGCTTTGTCAATTGACCCCATATGTCGCATTTGACGCACTACCATGCGCTTTGTGCATATTCTTGTGCGTTTTTAAGCAAGACCAGCTTTAGACTTTGCGCTTACGACTGATGCAGGGAACGAACGACATGCTAGGGGATGGAATGATGGTGCGACTGTCGCCATTAAATCAACAGTTTTTTGACAGCCTGGTCACATCTGTGGGCGATCTTGCTGACGCGGAGACATTGCCGCCTGAGTGCTACGTTGACCGCGAATTTTATGAATTCGAGAAAGAAGCCGTTTTTGGCCACGAATGGCTCTGTGTTGGCCGTGAGGAATGGGTCAAAAACCGCGGCGATTTTTTTAACACGATCATTGCGGACGAACCGATTGTCGTTACGCGCGGCAAAGATGGTGAAATCCGGGCTATGTCGTCAGTCTGTCAGCACCGGGCGATGCTGGTCAGTGAAGGGCGTGGCAATACCAAAGCGTTCGTCTGTCCCTATCACCACTGGACGTTTGCACTGGATGGCCGCCTGATTAACGCGCCTGCGATGAACAAAACCTGTAATTTCCATAAAGAAGATCACTCTTTGCCCTCGTTTAAGGTGGAAATTTGGCAGGGCTTTATTTTCATCAATTTCGATCATGACGCAGAACCACTGGCACCGCGCCTGACCGAGATTGATGAGGTGGTTGACCGTTATGACATGGCGACGGGCGAAGAGATTGAATTCACGCCCGCTTTCGACTTTCCTTGGAACTGGAAAGTGATGTTTGAAAACAACAATGATGGCTATCATGCCAGCCGCTTGCACCAAGGGCCACTGCACGACTTTGTGCCATCAGATCGCTGTCATTTCCCGGAAGTGTCGCCTGAAAGCGCCGGCTATTACAGGACCAACCAAACGCTGCATTCCGATGCTAGTTTTAATGCCACCCAAAAGGCCCTCTTGCCGATTTTCCCGCGGTTGACGGATGAAGACCGCAATCAAATGGTGTTTGCCAATATCCCGCCGACGCTGTCGCTGGTGATGATGTCCGACAGCGTTATTTATCTGATTGTCCGCGCGACCGGCCCAGAACGTAATGAAATGGACGTGGGCGTGCTTGCCGCGCCAGGCGCAAGCAAAGTCGAAGGCTTTACCCAGCGGATGGGCATGAACGGCGCTGCGGCTGCTGAAATTATGGCGCAAGACCAACACGTTGATGAAATGGTGCAAGTGGGCCTGCGCTCGCGCTTTGCTAAGCGCGGCCGGTATTCTTGGCAAGAAGGCGCGCAGCTGGCGCTCAATCAATGGCTGGTGCCGCGCTACAAGCAGACCTGGGAGACCCATAAGTCGCAGCTCATGCGCGGTCGAGCGCAGCTTGAGCAGGTGTAAGGATCGGTGACGATGCCGCGCATGCCAGTTGTGTATTTTGGGCATGGCAGTCCCACCAACGTGCTTGAGGATAACATCTTCACCCGCGACTGGCGTCAGGTGGGTCAAGAGGTGCCTAGCCCGACGGCGATCCTATGTATTTCGGCGCATTGGTTTACGCATGGCACTGGCGTTACGGCAATGCAGCAGCCCCGCACCATTCACGATTTTGGTCCGCTCTCGCCCGATTTATTTAAGCAACATTACGGCGCGCCAGGGGATCCTGCATTGGCGCAGCGCGTGGCGGACCTCTTGGCGCCTGTGCCAGTGGAGCTTGATCACAACTGGGGCTTTGACCATGGCTGTTGGACGGTTCTGTCCAAAGCATATCCCGCTGCGGATATTCCCATCGTGCAGCTTAGTATTGACGCCAGCAAAGCGCCGCGTTGGCACTATGAGCTTGCACAAAAGCTGCGCCCACTACGCGATGAAGGCGTGTTGATCGTCGCCAGCGGGAACTTGGTGCACAATCTGCGTACGCTAGAGTGGTCTGACACTGTGCAGAGTTATGATTGGGGTCTTGCCTTTAGAGATTTCATGATCAGTCATATCCGCGCGCGCGATATTGACCCCATCTTGTCTTATGAGACCGAAGGCCCTAGCGCTGCACAAGCGGCGCCAGATCGGGATCATTTTTACCCCATTTTTTACGCCCTTGGGGCCAGTGACGAGCGCGATGCGATTGAGCTGCGAACCGACCGCTTTCAGTTCAAATCTATTCACATGGGAAGTTTTGTATTTGGCGATAAAGCCGCTGCTTAGAAAAACCACTTGGAGGCATATTGAATGGCATTACTTACACCGCCCGGCAAACCACGTTTAAATGCGCAACCAAAAGCTCTGCATTATCTTCGGGCGACGCCAGAGACTTGCCATTGGGGATATTTCAGTGCTGATTTACCGCCGGCCTTAACTGTCGAAAGCGGTGACTTGGTCTATGCTGAATCCATCTCGCATCATGCAGGCGATGCGCCGCATTTGATGTTTGATGACGCAATTCGCGAAATCTACGAGAAAATTCCGGTTGAAGATCGGTATCCCGGCGTGCACCTGTTGACCGGTCCAGTCTACGTTAAAGATGCAAAACCGGGCGATATGCTGGAAGTGCGCTATTTGCAGCTGTCGCCACGGCTCAATTACGGTTCAAATGTCGCGGCCAATTGGGGGCATTTGTTTGAAGAAATGGACCGTAAAGAGCGGGTGACAATTTACGAAATCGATGATGATCACCAAACCTGCAGCGCCTTATACGCCTATGATAATACTGGCGGCTATGATACACCTGGGAATATTTACGAAATTCCTGAGGCCCGGCGCGAAAAGGCGCTGGAAGGCATTCGCGTGCCCGCACGTTTATTTGCCGGAACCGCAGGCGTTGCACCTGATGTTGCAGGCCGGGTCGACACCATCCCGCCGGGGCTGCACGGCGGCAATGTGGATAACCAAAACATGGGGGCAGGAACCACGATGTTTTATCCGGTTCAAGTCGATGGCGGCCTCTTCAGTATTGGAGACTCTCACTTCAGCCAAGGTGATGGTGAAGTGAGCGGCGCGGCAATTGAAGCCAGCCTCAATTGTTTGATCCAATTCACCGTGCGCAAAGACTTTCACCATCCTAGCCCACTGCTCGAAACGCCCCATCATTGGATTGTGCATGGCTTTGATGAAGACCTGAACCAAGCTATGCGAAACGCTGCGGTTGATACCCAAAAGCTGTTGCAGGAGCACTGCGGGCTCAGCGCTGATGACGCTTATTCTTTAATGAGTGTGGCCTGTGATTTTCATATCACCCAGGTGGTTGACAGCGTTCAAGGTGTCCATGCCAAGATACCGCGGTCCATCTTTGCCGCGCCAGGCACGGTTAGAGACCCATCATAATAAAACGAGAAGGGGAGGCTCGTCATGAATAAAGTCCCAACATTTCCGCAGCCTTATGAGGCAGAAACAGCCTGGACGTTTCGCGCGGCGGATTATCCGGCCGAGGAGCGGGCGCAGGCTTGGCGCCGCGCTATTGAGCGGCTTGGCATTCCGCTGGGTGCGATTGACGAAGCCTCGCCCCTGCGCGGCAAGATTGAGTGCCGCATGTCCCCCCTCGGCATGGAATTTGCTGTGATTGAAGGCGCCAGTATGGAGTTTTCAGGCAAAGACAACAGCCAGCCTGAGGCTATCTGGCTGGGCGTGAATATTTCAGGTGACGCAACGCTTGTCGATGAGCAGCGCGCCTGCGATGTGCATCCGGGCGATGTGGTCTATGGCCCGACGGGGATGAATGCCTGCTTGCGCTTTCCAAGCCAGTTTCGCCTGCTGTTTGTCAAGGCGCCAAAAATGGCGCTCAACCCGCGCATTTTGATGCCATTGTCGCTCAACCTTGGGCACTTGCCAGGCAGTGATGGCATTCACTCTGTATTTTCGGGCATGCTGAAGTCCTTAGCAGAAGTGATTATGGATTTAAAAGATCATCAGCTGCGCCCGATTGAGCTGGCCATTACCGAATTTCTGCTCACCAGTTTAGAGGCTGAAAAAGTCGCCTTTGGCCTGGGCGGCAATGTCGGCGCCAAAGCATTCCACTTCCACCGGGTGTGCCAGGATATTGAAGCCAACTTAAGCGATCCGGACTTGTCCTTAAAAATGGTCGCCGATGTGTCCGGTGCCTCCATGCGCTATATCCAAAAACTCTTTGCCGGCGCTGGCGAAGGTTTTTCAAACTATATTCGGACCCGCAGGCTGGAACGCTGCCGGCAGGATTTGGCGAGCCCATTGCATGGTGATTTGTCGATCTCAGAAATCTGCTTTCGTTGGGGCTTTAACGGAACCGCCCACTTCTCGCGCAGCTTTAAAAACCAATATGGCACAACGCCCCGCGACTATCGCCGCTCCGTCGGCGGCGCAGCGAAAAGCGATACGCCTTACAGCTATAAAGCGCCGCGCTAGGGTGCATTGCCTTGGCCGCAGGGCGCACCAGGAGCTTGCTAACCCATAATCGGCACTTCGCCGCGCACCATACCGCGGTGCAAAACACGGTCGCCTGACACGCCGCTGTGATCGGCACGGTGCATGGTGATGCGGTTATCCCAAATGACCACATCGCCGGGCTGCCAGCTGTGCCGGTATATTCGGCGCTGGCTCCAGCGATATAACACATGGAAAATGCGGCGTGATTGCTCATCCGTGCAGCCGTCGAGCCCGCTTAATCGCTCCGGCGTGGTCATATAGAGTGAATACGCGTCTGTGACGGGATGTCGGCGGATGAGCGGTTGCCGGGTTGACTGAGCCTGGCCAGGTACACCGGTAACCTGATGCGCAAGCGTCCTGCCCAAAAGTACTGTCCGGCATGGTTTAGGCAGGCTCGTAAAGGCGTAGCGCTGGTCAGTAAAGAGCGTATCACCGCCAGATGCGGGGCATGTCACACTGCGCAGCACGGTAAAGCCGGGGGGTTCATGTAAGTAACTGCTGTCAGTGTGAAAGACGCTGCGCGGAGCCGTTTTGCGGCCCACATTACTGACCGGATTTAAGCAATCGGAGCCAGGCACCAACGGCTCACCCGGCGTTGTCATTGGCGTGCCAAGTCGGCGTAGCAGGTCTTCATGGTCATCATCTGATAAGGTGAGCCCGCGTAAAGTGATAAAACCGTAAACAGAAACAAGTTTTGCCAAACCGGTGCTTGCGCCAAAAACCGCATTGCTAGCCGCCTCGTTTAGCAGTGTTTTGCCAAAACCTGGCATTCGGGCGGAGCAAGGGCGCTGTGCTTCCATTTTTCACTTAATCTCTCAATCAGCATTGCTTTCACCTAAACCATACATCACCGCGCGCGCGAAAAACGCGGCGAAGCGTCACGCTGTGCCGAAACGGCTGTCCGGTTGGCCTGCAAAGTTGAATGTGAGAGTAATTTCGGAACAATAACTACTTTATACGTCTGATACTGAACATTAATTATTACGATTTAGTAATATAACATGTGGGCTTACAGGCGTTGCTTCATAAAGCGTATTTTTTTATTTCCGTAGCGATATTTATGGCATGCCTACCTAGCCATGCATCGACCACCGGCAGTGTCGTCGCGGTCGGTAATAAAACGGCGGTTTAAACGCGAATTTGGGTGCCGCTGACGCTGTTTTCCTGACGAATGATGTGTTGCCAAGATCGCAGATTGGTTTTCTCAATTTCAACAACACTTTGCGGGCCATCGTGACCAGTGGCCGTTCGGTCGTTATATCCTTGGGCACGGGTGCCGGTGGTGCAGTTGGCGAATCTAACGGTTGGAACCCATTTTTGGCATCATATGGCTTGAGGGCGCAGCCGTTTTATTCACCAAGTGTGAGTTTTACACCAATTACACCAATTGATGGCCCAACATCGCTTGATGATGGCGTTAATGAAATTCTGTGGGGTTTCGGCAATCAGATTGAACTGCTTAATCCTACGCAGCAAAACGGTCTTGTCACAGGGCCGACGTCCCAATTCGGAAACGTGGCGGCAATCGGTGTTTTCGCATCACCAGCTGCGGTTCCCCTGCCGGCGAGTGCGTGGGTGATGCTGGGTACGCTGGCCATGGCTGCGAGCGTCAAGCGCTTGCGGCGGAAGGCTATCGGGGTGTGAGGCGCATAGCACGCCAAGTGCCGCTAAATGTGGCTCGCTAAGCAAAAATCTACTATCGCTTAGCGAGCGATGACGTGTTTTGCGTCTCTCCTGCAAACGCGCGCGGCCCCAAGCAGCTTTTTTTTGATGCCGTATTTGCGCTGTGCGTTTTGGTGTGGTGGCATCGCGCCTTCAGGGTCATGCCGACAGCTTAATTGATGATCAGGAAATTATGTCCTGGTGATAGAAGCCCTCTCCTTCGAGTAAAGCAATAAAACAGCAAAGTTACTGAACTGCATCGCAGTGATGTGCGCGCCATCTCAGCGCCTATTTAGGTTAATCCTTACTTTATCTCTTCACTTTATCCTCGTCAGTTAAGAGTGCTGATCCATACCTGACGCACTGGGTATTTGGTTAGCGGTGTTGAGGAGCGTAGGTGCAATGAAAAGTGCATTGACAAAACGGCAGATCTCCCAAACTGGGTTGGCTGCTTTTTTATGCATTGGTCTATGGGCCAGCTCTGCGCATGCCGTCTCGATGGATTTTGATGGGCTCATGAACGGGCCATCCGTTGGTGATAGGCGCCTGACCATCTCTGCGATGAACAGCGGGCCCTGTTATCAGCTGTCCATAGGTACTAACAGCAATGGTTCAGCCCTATGCGAAGGTCAAACCAATCAATCACGGCCAAACGGTACTACACGTCAGGATTTTGTAATTTCCGGAGTGACGGTCGGTGATGTTGAGACGATTAGCTATTCGCTTGCTGCAAACGCAAGGACGGAAGTTCTCGCAACGCTCAAAAATCTGAAGAACTATGGTGTAGCACTGGGGCAGGGCGGAGAACTGATCAGTTTTGAATCGATCTGGCGCATTAAAACGCAGCAACACAGTAGCGGTTGGCTTGGTCCTCCTGTCGATGCGGAAAGACCTGTCAATTGGGTTGAAGTGTTGTTTTCTGGTGCGCCTAATAGTGTTGGCGCAGGTGGTTTTAGCGGCTTCGGCGGGGGTGTCCTGCGCGCCAACCGGCAAGTGGAAGGGCCTCGGGTGGCGTCGGTTATAAATATGCCACTCCCTGCTTCGGCTGTGGCTTTTGTAAGTGTCCTGATCAGCGGATTGGCCGCCCGGCGTATTCGGCGTGTCCAGGGCTCGTAGTTAAACACTTGTATTTACTCGAATTTCTAGCGCATTACGCGCCGCGCGGGTTCAGATTTTTAGGCCTCTGTATTTTTTCAGTAGAATTTTCATGAAAATTTCTGTATTAGTTACGCGCGATTATCTAGTTGTAGTGTGCGAGTAACAGTAATGCGTTGTATATCTCAGGCTTTCAAATCCAAAACTTATATTGCTTTAGCGGCGATAGCAGCGACGCAGCCTGCATCCGCTGCGCTCATTGATTTTGATGCGAATACCGGCGGTGCTTTTAGTACCGGCGAGCAACTTGGCATTGCTGCCATTGGCTCGGGAAACTGTGTCGGCATTTCTGCCGGCGGCAGTGCAAGCGGTTCAGCACTGTGCGGTGGCGACTTTAATGGCGGGTCCATCACACCGTCGGAAAGCTTCATCATTTCCAATGTGAATTTCGATCAAGTGACCGCAATTGATTTTTCGCTTGCAGCGCGCGCCAATACATCCAGTGAGCGCTTTGAGCCTTCAAGCTCGAGCTTTTATGACTTTTTCGAAGTCAAAGCGGCGGGTGAGCGTCTTGCCATTTTTGAAGTTGATCCCAACAACAATCGGCAACTGTTCTCTACCGAATTGAATGCGCCCACAGCTGAAAGCGGGGCATTTCAGCACTTTTCGATTTTTGGGAGCTTGCTTGATGCAGCATCTGGCATCGGTGACCTGGAGTTTGTTTTCCAAACCACAGGCACGAACGAGCGGTTGGGTCTTGATACAATTTCCATCAGCAGTGTTCCACTTCCTTCTTCGTCCATCGCTTTTCT